>JANMMT010000111.1:0-60480 GCA_031373545.1 Hyphomicrobiales bacterium
CAACAGGCGTGACCAACCCTTACGGCGATGGACAGGCCGCCCCCCGCATCGCGGCGGCGCTGGCCGCGGTGGGTGATCCGCGCACCCTGCTGCGCAAGCGCTTTCACGCCGTGTCATGAGCAAGAACGGCATCTATCTCTACGGCTATTATGGCCAGGGCAATCTGGGCGATGACCTGCTCATGGCCTCGGCGGTGGGGATGATCCGCGAGGCGGTGCCCAGTGCCCCCATTTTTGTGCATTGCCACGATCCTGCGCGCGTGCCCGACCTTGGTGTAGCGGATGTGCACCTCGTCCCTGCCAGCGCCGTTTTGGCCGACACCGGACGCAGCAAACCCGCCCGCATGGCGGATTACCTCGGGCTGCTGCGCACCACCTTTGGTGAATGCCGCGCCTTGGTGTTCGGCGGGGGCACGGTGTTGCAGGAGGGCGGCTCCCCCCTCGGCCTTCTCGTCATTCTGGCAACCGTGATGCAGGCGAAGAAGCATGGCCTCAAAGTGATCGCCATCGGTGCCGGCATCGGGGCTGCGCGCACACGCCTGGGGCGCTTTCTGCTCCGGCGCATTGTGAAACGCATCGACGTGCTGTGCCTGCGCGATGCATCGTCGATGGCCGCCGTGGCGGCGCTTGTGCCCAGCAAGTCGGTGCGCGCGGTGGCTGATCTGGTCTACGCGCTGCCGCTGCCCGACGTGTCAAAGTCGGTCGCCGCACCACGCGCGATCTTCTCGATCCAGCCCGCCGTCACGGCGCGCCGCGATGCTATGGGGTCAGCCGTGCGTGCGGCGCTCAACCACACCATAGCCAGCTTCATCGCGCGGGGGTGGCCCTGCACGTTGCTGGCGTTCGAAACCAAACGGGAGGGCGCTCCGGGTCTTGACGATCGCGAGGCCTGGAAGATGTCGCGGGTGATCTCCTGGCGCGCCATCCGGGCGAACTCGAATTGCTCGCGCCTGCGGGCGATCTGGCCGCCGTCACAGCCCGCATGGCGGGGGCAAAGGTGCATGTGGGCCAGCGCTACCACGGCCATGTGCTGGCAGCGGTGGCGGGCGTGCCTTTCGTGGGCCTCTCCCATGACCGGAAGATCACCGAGGTCTGCCGCAGCTTCGACATGCCCTGCATCGCGGTGGAGAGCGTGACGCCTGTCACCCTTCTGGCGCTGGCTGATGCGGCCGCCGCGCGCGCCATCGACCCCGCTGTGATGGCCCGTTTGCGCGCCGAAGCGCAGCTCAATGCAACAGCCTTGCACGAGGCGCTGGCATGAGCGTCGCCTGCATCATTCCGCTCTACAACAAGGCGGTGCATGTCATCGCGGCAGTGGAAAGCGTGCTGGCCCAAACAGTTCCGGTGGACGAAATCATCATTGTCGACGACGGCTCGACCGATGGCGGCGATCGGCAGGTTGAGCAGACCTTCGGCGCGCTGATCCGCCTTGTGCGCCAGCCCAACGCCGGGCCGGGGGCTGCGCGCAACCACGGCCTCCGGCTCGCCAGCTCCGTCTACTGCGCGTTTCTCGATGCCGATGACATCTGGCTGCCGCACCACATCGAAGAGCTGCTGCGCATCACCCGGAGCTTCGGCGAATTGGGGCTTTACGCGAACCGCCTGGGCGAACTTGGCCAACCCGTTGACACGACGCGCAGCGCCATCGGACTGGTGCCCGATTACGCCGGAAGCTGGGTGACGGGCCGGCTTGTCGTCTCGACCTGCGCGGCCATGGTGCACCGGGCAGCGGCGCTGCACATGGGCGGCTTTGCGACCACATCAAACCGGGGTGAAGATCTCACGCTTTGGCTGAAACTCACCGACGGTCTCGCCATGGGCACCAGCGACCGCATCGGTGCGCTTTACCGCCGCGAGGCCTCCGACCTGACGCGCCAGCCCGTGCGCGCGCCGGATGCCGCGATGCAGTGGATCACCGAGCGGCTGCGCGGGCCAGACTTGACAGCCCATGCGCGGACACAGCTCGTGCATTACCGCGCGCGCCTCGCCCTGCTGCACTGCGCCGAATGGGTACGATACGGCGACCGCGCGATGGCCAGACGCTTTCTGGATGAAGCGGGAACCGAGACCCATAATGCTGCGAAGCTGCGCCAGATGCGGCTGCTCACTGGGCCGCTGTGGCCGCTGCGCAAGGCTATCATCGCGGGCGCGCGGCAGATTAATTCTTGAGCCTGTCTTATGCCGGAAAACCGGTTCCCACTTTTCCGCGACATGCTCGCGCGGGGGCGGTGCTGACACTCAATTCGCCATTCGCTTTCAGCGTCACCAGCCGCTCGGCCAGCGTGCGGCGCAGGCGCGTTCTGGCCTGAACCACCGCGAAGAGTTCGGCCTCCAGCCGCTCCAGACCCTCCAGCTTGATCGGAGCCTCGGTCTGCATGCGCAGGAGCAACAGGTTCAGCACGCGGCGGCGGATGGCGACGGGTTCGGCAGCGACCACACGCCAATCCATGGGTGCCCCCGCGCGGGCCAGCACCGCTTGCGTCTGCACCGCCAATGCCTCCTCCACATCTCCCATGCGGGCGGCCAGCGTGGCCAGGCGCTGGGGGGTGAGGCCGAGCGCGCGCATGGCGGTCCCCTGCCCGCGCAAGCGCCCGCGCCCCGTGCGCGGATCGCTGTTGGTGGAGTCCATGGCGGTGACGATGCCCTCTGCCGTGCAGAATGCAACCAGCGCCGCTTTGGGCACACCCAGCAGCGGGCGCACATGGGTGAGCGCGCCGCGCATCGTTTCCATGCGCATGCCCGCCAGCCCTGCGGGCCCCGAACCTGCAGCGAGGCGCATCAGCAATGTTTCGGCCTGATCATCGGCGTGATGGGCCGTCATGAGATGGGTACAACCCTCCCGCGCAGCCAGCGCTTCGAGCAACGCATAGCGCACCTGACGCGCGGCGGCCGCGAGGCCTGTGGCGGGCTTGGGCCCCTCCCAGTGCAGGGTATGGTGGGGCAGGCCAAGCGCCTGTGCGGTGGCAGCCACCAGCTTCGCCTCATCGGTGCTTTCCGGTCGCAAGCCGTGATCAACCGTGGCCACGATGAGCGGCGGATGCGCCGCCCAACGCGCCAGCAGGTGCAGCAGCGCCAGGGAATCCGGCCCGCCGGAGACAGCCACCAGAACCCGCGCCGCGCCGCTCAAGCGGGGTGCAAACAGCGCCGCAGGATCAAGCGTCAGGCTGCGCAACGGCTGCGCTGCATCTCGCGCGCGACACCCTGCTTGATGGCCACCGATGCCGCGGGGTATTTTCGGCCATGGTTGGTGAGCACGTCGCAGGCTTCCTTGGTGGCGCCCAGGCCGCGCAGGGAAATGCCCAGCTTGAACTCGGCTTCGGGCGCGCGGGCGGATTTGGGAAATTTCGTCGTCACATCCACGAACTGCTCGGCGGCTTCCCGCCAACGCTGGCGCTGGTAGAAACTGTCTCCCAGTCCGATGGTGGCCTCGGGCATCAATGCATCGCGCGGGCGGGTGCGGATGAACTCCTTGAAGGTCAGCTCCGCTGCCTCGTATTCGCTGTCCGTCAACTGCTGGCGGCCGAGCGCGATGATCTCGCGCGGGGTGCCGGTGCCAGATGGCGGCAGACTTGCCGTGGTCTGCCCGCCCCGCGTACCGGGAGCCAGATCTGTGGGCTGGCGGGGATCACGGCCCAGAACGTTTTCATCCCCCGCGATGATCTGGCCGGGATTGGCCACTGCGCCCGAACCCGCCGGGCGGGGCCGCGGCGGCGTGGCCGAGGTGGGCGAGCCCAGCACCTGCGGTGCACCGGCTGCACCGGGCGTGGTTGCGGGATCGAATGCATCGCCCCTTTGCTGGCGCACGGGAGGGGTCGCCGCCGGGTTCGCCGGAGCGCCGGGCCGTGCGCCGCCGCGCCCCTGCTCGATTTCGCGGAAGCGGAAATCCGTGTCGGATTGGAAGCGCTTCACCTGCTCCTCCAGCCGCCGGTTCTGGTTGGTGGCCTGCTCCACCTGCCCGTTGAGCTGGCGCACGAGGTTTTCCAGCCGGTCGAGGCGCAGCAGCATCTCGGCGGCGTCCTGCGCGCGGGCGGGCAGCGCCGTGGTGACCAGGAGGCTCACCAGCGCAGCTGCTGCGGCAAATCGCAAAATGCGGAGAGGTAAAATCATCATGGGATCAGCCTGTTATCTGATTTGGCGCTGTCGCGAAAGCGTGGCCCTATCATGGCAGAGCCATTTGAACGGCGCATGAAGCCACAAAAGCGCTCGTCTCACGGATAAAAGTTAGTTACATTCGCAACCAATCATTCGGGAGCGTCCTATGAACACGCATGTGAAACCGCTTGCCACCACCGCCCATTCCGTCAGCGACCGCGCTTACATGTCGGGCTTCGGCAACACATTCGAGACCGAAAGCCTGCCCGGCGCGCTGCCTGTGGGCCGCAACTCGCCCCAACGCCCGGCTTACGGCCTCTACTGCGAGCAATTGTCCGGCACGCCCTTCACCGCGCCGCAGGCGACCAACCAGCGCTCGTGGCTCTACCGCATCCGCCCCTCGGTCAAGCACACGGGACGGTTCCAGAAAATCGACCGGGGGTTGATCCGCGCGGGCGGGATTGACCGGGACGAACACGATCTGCCGCTCGGCCAATTGCGCTGGGATCCCGTGCCGTTGCCGGGTGAACAGCTCTCCTTCGTGGAAGGCTTGATGACCATCACGGTGGCGGGCGATGTGGAGGCGCAAAGCGGCATGGCCGCGCACATCGCGCTCATCACGCGCTCCATGACCGACGAATACATGTTCAATGCCGACGGCGAGTTGATGGTGGTGGCGCAAGAAGGCGCCTTGCGCTTCGTCACGGAGTTTGGCGTCATCGAGATCGCGCCGGGCGAGGTGGCGGTAATTCCGCGCGGCGTGATCTTCTCCTGCGAATTGATGGGCGGGCCGGCGCGGGCCTATGTCTGCGAGAATTACGGTGGTGGCTTCACCCTGCCCGATCGCGGGCCGATCGGCGCGAACTGCCTCGCGAACCCGCGCGATTTTCTCATCCCCGTCGCCGCCTACGCCGACCATGACGCGCCCTCGAAGCTGTTCGTGAAATGGGGCGGGCAATTGCATGTGACCGAGATCGATCATTCGCCGCTCGATGTGGTGGCCTGGCACGGCAATTACGCGCCCTACAAATATGATCTGCGCCGGTTTTCACCCGTCAATTCTGTGGGCTTCGATCACCCCGACCCCTCGATCTTCACGGTCATGACCTCGCCCTCCGAGACGCCGGGCACCGCCAACATCGATTTCGTGATCTTTCCCGAGCGCTGGAACGTGGCAGACAACACCTTCCGCCCGCCGTGGTATCACCGCAACATCATGAGCGAGTTCATGGGACTGATTTACGGCGTCTACGATGCCAAGCCCGAGGGCTTTGTGCCCGGTGGCTTCAGCTTGCACAATCTCATGCTGCCGCACGGGCCGGATGTCGGGGCGTATGAGCACGCGAGCACCGTGGAGCTCAAACCCGTGAAGCTGACCGGCACCATGGCCTTCATGTTCGAGACGCGGTTTCCCCAGCGCGTCACACGCCACGCGGCCGGGTTGGCCGGCTTGCAGGCGGGCTATGCCGATTGCTGGCAGGGCCTGAAGAAGCGCTTCGACCCCACCAACCCTGCGCCGTGGTAGCCCAAGGAACAAGATGGTGGGATAACGAGGGTCCGATTGCCCCCTTCACAGCGCCGCAAACGCTGCTTACAACTTCACCCAACACGCATGCGGGGGCTCGACATTCCGCAGCCATCATCCCGGGAGAAGACCATGTTCAGCCACCGTAATGTTTCGCGCCGCGCTACCCTGCAGCTTGGCCTTGCCGCCAGCGCCGCCGCCCTGATGGGGCCAGGGGCAATCACAGAGGCCAGCGCGCAGGCGCTGTCCGCCATCGAGATGTTCATTCCGGCGGCCCCCGGCGGGGGCTGGGACCAGACGGGCCGCTCCATCGAGCTCGCCATGCGCACGGACGGCATCGTGCAGAGCTTCCAGTTCGAGCATGCGCCGGGCGCGGGCGGCGCGGTGGGTCTGCCCAAGTTCATGGGCGCCAAGCGGGGCAAGGAAAACGCCATGATGGTGGGCGGCCTGGTGATGGTGGGCTCGCTCATCGCCAACAAGAGCCCCGTCAAGATGACCGATCTGGTGCCGCTGGCCCGCCTCACCGGCGAAGCGCTGGTGCTGGCGGTGCCGGCCTCCTCGCCCTTCCAGAAGCTCTCCGATCTGATGACCGCATTCAAGGCCGACCCCGGCAAGGTCTCCATCGCGGGCGGGTCTGCGGGCGGCTCGGACCACATTCTGGCGGGCATGATGGCCAAATCCATCGGTGTCGATGCCAAGCGCGTGGCCTATGTAGCCTTCGCGGGCGGCGGCCCGGCCCAGGCGGCCATCCTGGGATCACAGGTCTCGGCGGGAATCTCCGGCTACGGTGAATTCGCCGAGCAGGTAAAGGCGGGCAAGATGCGCTTGCTGGCCATTTCATCCGACAAGCGCCTGCCGGGCATCGACGTGCCCACGTTCAAGGAACAGGGAGTGGATGTGGAGCTGTTCAACTGGCGCGGCGTGTTCGGCGCACCGGGCATCACGCCCGCACAGCGCACAGCCCTGATCGGCCTGTTCGACAAGATGGTGGCCGGCCCGACGTGGAAGAGCGAACTGGAAAAGAAGGATTGGACCGGCGTCTATCTTTCCGGCGACGCTTACAGCGCTTTTCTGGCCTCGGAAATCGAGCGCATCACGGCCATCTTGAAAGATCTGGGCCTGGCGAGCTGATTTCTTGCGGGCTCCTGTCTCGTCTCAGGCAAGGCGCCCGCAAAGCAACGTTCTTGGTCATGGACAGGCCGAGATACATGGTTATTCTACATATCTGAATTGTATTGAGGGCGGGGATTGCACATGACGGATGAACGCACCGCTGCGCAAGCGCCCGCGAGAGGCCCCGCCTGGGCCGATCTGGGCGTGGCCTTCGGCGTCGTCGCCCTGGGGGCCATCGCGGCCTGGCAGACCACCGAAATCCCGACCTCGGCCTATGCGGCTGTCGGTCCGCGTGCCTTCGCCTGGGTCGCTTCCGTCATGATGCTGGTGATGGGCGGATTCCTGGTGGTGGACGCGCTGCGTGGCGGCTGGTCCCATGCAATAGATGATTTCGGCGAGGTGGATTGGCGCGGCGGTCTGTGGATGATCGGCGCGCTGGCGGCCAATGCGGCACTCATTGATCTGGAAATCCCCGGCGTGGGCACAGTCGGCTTCATCATCGCCTCCACCGTTCTCTTCACGCTGACGGCGCGCGCCTTCAACAGCACGCGTCTCGCGCGCGACGCGGCCATCGGCTTTGCGCTCACGGTTGTCGCCTACGTGGGCTTCGACCGGGTGCTCGGCTACAAGATCGGCACCGGCATCATCGAGAGACTCATATGATTTCCTATCTCACAGCCTTCTCTTCCCCTCACCCTGAGCCTGTCGAAGGGTCGAGGGCGCTGGCCCTTAACACATCATCCTTCGACAGGCTCAGGATGAGGTGCGCGCCATGACCGACACACTGGGCCATCTCTTCAACGGTTTTGCCATCGCCCTGCAACCGCTCAATCTGATGTGGGCGTTCGTGGGCGTCACGGTGGGCACGGCCATCGGCGTGCTGCCGGGTTTGGGGCCCGCGCTGACCATCGCGCTCCTGTTGCCGCTGACCTACAAGGTGGAGCCGACGGCGGCGCTGATCCTCTTCGCGGGCATCTATTACGGCGCGATGTACGGCGGCTCGACCACGTCGATCCTGCTCAACACGCCGGGTGAAAGTGCCAGCATCGTGACGTCGCTGGAAGGCAACAAGATGGCCAAGAAGGGCCGCGCGGGCGCGGCGCTCTCCACCGCCGCCATCGGCTCCTTTGTGGCGGGCACCATCGGCACCATCGGCATTACGTTTCTGGCCGAGCCCGTGGTGAATCTGGCGCTGAAATTCGGCCCGGCGGAATATTTTTCACTGATGGTGCTCTCCTTTGTCACGGTTTCCGCCGTACTGGGCTCATCCGCCGTGCGCGGGCTGTCGGCGCTGGCCATCGGCATTTTCCTGGGCATGATCGGCATCGATATGCAGACCGGCCAGGCCCGCTTCACCTTTGGCGTGACGGAACTTTTGGATGGCATCAACGTCATCGTCGTCGCTGTCGGCCTGTTTGCCGTGGGAGAAACGCTCTACCTCGCCTTCCAGAAATCCGCCAAGATCGTGGATGACGAGGTGCTGGCGGTGAAGGATTCGCTCTGGCTTTCCAAGGCCGATTGGGCGCGCTCCTGGAAGCCATGGCTGCGCGGCGCATTCATCGGCTTTCCCATCGGGGCCATGCCGGCGGGCGGGGCAGAGATCCCCACGTTTCTCAGCTATTACACCGAGAAGAAACTCACGAAATATCCCGAAGAGTTCGGCCACGGGGCCATCGAGGGCGTGGCGGGGCCGGAGGCAGCCAACAACGCCTCTGCCGCCGGCGTGCTCGTGCCCATGCTGGCGTTGGGCCTGCCCACGTCCGCGACCGCCGCGATCATGCTCTCGGCCTTCCAGAGCTACAACATCACGCCGGGGCCGCAGCTCTTCACCACCAATCCGCAACTGGTATGGGGGCTGATCGCCTCGCTCTACATCGGCAATGTGATGCTGCTGGTGCTCAACCTGCCGCTGGTGGGCCTGTGGGTCAAAATCCTGCGCATTCCCACGCCTTTGCTCTATGGCGGCATTCTGGTGTTTGCGACCATCGGCACCTACGGCATCAGCCGGTCGGTGGTGGACCTTTTGCTGCTCTACGCCATGGGGGCCATGGGCTTCTTGATGCGACGCTATGATTTTCCGACAGCGCCGGTCATCATCGGCATGATTCTGGGGCCACTGGCGGAGCAGAATTTCCGCCAGGCCATGACGATCAGCCAGGGCGATCTGATGATCTTCCTCACCAAGCCGATTTCGGTGGGGCTGCTGGCGCTGGCCGCGCTGGCGCTGGTGGGGCCCAAGCTCTGGGCGCTGCGCAAACGGTGACATGTCATCAAATCGTCATGGATCGTGGCGATGTGACGGACATCGGGAGCGGCGCATGCACGACGTCATCATCTATCACAATCCGGCCTGCGGGACCTCGCGCAACACGCTGGCACTGATCCGCAACGCGGGCATCGAGCCGCATGTGATCGAGTATCTCAAAACGCCTCCCAGCCGGGCGATGCTGGAGCAGTTGATCGCCCGCATGGGCATGGCCGCCCGCGACCTGCTGCGCGAGAAGGGCACGCCTTACACCGAACTCGGCCTTGGCAGCGCGGCCATGCCTGATGCCGACCTGATCGACGCCATGCTGGCGCATCCGATCCTGATCAACAGGCCCATCGTGGTGACGGCGCATGGCGTGCGTCTCTGCCGCCCCTCCGAAGAGGTGCTGGACATCCTGCCCGCGCCGCAACTGGGTGCCTTCACCAAGGAAGATGGCGAGATAATCATCGACGATGCGGGCCGCCGGATCGCCACCGCATGAGCAATTTAACACGCAAGCTCGCGGCGGAAGCGATCGGCACCGCCCTTCTGGTGGCGACCGTCGTCGGCTCGGGCATCATGGCGGCCAAGCTCGCGGGCGGCAACACGGCTGTGGCGCTGCTGGGCAACACCATTCCCACGGGCGCGATCCTGGTGGTGCTGATCACGTTGCTGGGGCCCATCTCCGGCGCGCATTTCAACCCCGTGGTGAGCCTGGTGTTTGCCCTGAAACGGGCGCTCCCCTGGTCGCGCTTTGCGCTTTATCTGGCTACCCAAATCACGGGCGGCTGCGCAGGAGCCATGCTGGCCAACCTGATGTTTGACCTGCCGATGATCCAGCTTTCCACGACGGCGCGCGGCGGTGCAGGCCAACTCCTCTCCGAGGTCGTCGCGACCGTGACCTTGCTGGGCGCCGTATTGGGCGGCCTGCGCTTTGCCCCCGCCGCCATCCCATGGCTGGTGGGCCTGACGATCACGGCGGCCTACTGGTTCACGGCCTCTACCTCCTTCGCCAATCCAGCTGTCACGCTGGCGCGGGCCTTGTCCGACACCTTCGCGGGCATTGCGCCTGCCAGTGTTCTGCCCTTCATCGGCGCGCAGGTGCTCGGAGCCTTGCTTGGGCTGGTGCTCTGGGACTGGCTGTTTGCGGCAGAGCAGGAGTAGTCCGCGCTATTTGTATTGCGCGCGCCGTGCGCCGAAGGTGCTGACCCGCTTGCGCCAGGCGCGGTAACTGCCGGGCTTAAGGTGAGTGCGCATCAGCGCCTTCACCTCCGCGTCGTTCAGCCCGTATTGCGCACGGATGTCGTCAAAGCTGACATGATCGCTGAGCGCCATCTCGATGATCTCGCTGATCGCGGCGGGGGAGAGCGCGCTCACCGCGCGCGCAACCACGCGGCTACGGCGCGGCGTTCCTCCAGCGTCATGCCCGTCAGGTTGTTCGGCGGCATGGCGTGGGTCAGCACCGCATGCAGGCGGATGGCGCTGGCCTGCAGCGCAATGTTCTGGGGGCTATCCAGCCACACGCCCTTGGGCGCGATCTGGATGCCGGGCCACACCGGCTCGGGCGCGTGGCACATGGCGCAGCGCCCGTTGACAATGTTCGTCACGTGCTCGGGCGGGAGCGTCAGCCCGGCCAAGCTCGCGGTGCGCGGGATGGCCGGAGCCAGCCCCAGCCGCTCGCGCCCGCCGGGCGAGGACGCCATCGCCACGTAAAACGCAGTCCAGATCGCCAGAGCCGCCACCAGCCAGCACCACCACGGGGATTGGGCATGGTTACCGTGCCGCACGTTGTAGAAGTGCCGAATGAGCGCGCCCGCCACAATCACCAGCGCCACGATCAGCGGGATCACCGCGTTGTTGGCATAGGTCACGGGGTAATGGTTCGCCAGCATCAGGAAGACCACGGGCAGCGTGATGTAGTTGTTGTGGGTGGAGCGCTGCTTGCCCATGCGCCCGTATTTGGGGTCCGGTGTGCGCCCGGCGATCAGGTCCGCCACCACGATCTTCTGGTTGGGGATGATCACCAGAAACACATTGGCGGTCATGATGG
Source organism: Hyphomicrobiales bacterium (assembly GCA_031373545.1). Classification (GTDB taxonomy): domain Bacteria; phylum Pseudomonadota; class Alphaproteobacteria; order Rhizobiales; family Beijerinckiaceae; genus JADCCX01. Next base: position 11,028 of record JANMMT010000111.1, read on the forward strand.
TCGCCATCAGTGCGCCGGTGTGGATGAGCGCGCCGCGCCCGGAAAACAATTGGCTGAAGACGAAACTCATCAGCACCACGTAGCCGAAACCCGCCAGCGCCAGCCCATTGTCGCTCTTGCCCAACGGCGATTTGCACAGCAGGTCATAGACCACCCAGCCGCCGGCCAGCCCCGCAATGCCGATGGCGGAGGCCTGCAGCGTGGAGAGCGGCATCACGGCGGGATCGATGAGGTAAAGCGTCGCCTGCGCATAATAGACCCAGCACAGCAGGAAAAAACCCGAAATCCAGGTCCAATAGCTTTGCCATTTATGCCAGGTCAGCTCGGCGGGCATGCGGGCGGGTGCGACGAGCCATTTTTTCATTTCATAGAAGCCGCCGCCATGCACTTGCCAGGCATGTTTTCCCTTTTCAGGTGGCATGTCAGGAGTTGCACGCAAGCTGGCATCGAGGTGCATGAAAAAGAAGGATGAGCCAATCCAGGCCATGCCCGCGATGACGTGCAGCCACCGCGCCAGCATGCCGATCCATTCCATCAGATAGGCATCAAGGCCGGGCATGCGTGAGGTCTTTCAACAGATTTGTCGTGCGCCCGTTTTGCCCCTATCCAGAGGCAACACGCAACTCTCGATTTGCCGCAGGCCCCGTCACCGATGACCGCTTCACTCACCAACACTTCACCCCTGTCCGGCACCCGCATGGCCGAGCGGCTGCACGCGCTGGCCGCGCACACCAGCGTGCCCGGCGAGATGACGCGCCTCACCTTGTCACCCGCTCACAAGGGTGCGGCAGAGCAGGTGGCGACGTGGTTCCGCGCGGCTGGGCTAGAGACCCATGTGGATGCGCTAGGCACGGTGGTGGGTCGCTTGGCCTCGACCAATCCAGGCGCAAAAACCCTGCTCATCGGCTCGCACATCGACACGGTGCCGAACGGCGGCATCTACGATGGCAATCTGGGTGTGCTCGCGGGCCTGGCCGTGGTGGAAGAACTGATCCGCGAGGCGCGGCGCTTGCCCTTTCACATCGAGGTGCTGGCCTTTGCCGATGAGGAGGGCGTGCGCTTTGGCTCCACCCTCACCAGCTCCAAAGCGGTGGCAGGCAAGTTTGACGCGGCGGCGCTGGATGAGGCGGATGGTGAGGGCACCACACGCCGCGCCGCATTGGAAGCCTTTGGCTGCCAGCCCGACGCATGGGCCGGCATTGCGCGCAACCCCGCAACGCTGCTGGGTTATCTGGAGGTTCACATCGAACAGGGGCCGGTGCTGGAGGCAGAGGGCGAGGCGCTGGGCATCGTCAGTGCCATCGCGGGGTGCTCGCGCGGCACCATTGCGCTGACCGGCACGGCGGGCCACGCGGGCACGCTGCCCATGGACATGCGGCAGGATGCGCTGGCGGGCGCGGCCGCGATCATCCTGATGATCGAGCGGCTCGGGCAGGAGATGGAGGGCCTCACCGCCACGGTGGGCGTGCTGGAGGTGCCGGGCGCCGCAGTCAACGTGGTGCCGGGACGCGCCACGCTCTCCTATGACATCCGCAGCGCGGACGATCGCACGCGCGTGCGGGGCGTCGCCATGGTGCTGGGCCGGGCCAAGGAGATCGCCGAAATGCGCGGCCTCGGCGTCGACATCGACATGCGCTACGCCGCGCCCGCCGCCACCAGTGAGCTGGCGCTGGTCGCCGCCCTCAGCGCATCCGTGCAGGGGTTGGGCGGGCGCGGGCTGGTGCTGCCGTCAGGCGCCGGCCACGACGCCATGGCGTTTCGCGGAGTCTGCCCGCAGGCCATGCTGTTTGTACGCTGTACCGAGGGCATCAGCCACAACCCGGCGGAATATGCCGCGCCCGAAGACATCGAACTGGCAGCGCGGGCGCTGCATGGGGCGGTTCTGGCGCTGGCCGAAAGCCTCAGTTGATCATCACGATGGTGGCGTTCAGCACCATGGCAAACGTGACCCACGCCAGATAGGGCAGTTGCACGAGGCCCGCCACCGGATCGACCCGGCGGAACGTCACCACCATCCAGGCCACTGTAACCACCAGCAAACCCGCGACCACAAGGCCGGCCTTGGGGCTGTTGGCCCCGAAGAAGGCGAAGGACCATGCCATGTTGCAGACGAGTTGCACGAAGAAAGCCAGCAGCGCCATCTTGCGCGGTTGCCCTGCCTCCACATGGCGCAGCACGCGCCAGAGGCCAAAGGCCATCAGCGCAAACAGCAAGGGCCAGACCACGGGGAACACCCAGTTCGGCGGGTTGAACCATGGTTTGTTGATGGTGGCATACCACGCCATGATCTGCGGGCGGGTGGTGGTGGAACCGATGGTCGCCGCCGCCATGACCACGACAATCGAGAGGCCGAGATAGATCAGCGAGCGCGGTGCGCGGGCGGGAAGCAGGGTGGTGTTGGATTGCATTGATGTGAAATAGGTCGCGGGGTGGGCGCTGTCAAAGTGGCTACTGCAATTTGGGGTTCAGCACGTCGCGCAGCCAGTCCCCCAGGAGGTTCACGGCCAGCACCAGGATGGCCAGCGTGAGGCCAGGGAAGGCCACGATCCACCATTCCCCCGCGAAGAGAAAGTTGTTGCCGATGCGGATGAGCGTGCCCAATGAGGGCTCGGTTGGCGGCAGACCGACGCCCAGGAATGACAGCGTCGCCTCGGTGATGATGGCCAGCGCGAGATTGATGGTGCCGATGCACAGAACCGGCGAGAGCACGTTGGGCAGCACATGGCGCATCAGGATCGCCGTTGAGGGAATCCCGATCAGGCGGGCGGCATGCACGTAATCCTTGTTGCGCTCGATCATGGTGGAGCCGCGCACGGTGCGGGCATATTGCACCCAGTACGACAGGCCGATGGCAACAACCAGAATCCAGAACTCGCCGCCTCCGCCCTTGTGCGCGCCGACCACGACCTGCGCCACACCGTCCACCAGCAGCGCGGTGAGGATGGCGGGAAAGGTGAGCTGCACGTCCGCGATGCGCATGATCAGGCTGTCCACACGGCCGCCGAAATAACCCGCGATCAGGCCCAGCGTGATGCCGATGGACATGGCCAGCGCCACCGACAGGAGGCCGATGCCGATGGAGGCCCGCATGCCGTGCAGGATGGTGGAGAAGATGTCGCGCCCGAGGTTGTCCGTGCCCAGCAGAAAACGCGGATCGCCCTCTGCCATCCAGCGCGGCGGGCTGTTGGCATCCATCAGGCTCAGCGATTTGAGATCATAGGGGTTGTGCGGCGCGACCCACGGCGCGAGCAACGCGACCAGGCACATGAGCAAGGTGACGGCGGCGGCGACCATCACCACCTTCTGACCACGGAAATTATGCCACATGTCGCTGTCCAGCATGCGGGCCAACAGGCCGGGGGCGGAGGCGGGTGCAGGGGCAGGTGAGGGAGAAGGTGAGGGGGCGCTCATGTGCCGCGTCCGATGACACGCATGCGCGGGTCCACCCGCACATAGAGCAGGTCAACGATGAAATTGATGGTGACGAAGAGGAAAGCCACCAGCATCAGATAGGCCGCCATCACGGGCACATCGGCCTGCTGCACGGCTGTGATGAACAAGAGACCCATCCCCGGCCATTGAAACACTGTCTCGGTGATGATGGCGAACGCGATGAGCGCGCCAATCTGCAGGCCGATGATCGTGATGACCGGCACCAGCGTGTTCTTCAAGGCATGGCGAAAGTTGACGATGCGGTCGGGCAGACCCCGGGCGCGGGCAAAGCGGATGTAATCGGTGCGCAGCACCTCCAGCATTTCCGAGCGCACGAGCCGCGTGACCAGTGTCATCTGGAACAGGCCCAGCGTCACGGCGGGCAGGATGAGCGCTTTGAGCCCGCTCCAGGTCAGGTACCCCGTGGTCCAGCCCCAGATCTTCACCACCTGCCCGCGCCCGAAGGAGGGCAGGACGCCCAGCGTGACCGCGAAGATGTAGATGAGGAGGATGCCGATCAGGAACGTGGGCAGCGAAATGCCGATCAGCGAGATGGAGAGAAACACCTTCGAAAGCCACGAATCCCGGTGGATGCCTGTGTAGACACCCATGGGAATGCCGACCGCAATGGCAAAGACCGCGGCGGCAAAGGCAAGTTCCATGGTGGCGGGAAAGCGATCGGCAATCATGCCGACAACCGGCTGCTTCAACTGATATGACAGGCCGAAATCAAGGTGCAGCGCCTTCCAGACGAAGCGCGCGAACTGCACCAGCACGGGATCATCGAGGCCCAGTTGCGCGCGCAGGGCCAGCCGCTCGGCCAATGTCGCATCCTGGCTGACGATTTGGCTGACCGGATCACCAATGAAGCGAAACAGCACGAATGCCAGCGCCGCCACGGCGAGCATGACAATCAAGGCCTCGATGAAGCGGCGGATGGTGAAGGCGAGCATGAATTCCGCTTCTGTGGCGGCTAAACGAGACAAGAGGAGGCAGATTGCGCTGCCTCCTCGGAGGTTACAAGAGGCGTTTTGCCTCTTATTGCTTGGTCACCCAGTAGAGCAGGATCTGGTTGTCCGCACGCTGGGCAATGGTGACCGATTTCGACACACCCCAGGCCAGCGCCTGCTGATGCAGCGGAATGAGGCCCACCTCCTCGTGGATGGTCTTGAAGGCCTCCAGGATCATGGCATCGCGTTTCGTGGCGTCGCCCTCGCGCACGATGGCGGTGGCGAGTTCATCGACCTTGGGATTGCAATAGCCGCCGTAGTTGAACAGCGCTCCCGCGTGCACGGTGCCGCGGCCATCGGCATTGCGGCACGCCGCCAGGCTTGCGATCACGTTGAAGCTGTCGAAAGAGCCCGGTGTCCAGCCCAGCAGATTGAAGGAGGAATCGAACTTCTTCGGTTGGCCCGCCTTCTCGAAATACTGCGCCTTGGGCATAGCATTCAGCGTCACCTTCACGTTGATGCGTGCCATCATGGCCGCCACGGCCTGGCAGATCGCCTCATCATTGACATAACGGTCGTTCGGGCAATCCAGCGTCACTTCAAAGCCGTTGGGATAACCCGCCTCAGTGAGCAGCTTCTTCGCGTCGTCCACATTGTAGGGGAAGCGCTTGATCTCGGACGCACGGCTGAACAGGATCGGCGAAATCAGGATGGATGACGGAGCCGACATGCCGCGCATTACGCGGGCCTTGATCGCCTCGATGTCGATGGCCTGGTAGAACGCCTTGCGCACCCGCGCATCCTTGAACGGGTTCTTGCCCTTCACGCTGGAGTAGAGCAGCTCGTCGCGCATCTGATCCATGTTGAGGAAGATGGTGCGCAGTTCCGGCCCGGTCAGCACCGCAGTGGTGGCATTGCCCTGAATGCGGGCGACATCCTGGACGGGCACGGGGTCCATCATGTCGATCTCGCCCGACAGCAGCGCCGCCACGCGGGTGGCATCGGATTTGATGGTGGTGAAGATCACCTCGGTCAGATTGTGCTCGGGCTTGCCCCACCAGCCCGTGTGGGGCTTGAACACCGTGCGCACGCCCGGCTGGTGGCTCTCGACCCGGAATGGGCCTGTGCCGTTGGCGGTGAGCGCCCAGGCGGCCAATGACTGCGCCGTGGCGGATTGTGGCCGGGTGGCGCCGACGCTTTCGGCCCATTTCTTCGAGAAGATGTAGAGCGTGTCCCATTCGTAGTGGAGAATGGGATTGGGCGAGGCCAGCGTGAACTCGACCGTGTGATCATCGAGCTTGGCGTATTTCAGATCGGCCGGGAAGCGGCTGCGCACCTGCGAGCCATCCATCTTGGCCCGGTCGAAGGTGAAGAGCACATCGTCTGCCGTGAAATCCTCGCCGTTCTGGAACTTCACGCCCTTGCGCAGATAAAACCGCCAGGTGGTCGGACTGACCACCTCCCAGCGCTCCGCCAGGCCTGGAATGATCTTCAGGTCCTTGTCACGCTTGGTCAGGCCTTCCATCACATTGCCCAAGGCGCCGAGCGTGAAGGTCTCGTTCAACGACATCGGGTCCAGGGCGTTGAGATCCCCTTGGAACGCGTAGCGGAAGGTCTTGGCCTCGGCAGCCATGGCCAGCGCCAGAGCGGCACCGGCGGCAAAGGCCGCGGTCGTGCAGGTCATCAGGAATTTCTTGATCATGACGTCTCCCCAGACATGTGGAAGCGCCGCAGATGACGCTTGTACGACGAACTTAGCGCCAAGTTCGAAGCCCCGTCCAGTGGACACGCAGAGCGCGTGCTGCGCGCGGTGACCATAAGATCGCCGCGCGTTGGCGCAATGCCACCTCTGCGCCCTCATTCGGACAACGAAAGCGCCCTCAAACATACGTGTATTTACGCAAGGTCAGCGCAGCGGCTTGATGTTGCCCCCACCGTGATCCGCCACGCGGCTGCGGTCTGGCTCATCGGGAACCGCAACCGTACCTTGCGCCGTCATGCCTTGTGCCGTCATGCCTTGCGCCGTCTCGCGGGAGCGGGCGGACAGCCGCTCCGCCAGCTGGCGCGGCGTGGTCTTGGGAGCAAATTGCGGCATCGGCGCCACCACGGGTTCCAGCTGGCCACGCGGAATACGGTAGGCGCCCGGCTCGTGCCAGCGCCCCTCCTGGCGCAGGATGATCAGCGTGTCCGACTCCTGCGTGATGGCCGTTTCAACCGGGGGATACTCGATGTTCATTTCCACATGCGGGAGACCGTAGATGAAGACCGGTTCCTTCGACAAAGTCAGTCGCCCGCCGAACATCGACCAGAACGGCACCATCTCTTCGCGCGCCACGCCCGACAACTTGCGGTAACCCTTGTCGCGGCAGAAGGAAAAAGCGGCCTGGACCAGCTTGAAGGCCATGCGCGACTTGCGGTGGGTGGGCCGTACGGCAATGCGCTCGATGCGGGCAAAGTCAGCGAAATAGCGGATGCGCAGCGTTCCTGCCGGCTCTTCACCGATGTAGCCGACCATGTGCGACGAGGACATGTCGTTGCCGTCAAAATGCTTGCCGAAGGTGTGCTCGGGATCGCTGAAATAGGCTGCGCTGCGGATGGCAATGACCTTGTGCATGTCCTCCATGGTCCGCGCCAGGGTCACGCCGTACTCCATCGGCTTCATCTGTCCCTCCCGATACGTGTCGTAGTCCGGGATCAGCGTCCTCTGCGGTTCAATGGCTGTCTGAGGCTGAATCTGGGGATCGGAACTTGCGGTCATCGGGAACTCCACTCGAAAATGCGACTTGGAATTTTATTAACCGTTTTGCACTTTTGTACTGTTCTCATGTTGACATCGTTGTGTCATTAAAACGAGAACGTACGCATCTCAGGGTTGAAAATCATGGATCCATTTACCCGCATGGTCACCAGTGTGGCGACCGTCATGCACATCACGCGGTCCGGCAGCTTTCGCGCGGCCATGCGCGATGCCAGCACCGGCTTTCGCACCCTCAACCAGCAGATCAAGGATCTGGAGCGCGAGCTGGGGTTCCTCATCTTCCGCCGCACCAGCAATGGCATCGTGCTGACACCCGAGGGCGAGGCGGTGGTGGAGCAGGGACGCGCCATCGAACAATCGCTTAACCGCATCAAAAGACTGGGCAAAACACTCACCACACGTGCCGAGGGGGAGGTTTCCATCGCCGCGACGGAGGGGCTCGGCACCTTTTGGATCGGGCCGCGCCTGCGGGAGTTCCAGGCGCTGCATCCCAAGATCGGCCTGCGCATCAACCCCAGCATGAACATCGCTGATATGCGCCGCTTCGACACGGACATCGCGATCCAGGTGATCGAACCGGTGATACCAGAAATCAAGCGGGTGAAGGTTGGAACCCTGCACCTGCTGCTGGCCGCCTCACCGGACTACTTGGCCGAGCATGGCACGCCGCGCACGGTCGATGAGCTGAAGTCGCATCAGTTCGTTTTCCACACCAATCCACAGTTCAGCGACCGCCTGACGGTGGAACAGGCCATCGGAGGGCGCCTGCCACAGAACCAGTTCATTGTGCTGCGCAACAGCTCCGCGCATTATCTCACCATCGTGAATGGGGCCGGCATTGGCTTTTTGCCCTCCTACGGCTTCGCGGTCGGGGCAAAAGTGGTGCCGTTGACGATCCCCGTGCGCTACACCCTCGACATCTGGGTCTGCTCGCATGGCGATGCCCGCTCGCTGCCGCGCGTCGCGGCCGGTCTTGACTGGCTGGAAACCGTCTTCGATCCCAAGATGTATCCGTGGTTTCGACGCGAATTCGTGCACCCCAACGACTTCGGCAAGCACCTCGACCAGCACAAGCTGCGCGAATTGGTGGAGCCCTACATCTTCAAGCAGTGAGCCCGCGCACCCAGCCTGCAACCTTGGGATGCTAATTTACCCGCAAAGGTGGTTAACGCGCGGTGCGTTTGCTCTCGATCGCATCCCAGATCGGCACAGCCAGATCCGGGCCTCCGAGGCGCTTGATGGCGCGGATTCCCGTGGGCGAGGTCACGTTGATTTCCGTGAGATTCCCCGCGATCACGTCGATGCCCGTGAAAAGCAGCCCGCGCGCCTTCAGGGCTGGTCCGATGCGGGCGCAAATCTCCTGCTCGCGGGGGGAGAGGTACGTCGTCTCGGCCGCGCCGCCCCGCACCAGGTTAGAGCGGATGTCGCCGGCCTGCGGCACCCGGTTGACCGCGCCCATCGGCATGCCGTCGACCAGAATGATGCGCTTGTCGCCCGCCATGACCTCGGGGAGAAAGCGCTGGATCACCCAGGGCTCGCGCGACAGCGTGCTGAACATGTCGAACAGCGACCCGAAATTCGGGTCGCCCGGTTCGAGCTTGAACACGCCCGCGCCCCCGTTTCCGTAGAGCGGCTTCATCACCACAGCGCCATGCTCGGCGCGAAACGCTTCGATGGCCGCCCGGTCCCGCGCAATCAAGGTCGGCGGCATCAGGTCGGGAAACAGCGTGACCATGATCTTCTCGGGCGCATTGCGCACATGGGCCGGATCATTGACCACCAGCACCTGCGGGTGCACCCGCTCCAGGAGGTGCGTGGCGGTGATGTAGGCCATGTCGAAGGGTGGGTCCTGGCGCATCAGCACCACATCCACATCGGTGAGCGGGCGCATCTGCGCCTCGCCCAGATCAACGTGATCGCCCTCCACATCGCGCACGCGGACGGGAGCCATGCGGGCGCTGACGGCGCCGTTGTTCATCACCAGGGTGTCGACGGTGTAGAACCACAGCTTGTGCCCGCGCGCCTCGGCCTCCAGCATCAGCGCGAAAGTGGAATCGCCCTTGATGTTGATCTTGGTGATCGGGTCCATCTGGACGGCGACGGCAAGGGGCCGGGATTGGGACATGGTGTGCTTCCTGTGACGCCGCTGATGTGGCTGCGCGGTGCGCGCGGCGTCAAGCAAAAAGCCTCACCCCAACTCCCCCACATCCTGCACATGGCGGGGCCAGCGGCGGGGCGCGATGAACACGCCGTCGCAGCGGTAGGTGAAGCGCTCGTCCAGCCGCCGGATCGCGCGAAAATGGGCAAAAGCCACGCCGATGCGCTGCACCTGCCGGGGCGTGATGGCGGTGCACGCGGCCTCCAGGGTGGCACGGGCCTTGACCTCCACCGCCACGATGGCGTGGCCGCGCTTGACGATGAGGTCGATCTCGCCGCCCGGGGCCCGGTAGCGCCGCGCCAGCAGGCGATAGCCTTTCAGGCGCAGCCACCACAGCGCGAGCGTCTCGGCATCCGCCCCGATGAGGTTGGCGACGCTTCTGTGCCGGTCTTCGCCCATCAGCGCGCCAACCGCAGCGCGCGGGCATAAGCCTCGCGCCGGGGCAGGCCGGTTTCCGCCGCCACCAGCGCCGCGGCATCCTTCACCGAATGGAGCTTGAGGGCCTCTGTCAACCGGGCATCGACGTCATCCGCGCTGGCGGCCGCCTCGGGCGCGGGCGGGCCGATGATGAGCACGAACTCACCGCGTGGTTCGCCGCTGGCAAAACGGGAAGCAAGCACGGAGAGCGGGCCGCGCATGACCTCCTCGTGCAGCTTGGTGAGCTCGCGCGCGGCACAGGCGGCCCGGTCCCCCAGCACGGCCTGCATATCGGCCAGGGTCTCCGCCACCCGGTGCGGGGCCTCATAGAACACCAGCGCGCCCGGAATGCTGGCCAGTTCCCGCAAGCGGCGCTTGCGATCGCCCGTCTTGGGCGCCAGAAAGCCGCCGAAGAAAAATCCGCTTTCGCCCAGACCGGATGTCACAAGCCCCGCCAGCAGGGCGGACGCACCCGGCAGCGGCCAGACTGCGCCGCCCGTGGCCACCACCGCCCGCACCAGGCTGCCGCCGGGATCAGACAGCAGCGGCGTGCCCGCATCGCTCACCAGCGCAATGGCCTGCCCCGCCTGCACGGTTTCGGCCACCTTCGCGATCTGCGCCGCGCTCGCATGGGCATCGAAGCGGCGCACGGGAGTCGCAATGCCGTAATGCTGCACGAGGCGATGGGTGACGCGGGTGTCTTCCGCCAGGATCAGGTCCGCCGCCGCCAGCACGCTTAAGCCCCGCAGGGTCATGTCACCCAGGTTGCCGATGGGCGTTGCCACCACATGGAGGCCGGGCTGGAGCGCGCGCGCCGCCACGCGCTGGCCATCGAGCATCCAGAACCGTGCGTCGGGGAGAAGGTGCTGTTGGGGAGTCATCCTGTCCCTGCTCTGCCACAAGGCGATGGACTGCTCGAAGAAATTCGTCAATCTTCACGGGATATTCACCACATTTGGATGGAGTATACATCGCCAAACGGGACAAGAATCCATGAATGTGACACAATCATCGACCCTTTCTCGCCGCACAGCCTTGCATCTGGGCGGCACCGCCAGCCTCGCTGCCCTCGTCGCGGCCTGCGGAGGCGGCACCGGTCTTGATCCCCTGCCCGGCGGACAGCAGTCCGAAACGGCCCCCCCCGCCGCCACGGGTCCGAACATTGGGAGCGGGCGTGTGCGGATTGGGCTCATCCTGCCGCTTTCGGCCACCGGCCCCGTGGGTTCGGCGGCCAACGCCATCCGCAATGCGGCGGATCTGGCCATCGCGGAGTTCGACAACCCGGATGTGACTCTGCTGGTGAAGGACGACCGGGGCGACCCCGCCGTGGCACGCGAAATGACCCAGCAGGCGCTGGCGGAAGGCGCGGAGCTGATTCTGGGACCGTTCACCGCCGCCGCCGTGCAGCAGGCCTCGGCCCTGACCCGCGCGGCCGGACGGCCCATGATCGCGTTTTCCAGCGACACCAGCGTGGCGCAGCCCGGCGTCTATCTCATGAGTTTTGCGCCTCAGACCGATGTGGCGCGGATCATGGGATTTGCGGCCAGCCGCGGCAAACGCCAGGTGGCGGCCCTGCTGCCCGAGGGCGCTTTCGGCAATGTCATTGCTGCGGAATTCCAGCAACAGGTCGCAGCCCTGCGCCTCAGCCAGGGGCCGCTCGAGCGCTACCAGCCCGGCCGCGCGGCCGAGGCGGCCAAGGCGCTCGCCGGCCAGATCGGCGCCAGCGACGCGCTGCTCGTGACGGACCTCAACGATGCCATGCCGCGCACGGCGGATGCGCTGGGCGCCTCCGGCATCCGCGGGGTGCAACTGCTGGGCACGGGCGTCTGGAACGACCTGTCCGTGCTGCAGAAACCCGCCGTGCAGGGGGGATGGTTCGCAGCCCCCGACGCCAGCGGTTTCAACTCCTTCGCGGAGCGGTATCGCAAGCGCTTCAGCGCCAATCCGACCCGCATGGCCACGATCGGCTACGATTGCGTGGCACTGGTGGCGGCGCTGGTGAAAACACAAGGATCGAACCGGTTTGCAGCGCAGACGCTGACCAACGCGTCAGGCTTTGCCGGGCAGGACGGCGTCTTCCGCTTCCGCGCCGACGGCACGAACGAGCGCGGGCTTGCCGTGCTCGAGGTGCGCAACCGCTCGGCGCAGATCATCAGCCCCGCACCCAAAGGGTTTACCGGCGGGGCCTGACCCCCATCCGGGCACCGGATCAGTCTTCGTCGGCGCTCTTCAACTGCTTGAGCTTGGCAAAGACGGCATCGACATTGAGTTCGCCGCCTTTGGCGTCTTCCAGCTTCTTGGCATTGGCACCTGTGGTGTCTTCGGCGCGCAGCAGCGTCTGGCCCGAATCGAACTCTTCCACATCCTGGTTCTTGCGGTCCTTGGAAGAACGGTTGACCTCCATGTCGAGCTCCAGCTGCGAGCAGAGGCCCAGCGTCACGGGATCGAGCGGCGACAGGGTGGAGGATTGCCAGTGCGTGCGTTCCTTGATGGCCTGAATCGTCGATTTCGTCGTGCCGACCAGGCGCATGATCTGCGCATCCTTCAACTCGGGGTGGCTGCGCATGAGCCAGAGAATGGCGTTGGGCCGATCCTGTCGGCGCGAGAGCGGCGTGTAGCGCGGGCCCTTCTTCTTGGGGGGCGGCGGCACATGGTATTTGGACTGCGCCAACTTGAGCTCGTAACCGGCGCTGTTCTGCGCCCGGTCCAGTTCCTCGCGGGTCAGCTGTCCGTGCATGATGGGATCGTAACCCTTGACGCCCGCAGCGGCCTCGCCATCCGCGATCGCCTTCACTTCGAGGGGGTGGAGCGTGCAGAACTTGGCGATCTGCTCGAAGGTGAGCGACGTGTTTTCAACCAGCCAGACAGCGGTGGCCTTGGGCATCAAAAGCGTGGACATCGGGTCTCCTCGATGGCGATGGGCAGCCTGTGTAACAGCCAGACGTCTTCGTCCGCCGAACCGGATGGCGCGGAGCAGAAGGCTCAGACAATCAGGAATAGGGGCTGTATATGCCGAACCCCGGCGGTTTTCAATCCGCTGATCGACGAAGAGTTGCGAAGTTTGCGCAGCCGCCGCAGCAGCGCCAAGGTCGTGGTCGTCAGGTTATGGTCGTCAGGCCCGCTCGATGGCGTCGAAATCGATCCGGGTGAAATCGACCTCCTGCATGAAGCTGCTTGTCATGCGCGAAAACACCGTGTCGAGCGCACTCAGAGACCATTGGGCATGTGTCTCGAGTCTGGCATCCAGCGACGCGTCAAGGGGCTGGTCTGTCGCATGGGCGCGGTCCCGGGAAGGATTGCCGGCTGCAACATCGCCTGCAGCAATCCGGTGCTGTGGCCGTGCAAGCGGGCCATGGTCTGCGGCGGCGTGCTCGAGCACTGTGCCCTCGGTGCGCATCGGCTCCTGGCTCGTGGCCGTCGTGTTTGAGTCCTGCAGGCGCATCGTCTGCCACAGAACAGAACCCTCTGGGTAACGTGAGGGATCAAAAGTCTTGTCCTGCGATGGCTGCGAGGGAGGAAGGACGGTCTTTGGCACAATACGGGGCGTGGCGGCCGTCTGGGCCAGGGAGGACGCCTCGAAGGCGACGCGATCAGCACCACGGTCTGCAAATTCGCGGCGTGGAGACACGCCATTATCTGCCGATGCAGCCGACACTTTGTACACTCCTCTCCCGCAATTCAAAGTCGTAATTTCATTATCCCGGAATGTCAATACAGTTAATGATCCAGAAAAGTTTTGAGATGAGCGTCTGCACCCTTAGGGCAGCCGCTCACCCCACGCCGACAATTGGCGCTCGATCCAGGGTTTCTTGGTGGCAACATCCACAAAAACCGACTGCACGCCGCAGATATTTTCCGATGAGGGGCCCCGCGACCAACTGGAAACGCCGACGATTTCGGGCCCGCGCGCACCCATGCGCAGAGCGGGGCCGCCCGAATCGCCGCGGCAGGTGCCTTTGCCGGGCTTGGCCATCTTCTGACCCGTCTCGGTGAGCACGATCTCGTGGATTGCGGTGCTGCGCTCCAGCACCTTGAGCTTCAACTCGCGCAGGACCAGTGCGCCCTCCGCACTCGCCCCCTCGTTGCGGCCGAACCCTGCGACGGTCAGTTCTTCACCGGGTGCTGCCTCGCGGCCATCAATGCGCACGGTGCGCACATCCCCCGGCAACGGCGCATCGAGCAGGACCAGCGCCAGATCGGCCATGGGATCGCGTCCGAAGCGTGCAACGGGAGAATAATCGGGGTGCAGCACCACAGACCGCACCTTCACCTGCCGGGGCAGGAAAGCCGCACTGAGGCTGGAGGCCATCCAGGCTCCGGGCGAAGCAAAACAATGCGCCGCCGTGATCAGCACCGTGGGCGAAATCGGCGCGGCGGAGCAGAAACTGCCCCCCAGGCGCACCATGATGACCGAGCGGCGCAAGCCTTGCGGATCGCTGGATTCCACGCCGCCCACCAGAGCGGGCGCGGCGGCGGGCACAGCGAGCAGGCTGAAAGCCAATGTGCTTGCGGCGATGATCCTGCGAATCATTTCGGACGCTCCCAGCTTTCAAGCAGTTGCACCTGCGTGCCCAGCCAACCGCGCAGGGGGCTGAGGCGAATCATGTTGCTGCGGCCACCGCAGGTGTCGGGCGGGGCACCCTTGGGGGATTGGTAGCCCACAAGCATGCCGATCAGGCGGCGCTCGGCGCCCTCTCCTTCGAAGACCCCGCCGCCCAGATCACCGAGGCAGGCGCTGGCAATCGGCTGATCGACCGAGGCCTCGCCCGAGCCAATCGCCTGCGTTTCTTTCGATTGCGGCAGAAGTGGCCCGACCAGCTTGACCTCGGCGGCGCGCAGCTTGCCGGCTGTTGCCGTGTTGTCGCGAAAGGTGCGGCCAAAACCGGCGATCCAGACCGCCTGTCCGCCGCGCAACGGGGCATCGGAGATTGCATCCAGCCCGCCGGTCGTGCCCGGCAGCGGCTTGGTCAGCAACAGCAGGCCGATGTTGGTGGTGCCCCAGCCACCCGGGCGCGCGGGGTTCCATTCAGGGTTCACAACAACGCGTGCGATCTCGATGCGTTCGGCTCCGCCGCCGGGCGGTATCAGCGTGGCCCGCCGCGCTGTGAGCGCACAGGGTGCGGTGGTGAGCACCACGCGCGGCGTGAGCACGGTGGCAGTGCAATGCAGGCGCTTCTCGCTCTCGATCATCACCACGCGGCGCGCCAGATCCCCGGTTGCGATGACCTCGGCCCCGGCAAACACGGCATGCGCCGGGACAGGGGCGACCAACAAAAGGCTGGCAACCACAAAGCGGGCGACCAACGGGGCCGCCAGCCTCGCATAAAGAGATGAACTGCAATGCACCGGAGCTTCCCCACTTGGCCGCACACTGGCAGAGCGCAGGACTATAAATCAAGCACTTTAGGCGCCTGTCACGCCTTGATCATCTCGTAGGCCGGCGTCGTCAGGAAGTCGGCAAATTCAGGCGCGAGCGACAATTCCTTGAACAATTTGGCCGCTTCGGGAAAACGGCCCTTGTCATAGGTCGCCGCCCCGATTTCGCCGCGCACCTTGGCCAGTTCCTCGTCATAGACGTTGGTAAACCAGTCGCGCGTCACCTTGATGCCGCCCTCCAGCTCCACGCCATAATTGACGAACTGCCAGATCTGCGCACGGCTGATCTCGGCGGTCGCGGCGTCCTCCATCATGTTGTAGATCGGCACCGCCCCGCGCCCGCGCAGCCAGGCCTCCATATATTGAACGCCCACGCGGATGTTCTCGCGAAAGCCTTCCTGCGTGCGCGTGCCGGTGTGGATTTCCAGCAAGTCCTTGGCAGACACCTTCACGTCTTCGCGCAGTTTGCCAAGCTGGTTGGCCTTGGGCATCAGGCGGTTGAACACCTCCATGGCGACGGGCACGAGATCGGGATGCGCCACCCAGGTGCCATCATGGCCATTGGTGGCCTCGCGCTCCTTGTCCGCCTTCACCTTGGCGAAGGCAGCGGCGTTGGCCTCCGGGTTGTTCTTGATGGGGATTTGCGCCGCCATGCCGCCCATGGCGAAGGCCCCGCGCCGGTGGCAGGTCTTGATGAGCTGCAGCGAGTAGGCATTGAGGAACGCCTTGCCCATGGTCACCTGGCTGCGGTCGGGCAACACGTAGTTCTTGTTCTTCGCCAGCTTCTTGATGAACGAGAAGATGTAGTCCCAGCGCCCGCAGTTGAGGCCGACGATGTGATCCTTCAACTCATAGAGGATTTCATCCATCTCGAAGGCGGCCGGCAGCGTCTCGATCAGCACGGTCGCCTTGATGGTGCCGGGCTTCAGGCCGAGCGCCTGCTGCGCATGGACCATAACATCGTTCCACAGCCGCGCTTCCAGATGGCTCTCCAGCTTCGGCAGATAATAATAGGGGCCGGAGCCCGCCGCCAAGGCACGCTTGGCATTGTGAAAGAGGTACAGGCCGAAATCAAAGAGCGAACCGCTCATGGGCGCGCCGTTCACCAGCACATGGGCCTCCATCAGATGCCAACCGCGCGGGCGCACCATCAGCACGGCGGGGGTGGGGCCGAGCTTGTAGGCCTTGCCCGACACACTGTCGGTAAAGTCGAGCTTGCCCTCCCAGCGGTCCTTGAGGTTGATCTGGCCCTCGACGCAATTGGCCCAGGTCGGCGAGTTCGCATCCTCGAAATCGGTCATGAAGACCTTCGCGCCGCAGTTGAGCGCGTTCACCACCATCTTGCGATCAGTTGGCCCGGTGATCTCCACGCGGCGGTCGAGCAGGTCGGCGGGAATCTTCGCCACCTTCCAGTCGCCCTCGCGGATTTTTTTCGTGGAGGCCAGGAAATCGGGTGTCTCGCCGGCGTTGAATTTTGTCTGGCGCTCGGCGCGGGCCGCCAGCAGCTTCTGCCGCGTGGCTTCAAAGCGTGTGTGCAAACCCGCCAGGAACACCAGCGCCTCAGGTGTCAGCACCTCGTCAAAACGAGGTCCCTGTGCGCCCCGGATCGAGATCACGGGATTGTCGATGGATGAAGCTTTGGTCGCAGCCATGGTGCATTCCTCACGATACGTTTGCCCGATGCGGTGCCATGTCTGGCCGTTCTGGTAAAGTCGTCTTTGGGCAAAGACCCCTCAAGGCGATTGCAGGCATATACGCGCCGAACGTACTATAGGGTTGAAAACCATGAGGCCCGCCTTGAACGCATCGCCCGACTTGTCCCAGCTCGACACCAGCCGCCTGCCTGCGCTGGACGAGCGCTCGCGCGAGGTGTTCCGCCGCATCGTGGAGGGGTATCTCACCAGCGGTGATCCGCTGGGCTCGCGCAACCTGGCGCGCGTGCTGCCCATGGCGCTGTCTCCCGCCTCGGTGCGCAATGTGATGTCGGATCTGGAAGGCCTTGGCCTGATCTATGCGCCGCACACCAGCGCGGGGCGCCTGCCCACGGAACTGGGCCTGCGCTTTTTCGTGGATGCAATGCTGCAAGTGGGTGATTTGTCCGCGGATGAACGCCAGGTCATCGAGGCCCAGATCACGGCGGGCGACGAGGCGCAGCGCACCGTTGACGAAGTGCTGGCCAGTGCCTCGCAGATGCTCTCGGGCCTCTCGCGGGGTGCCTCCGTGGTGACGACCGGCAAGGGCGCGCGGCGGCTGAAACACATCGAGTTCGTCCGCCTCGAACCGTTGCAGGCGCTGGTGGTGCTCGTCAGCGAAGACGGCCACGTGGAAAACCGCGTGCTGCCGCTGCCGCCGGGCCTGCCCGCCAGTGCGCTGGCGGAGGCCTCCAACTACCTCAATGCGCGCATTCGCGGACGCACACTGCTCGAAGCGCGCGGCGACATCGAGCAGGAACGCGCCGCCAAGCAGCAGGAGCTGGATCAGCTGACCGCGCGGCTGGTCGACCTGGGCCTGGCCTCATGGGCAGGGCTCGACAGCGGCGAGCCGCAGCTCATCGTGCGCGGGCAGGCGAACCTGCTGGACGACCTGAAAGCGCTGGATGACCTGGAGCGCGTGCGGCTGTTGTTTGCGGACCTTGAAACCCGCAAGGACGTGATCGAACTGCTCGGCCGCGCGGAAGATGCGGAGGGCGTGCGCATTTTCATCGGCTCGGAAAACAAGCTGTTCTCCTTCTCGGGCTCGTCGATGGTGGCTGCGCCATTCCGCGATGGCAACCGCAAGATCGTCGGCGTGCTGGGCGTCATCGGCCCGACGCGGCTCAACTACGCGCGCATCGTGCCGCTGGTCGATTACACCGCCAAGGTCGTGGGGCGGCTGATCGGATAGAGGCTATTCGGCTTTGGGTTTTCTGGCCGGTTTGGCCGCCGGTTCACCTTCGAGCGCGGCAATGCGGGCTTTGAGCGCCTCGTTCTCCTCGCGCGCCAGCACGGCCATGTCACGCACGGCTTCGAATTCCTCGCGCGTCACCACATCGGCATCGCGCAGCAGGCGGTCGATCTGCGACTTGACCATCGCGTCCACCTCGCGCCGCGCGGCAGAGGCGACGCCGGCCGCATCGGTCATCAGGCGGCCAAGTTCATCGAAGAGACGGTTGGAAGAGGTGCCCATGGTGTTCACTCCGTTTCGTTGTCCAACAGATGGTCAGTTGCACATTCGCTTTCAATAGAGCATCTGCCGGTTTGGTGCACGGGCACATGTTTGAGGATTTGTTTTGAACGGCATTCCTTTTCCTGATTTTGATCCGGTTGCCCTGCAGCTCGGTCCGGTCGTGATCCGCTGGTACGCGCTGGCCTACATCGCCGGGCTGTTCGGGGGGCTTTATTACGCCAAGCGGCTGGCGGCCCGGGATGCGCTGTGGGGCGATGTGCAGCGCCCGACCGGGCCTGATCTGGAAGACTTGCTGCTCTGGGCGACGCTCGGCGTCATCCTGGGTGGGCGGCTGGCTTACGTTCTGTTCTATCAGCCGGGGCTGTATCTCGCGCGCCCGCTTGAGATTTTCGCGGTCTGGACCGGCGGCATGTCCTTCCACGGCGGGCTGGCGGGCACGGTCGTCGCCATGGCGCTGTTTGCGAGGAAACGCAGGCTACCCTGGCGCTCGGTGTTCGATGTGGTGGCCACGGTCGCCCCGCTGGGATTGTTGCTGGGGCGCCTTGCCAACTTCATCAACGGGGAGCTGTGGGGCCGCGTGAGCGATGTGCCATGGGCCTTTGTGTTCCCCACGGGCGGGCCTTTCGCGCGCCATCCGAGCCAGCTCTACGAGGCCGCCACCGAGGGGCTGCTGCTGCTGATCCTGCTGGCCGTGCTGGTGCGGCGCGGCGGCTACAAGCGCCCCGGCTTCATCACCGGCGTGTTCGGCGCGGGATATGCGCTCGCGCGCATCGGCTGCGAATTCTTCCGTGAGCCGGACCCGCAACTGGGCTTTCTCTTCGGCGGCTTTGCCACCATGGGCATGCTGCTCTCGCTGCCCATGCTGGCGCTTGGCTTGTGGCTGATCGCCACGTCGCGCCGGGTGCAGCCATGAGCGCGTTGTCATGAGCGCGTTAGCCGAGGAACTGCGCGCGCATATCCGTTCCGAGGGGCCGATCCCCGTCGAGCGCTGGATGGCGCTGTGCCTCGGTCATCCGGCGCATGGCTACTACATGACGCGGGACCCCTTTGGCGAGGCGGGTGATTTCACCACCGCGCCGGAGATCAGCCAGATGTTTGGCGAGTTGCTGGGTCTGTGGGCCGGGCAGGTGTGGCTGGATCAGGGCGCGCCGCCCCGCGTGCACCTGGTAGAATGCGGGCCGGGCCGGGGCACGCTGATGGCGGATGCCCTGCGCGCCGCGCGCGTGCTGCCCCCGTTCACAGCCGCTCTCAACGTGCACCTCGTGGAAACCAGCCCGGTTCTGCGCAGCCGGCAGGAGCAGGCCCTGGCGCTGTCCACCTTGCCAACCCAGTGGCACGAGGCGCTCGACACGCTGCCCACGGACGGGCCGCTGATCATCCTCGCCAACGAGTTTCTGGATGCGCTACCCGTGCGCCAGTATCAGCGCGTGGAAGGCCACTGGCACGAGCGCATGGTGGGGCTTGATGAGGAGCGCTTTGTCTTCAAGCTGAACCCCGCGCCGGAAGCGGCGCTGAAGCGGCCCGCACCCGAGGGGGCGATCATCGAGGTGGCTGTTCCCGCCATCGTGGTGCTGCGCGTGGTGGCGGAGCGCTTGCGGGCACAGGGCGGTGCGGCGGTGTTCATCGATTACGGACACGACCAGAGCGGCATCGGCGACACGCTGCAGGCTGTGCGCGGCCATGCCTTCGTCGACCCGCTGGAAACCCCCGGTGAGGCGGACCTGACGACCCACGTGGATTTCGCCGCCATGGCCCGCATCGCGCGCGGCAACGGGCTGATGACGCATGGGCCGTTGACACAGGCGACCTTTCTCTCTGCGCTGGGGATAGAGGAGCGCGCGGCGGTGCTGGCGCGCAACGAGGACCAGCGCGCTGCGGTGGAGGCCGCCCAGCGCCGCCTGATGGACACCGCCCCCAAGGGTATGGGCGGGCTGTTCAAGGTGCTGGCCATGACCCCGCCCGGTGCGCCGACCCCGCCGGGCTTTCTGGTGATGTGAGAACATGATGCTCAAGCCCGTCACCACACCCTCGCTCACCGCCCTGCCGGGCCTGCGACATGCCTTCTTCACAAGGCAAGGCGGGGGGTCCACGGGCCTCTACGCTTCGCTCAACGGCGGGCAAGGCTCCAGCGATGATCAGGATGCGGTGCGCGAGAACCGCCGCCGCATGGCCGCGCATCTTGGGGTTGAGCCCGCGCGCTTTCTCAGTGTTTGGCAGGTGCATTCGCATGATGTGGCTGTCGTTGATGGTCCCTGGACGGGGCAGCGCCCCAAGGCGGATGCGCTGGTGACAGCGAAGCCGGGCCTGGCGCTCGCCATCGCCACCGCCGATTGCGGGCCGATTCTGTTTGCGGACCCGCAAGTGCGCATCATCGGCGCGGCCCATGCGGGCTGGAAGGGCGCTTTTGGCGGCGTGCTCGAGAACACGCTCGCCGCCATGGAAAAGCTCGGGGCCGACCGCCGCCGCATCCATGTGGCACTCGGGCCGATGCTCGGGCCGCAGAGCTATGAAGTGACCACGGAGTTCGTGCAGCGGTTCACAGAAGCAGAGGCCGCGAATGCGCGTTTCTTCGCCAGCGGGACGCCTGGCCACGCGCAGTTTGATCTGCCGGCCTATATTCGCGCGCGCCTTGTGGCAGCGGGTGTTACACAGATCGAGGACACGGCGCTCTGCACCTATGCCGACGAGGCGCGCTTCTACAGCTATCGGCGCGCCACGCACCGCAAGGAAGCCGATTACGGACGGTTGATGGCGGCGATTGCGCTTGAAGTGTGATCGTTGAGGCCAAAAACTACTTCGGCAGCGTGCCGTTGAAGGACAGCACTTCACCCGCCAGATAGAGCGATCCGGTAATCAGGATGCGCGGTGGCACGGGCCAGGCGCGCGCGTCGATGCGGGCCAGCGCTTCGGCCAGACTCATGGCGCTTTGGGCCTTCAGGCCGGCTGCCATGGCCACATCCGCCACTTCATCCGGGCTGCGCGCGGCGTCCTGTCCCGTGATGCCGATGGCGTGCAGCTCCTGTGCCAGCCCGACGAACGGGGCAAAGAAGGCGGTGGAATCCTTGGTGGAGAGCATGCCCGCGATCATGACCAGCGGGCGTGGGTTTTTCTCTTCCAGCTCGGCCATGGCTTCCGCCAGCACGCGGCCCCCATCCTGATTGTGGCCGCCGTCCAGCCAGATTTCGGCCCCCTGGGGCGCCAGCTTCACGACGTGGCCCGTGAGGCGCTGCAGGCGGCCTGGCCAATCCACGGTTTGCAGCCCTTGCGCGATGGCGGCTTGCGGCACCCGCTCGCCAAACACCGCGCGCACCGCCGCGATGGCGGTCCCGGCATTGAGCACCTGATGGCGCCCCGGCAGGCGCGGCAAAGGCAGATCCAGCAAGCCATCGCCATCTTGAAACACAAGGCGGCCGTTTTCCGCAAAGCTCTGGAAATCCTGTCCGCCGATGGCAAGCGACCCGGCTTGCACACGCGCAGCGGCCTCTACCAGCACGCCCATGCCCTCCGCACTCTGTTCGGCCAAAATGGCACGCGCGCCGCGTTTGAGAATGCCAGCCTTTTCTCCCGCGATCTTGGCGATGGTGTCGCCGAGGTACTCCATATGGTCGAAAGAGACAGGCGTGATCACGCTGGCGGCCGGCTCGTTCACCACATTGGTGGCATCGAATTGGCCGCCGAGGCCCACCTCCAGCAGCAGCACATCGGCGGGCACCTCTGAAAACAGGAGCAGAGCGGTGGCCGTGGTGATCTCGAATACGGTGATGGGCGCGCCGCCGTTGGCCGCTTCCACGCGCCGGAACGCATCCGCCAGCACAGCCTCATCCACCAGCGTGCCACTGAGCCGGATGCGCTCGTGAAAGCGCACGAGATGCGGAGAGGTGTAGACATGCACCCGCAGGCCAGCCGCCTCCAGCATGGCGCGCATGAACGCGATGGTGGAACCCTTGCCGTTGGTGCCCGCCACATGGATGACCGGCGGCAGACGCATGTGCGGGTTGCCCAGCTTGGGCAGCAGCGCGCGCATGCGCCCCAGAGAGAGGTCGATGAGTTTGGGATGCAGCGCCAGAAACCGCGCCATCAGGGTGGTTGAATCGGTCACGGCAGTGGTGCCTCAAGCGGCTTTTTCAGGCGCGTCCTGCTTGGTCAGCAGCCGGATCAGCCGCGCCACGGTCGCCTTCATCTCCTGACGGTGCACCACCATATCCACCATGCCGTGGCGCTTGAGAAACTCGGCGCGCTGGAAGCCCTCGGGCAACTTCTCGCGGATGGTCTGCTCGATGACGCGGGGCCCCGCAAAGCCGATCAGAGCGCCGGGCTCGGCAATGTGCACATCCCCCAGCATGGCGTAGGAGGCCGTGACTCCCCCCGTGGTCGGGTTGGTCAACACCACGATGTATGGCAGCTTCGCGGAGTTGAGTGCGCGCACGGCCACGGTGGTGCGGGGCATCTGCATCAGCGAAAGCATGCCTTCCTGCATGCGCGCGCCGCCCGAGGCTGCAAACAGCACGAAGGGTGCGTTCTTTTCCACAGCCGCCATCATGCCGGTGACCAGCGCTTCCCCCACCGCCATCCCGAGCGAGCCGCCCATGAAATCGAAATCCTGCACGGCGATCAGCGCGGGCGAACCCTCCACGCGGCCAAAGCCCATCTTCACGGCGTCCTGCAGGCCTGTCTTGACGCGGCTGTCCTTCAGGCGGTCTGTGTAGCGCTTCTCGTCACGAAACTTCAGGGGGTCCAAAGGCACTTCGGGCAGCGGCACATCGACCCATTTTTCCTCGTCGAACATGGCGCGCAGCCGGGCCGCCGCGCTCAGGCGCAGATGGTAATTCGAGCCGGGAATGACGTTGAGGTTGGCCTCGACATCCTTCTGGAAGACCATCTGCCCGCTCTCGGGGCATTTGATCCACAGATTGTCCGGGCTCTCGCGCTTGAACAGGCTCTTGATGCGGGGGGGAACGTAGCTGGTGATCCAGTTCATGCGCTCTTCCTTTGTGTCGCAATCGCACCTGCGAGGGAAGCCACGAGGTCAGTGACGGCACGAACCGTGCGGGATGTCGCCTTGCCCTCTGCGGTCAAGGTGGCTTTGAGAACGCTGATCAGGGCGGAGCCCACCACCACGCCGTCGGCCCCCGCCGCTATGGCCGATGCATCGGCGGGGGTCTTCACCCCAAACCCGACGGCCACAGGCAGCGGCGTGTGGCGCTTGATGCGCGCGACGGCCTGGCTGACCTGGCTGTAATCCACGATGGTTCCGCCGGTGATGCCGTTCATCGAGACATAGTAGACAAACCCGGAGGTGTTCTTCAGCACGGTAGGCAGGCGCTTGTCATCTGTCGTGGGCGTGGCCATGCGGATGAAGGCCATGTCGGCGGCGAGCGCCGGAATGCAGAGTTCGCCGTCCATCTCGGGCGGCAGATCAACGACGATCAGGCCATCGATGCCGGCCGCCTTCGCATCCACCAGAAAGCGCTCCACGCCGTAGATGTAGATGGGGTTGTAATAGCCCATCAGCACAATGGGCGTGAGATTGTCCTTGGCGCGGAAGCTGCGCGCCGTTTCCAGCGTGCCCTTGAGGGACATGCCGCTTTTGAGCGCGCGCAGGCCCGCCTGCTGGATCGCCTCGCCATCCGCCATGGGGTCGGAGAAGGGCATGCCCAGCTCGATGATATCGGCTCCCGCGCCCGGCAAGGCATCGACGATGGCCTGCGCGGTGGCGGCGTCGGGGTCACCCGCCATGACATAGGTCACGAGGGCCGCGCGGTTCTGGCGCGCGCACAGGGCAAAACGGTCAGCAATACGGCTCGTCATGGGGGCTCTTTAGAACATCACACAGCAAGGGGGAAAGGGATAAGTGGCCTAGACCTGCGCCGCCACACGATCCGCGATCGCCAGCGAAGCCGTGAGACCCGGGCTCTCGATGCCGAACATCTGCACCAGCCCCGGCAGACCATGGTCTTGCGGGCCGTCGATGCTGAAATCCGCCGCGGGTTCGCCCGGCCCGGAGAGCTTGGGCCGCACCCCGGCATAATCGGCAGTCAGTGCGCCATTCGGCAAGTCGGGCCAATAGGTGCGTACCGCAGCGTAGAACGCTTCTCCCCGCGCGGGGTTGACGGTGTAGTCGATGCGGCCTGGCTCCACATCCCCCAGCCATTCCACATCGGGGCCAAATTTCATGCGCCCTGCCAGATCGAGCGTCAGGTGCACGCCCAGACCACCCTCCACCGGCGCGGGATAGATCAACCGCGTGAACGCCGGCTTTCCCGTGCAAGAGAAATAGTTGCCCTTGGCGAAGCGGCGCGCGGGCATACGGCTGGCGGGATATCCCTCCACCGCCCGCGCCACATTCCAGGCCGTCAGCCCGGCGGCGTTGATGAGGACATCCGCCTCCAGCACGCCCGGCTCGCGCCCGCCGAAATGCACGCGCCAGCTGCTGACATGGTGTTCGGCGCGAAACAGCGGCGTTTCAAAGGCGACAACTCCGCCCGCCGCTTCCAGATCACCCTGCAGCGCCAGCATGAAGCTGTGGCTGTCGAGAATGCCGGTCTGGGTTGAGCGCAACGCCGCCGTGCAGGCAAGGTTGGGTTCCAGCGCCCGTGCTGCAGCGCCGCTGATCAGATCCAGCCCCTCCACGCCATTGGCAAGGCCCTGGGCATAGATGCCCTCGATCTTGGCAGTTTCGGCCTCGCTTGTGGCAACGATCAGTTTTTCGCAGCGCCGGTACGGCACCCCGTGGCTGTCACAGAACGCATAGAGCGCCCGGCGCCCGGCCACGCACAGCTCGGCTTTGGCTGAGCCTGCGGGATAATACATGCCGCCGTGGATGACCTCGCTGTTGCGCGAGGAGGTGCCCGTGCCGATGGCGTGGGCCGCTTCCAGCACGATGACATCATGGCCCCGGAGCGCCAGCGCGCGGGCGCAAGCCAGGCCCACAACACCCGCGCCGATGACGGCGGCAATCATGTCAAAACACCTGCATTTTATCCTGCATCTTCCTAAGTCTTGTCCAGCCCGTAAAGCGTGTGGAGCGTGCGCACCGCGAGCTCCGTATAGCCCGCGTCGATCAGCACCGAGAATTTGATTTCGGAGGTGGTGATGGCGAGAATGTTGATGCCCTTCTCGGCCAGCGCGCGAAAGGCTTTGGCTGCGACGCCCGAATGGCTGCGCATGCCAATGCCGATGGCGGAAATTTTCGCCACGTCCTTGGCGGCTTCCAGCGTGCGGTAGCCGATGTCTTCCTTGTGGCGGGCCAGCACATCCATCACGCGGTCATACTCGGTCGCGGGGGCGGTGAAGGTCATGTCGGTGGTCTTGCCATCGGCGGAGATGGTCTGCACAATCATGTCCACGTTGACCGCCGCATCGGCGAGGGGCGAAAACACCGCCGCCGCCACGCCAGGCTTGTCGCTCACATGGCGAAGGGTGAACTGGGCTTCGTCCTTGGAAAAGGCAATGCCGGTCACGAGTTGCTTTTCCACGATGTCCTCCTCGGCGCAGATGAGCGTTCCTGGATTGGGATGGGCGGGGTCGTCGAAGGACGAGCGCACATAGGTCTTCACCTGCTGCGCCATGGCGATTTCCACCGAGCGCACCTGCAGGACCTTGGAGCCGGCCGAGGCCATCTCCAGCATTTCCTCGAATGAAACTTTGTCCATGCGGCGCGCCTTGGGCACCACACGCGGATCGGTGGTGTAGACACCGTCCACATCGGTGTAGATATCGCAGCGGTCCGCCTGCAGCCCGGCTGCTAGCGCCACCGCCGAGGTGTCGGACCCTCCGCGCCCCAATGTCACGATGCGGTTGCTTTCCCGGTTGACGCCCTGAAAGCCGGCCACCACCGCCACGGTGCGATCGGCCTTGAAGCCCGCGATGATGTTGTCGCCCTCAAGTCCGGCAATGCGGGCGGAGCTGTGCGCCTCATCCCCCAGCAGCGGCACCTGCCAGCCCTGCCATGAGCGGGCGGGAATGCCCATGCTGGAGAGAACGATTGCCATCAGGCCAGAGGTCACCTGTTCACCGGAGGCCACCACCACATCGTATTCCCTGGGATCGTACAGCGGCGACGCCTCCTTGCACCAGGCCACGAGCTGGTTGGTGGCGCCCGACATGGCGGAGACCACGACAGCAACCTCGTGCCCAGCATCCCACTCGCGTTTCACATGGCGCGCGGCGTTCTGGATACGCTCGACCGTGGCAACGGAGGTGCCGCCGAATTTCAGGACCAGACGGGCCATGGAGTTTCGATCCGATGGGAAGGGGAGATGCCAGCGGCGATATTCGCCATGGCGGGGGAAGGCGGCAATGCTTATGGTAGGCACTGGCTTATGAAAGCGTGAAACGCGGCTGTCAACGCACCGCAAAACAACAAGGCAGATCATGGCTGAGGCACAGATGCGCGTGGATGAGAGCGAAGTCGCCAAATTTGACCGGCTTGCCACGGAATGGTGGGACCCCAAGGGCCGGATGAAACCGCTGCACAAGTTCAACCCCGTGCGCCTCGCCTATTTGCGCGACACGCTGGCGGTCGCCTTCGGGCGCGATGCAAAAGCGCCGTTGCCTTTCGCCGGGCTGAGCCTGCTCGACATCGGCTGCGGCGGGGGTCTGTTGTCCGAACCGTTGGCGCGCCTCGGGTTCACCGTCACCGGCATTGATCCGGCGCGCAACAATGTGGATGTCGCCGAGGCGCATGCCCGGCGCGCGGGCGTGGATGTCACCTATCGCAAGATCACGGCGGAGACGCTGGCCGAGGAAGGCGCCACGTTCGATGTGGTGCTGGCCATGGAGGTCGTCGAGCATGTGCCGGATGTGCCAGACTTTGTGCAGGTGGCCACAGGCCTCGTGCAACCCGGCGGCGTGTTTGTGGCGGCCACCATCAACCGCACGAAGCGGGCCTTTGCGCTGGCCATCGTCGGTGCGGAATATGTGATGCGCTGGCTGCCCGTCGGCACGCACAGCTGGGACAAGTTCGTGACGCCGGCCGAACTGGAATCAGCCATCGTCGCGGGCGGGCTTGATGTCACAGAGCGCAAGGGCGTTGTTTATAATCCACTGACCGATAAATTCTCGCTCTCGACCGACATGGCGGTGAATTACATGGTGGTGGGGCGGCGGGCGTAGCCGTCTAATTCGGCACACCTCGGCTCGCGTTGAATTGGTAGTTGATGAAGAACAGGCTGCGATCGGGCTTCTGCTGCGTGTTGAGATTGGCAAGTTGCACTGTCGTGGGGATGCCGTTGGGGTCCGTCACGGTCCAGCGGCGCAGCTGGAATGTATCGCCGTTGAAATGGATGCGGATGCGTGACGTGCCCGCCACGGTGTTCTTGTCCTCGATCTCGAGGATGACCTCATCCTTCTCGCGCTTGACGCTCATCACCTTGGCATCGCGCGCCACATCGATGCGCTCGGCCACCAGAAACTTCAGCGGCGTCTGGTTGATGCCGTAGAGATCCTGCTGCGGCACGCGCTTGTCGATGACCGCAACGCTGGAACCATCGGAGACCACCTCCAGCTGACTCGGTGGGTTGTAATCGAAGCGCAACTTGCCGGGGCGCTGCACATAGATCGTGCCGTTGCGCCGGCGCCCGTCGGCGCTGGTCTGGGTGAAGCTGCCCACCAGGGTCTGCATGCCATTGAGCGAGGCGTTGATGCGCTGGATCAGTTGCTGCGGCGTCTCAGGCGCGGGTGTGGCAGGATTGGTGACGGGCGCAGCGCTTGGAGCAGGATTTTGCCCCGGTCCTGTACTGGGTGCGGGCCTTGGCCCGAGTTGCAGCGGCGCACCGGGCGCATTCTGGGCATGGGCCAACCCGGCGCTGGCCAGCAGCGTAAGGATGGAAACAGAAACGGAAAAGCGCGTGATCATGGGTGTTTGATGCCACATCTGGACAGGGTTTGAAATGGCGGCTCACGCCTCCTTGAAGCGGTAGCCGACACCGTAGAGGGTCTCGATCCGCTCGAATTCGTCATCGACCGCCTTGAACTTCTTGCGCAGGCGTTTGATGTGGCTGTCGATGGTGCGGTCATCCACGTAAACCTCGTCGTCGTAGGCGATGTCCATGAGCGCATTGCGGCTTTTGACCACGCCGGGGCGCTGGGCGAGCGCCTGCAGAATCAGGAATTCGGTGACGGTCAGCACCACGTTCTGGCCGTTCCAGGTCACGGCATGGCGCTCGGGGTCCATCACCAGCCCGCCGCGCTCCAGCACCTTGGCATCGCCCTCGCGCCCGACGGGGGCGAGATCGCGCGCACCGGCACGGCGCAGGATGGCCTTGACCCGCTCCACCAGCAGGCGCTGCGAGAATGGCTTGCGAATGTAATCATCCGCGCCAATCTTGAGGCCGAAGAGTTCGTCGATTTCCTCGTCCTTCGACGTGAGGAATATCACCGGCAGGTCGGATTTCTGGCGCAGGCGGCGCAGAAGCTCCATCCCGTCCATGCGCGGCATTTTGATATCGAAGATTGCGAGATCCGGCGGGGTCTGCTTCAGCCCCTCCAGCGCGGTCGCGCCATCCGAGTAGGTGTTGACGCGAAATCCCTCGGCTTCCAGCGCGAGCGAGACCGAGGCGAGGATGTTGCGGTCGTCATCGACCAGCGTGATCGTGGGCATGAAAGGCCTTCTTCAAACAGGCGGCGCCATATGCCGCACCTGCCATTTGTGAACAAACACAGGCCGAATTGTGGCAGACCCGCCGGGGCCCGGCAAGGCCTCACGCCCAGAACGCGGGCAACGCCGGATCGATCACCGCGCCGATGCGCACGGGCGCAACCTTGAGCGCCAGCCCCGTCGCATCGTCGGTTTCAATGGCCAGCCCGCAAAGCGCCGCCGGTCCTTCGGCCACCTCCAGCCTTGCGGCGGGGGTTTTCTCGATCCAGCGGCGGATGGGTTCATGCCGGTCCATGCCCAGGATCGACTGGTAATTACCCGTCATGCCCGCATCGCTCTGGTAAGCCGTGCCGGCGGGCAGGATGCGGTGATCCGATGTGGGCACATGGGTGTGGGTCCCCACAACCACGCTCACGCGGCCATCGAGAAAATAGCCCATCGCCTGCTTTTCCGACGTCGCCTCCGCATGCATGTCCACCAGGATCGCATCGCAGCCTTGACCCAGCGGACACATGGAGATTTCCCGCTCTGCCGCCCGGAACGGATCATCCAGCGCATCCATGTACAGGCGGCCCATGAGGTTGACGACCAGCACGCGCCGCCCGCCCGCCGTCTCGATCAGCGTGGCCCCGCGCCCCGGCGTTCCTGCGGGATAATTGGCCGGACGCACCAGATGTGGCGCGCGCGCGATGAACACCAGCGCCTCGCGCTGATCCCAGGTGTGGTTGCCCAGCGTCACGGCATCCGCGCCCGCATCCATGAAATCGGTGTAGATGTCCTCGGTGATCCCGAAACCGCCGGCGGCATTCTCGCCGTTGACCACCACCACATCCAGCGCCCATTGACGACGCAGGCGCGGCAACTCCGCCGCCAGGATGGTCCGGCCCGGACGGCCCACCACATCACCGATGAAAAGCATGCGCATGGCGTGTCGTGGCGCAGGGTGGCACGAGCGTCAACCCGACTGTGGAACAGGTCGGATCACACCCAACTCCGTCACAATCCTATCCAGTGGGCGGTCGTGGGGTTCAGTGGGCACATGCTCGACCTGTTGAAACGAAAAGGCGATGCCGACTGTCAGCAGGGGCGCTCCGTCAGCACTCAGCCGGGCGATGACGCGGTCGTAATGCCCCTGCCCCCAGCCGATGCGGTGCCCTGCGCCATCAAAAGCGGCGAGCGGCACCAGCAGCACGGCGGGGCGCAAGCTGTCGGCGCTTGAATCCGGCCCCAATGTTCCAAAACCGGCGTCCACGAGATCGACGCCCTGTATCCAGCGGCGGAACAGGATCTGGGGGTGCTCGATTACCGGCAGTGCCAATGCGCGACCATACTCCGCCATCATACCCATCAGCGGGCGCGGATCCGCCTCGGACTTGTAGGGCCAGTACCCCGCCACAGGGCCGCCCGGGGCATTGGCCAGATGTGGCAAGGCGTGGCGCGCCAGATCGTGGCTGGCCATGGCACGCCACTCGGCTGAAACCGCGTTGCGCTTGGCAAGGCTGAGGGAACGAAGTTCGGCTTTCGACATCTTTGCCAATCGAGCGAAGGGTGCGGAGCCACCTCGGCCGTCAGAACTTCGATCCTGGAGACCTACATAAGTAGGTGGGCACCATATGCCTAAGACCACGGCCCTAGACAGGGACAGTTCCCGTTGGATCGTTAAGGCCCCAGGGATACATGTCTGGACGCACCGCGCAGCCCCGCCTCATCTATGTAGGGGGGCATGCGCCGTTTTGCCAGTGTTTTCGCCGCTGGCAAAACGGCGGGGATGACCTTATCCAGAAGGCAAGATATGGCTTGGTCATGATCATCGCACCCACAACGGAAGAAGAGGTTGCTGCCGCCGTGCGCGAAGCCAGCGCTGCGGGCGAACCTCTGGTGATCGAAGGCGGCGGCACGCGCGCCGGCCTCGGCCGCCCGGTGCAGACCTCCCGGACGCTGAGCCTCAAAAACCTCACCGGCATCACGCTCTATGAGCCCTCCGAGATGGTCATTGGAGCCTGGGCCGGCACGCCGCTCAGCGTGGTGGAAGAGGCGCTTGGCGCCAGGGGGCAAATGCTGGCTTTCGAGCCCATGGACCACCAATGGATTTATCAGAAAGCTGGCACACCCACGATCGGCGCGGTGGCGGCCTGCAACAACTCCGGCCCGCGCCGCGTCTATGGCGGGGCCTGCCGCGACAGCCTCATCGGCGTGCGGTTCGTCAACGGCGCGGGCGAGATCATCAAGAGCGGCGGACGTGTGATGAAGAATGTCACGGGGCTCGATCTGGTCAAGCTGCACGCGGGCGCCTACGGCACCCTTGGCGTACTGACGCAAGTGATTTTCAAGGTCATTCCGCGCCCTGCCGTCGCGGCGACCGTGTGCTTTTCCGGCCTCACCGACGACGAGGGCGTGGCGCTGCTCTGCGCGGCCATGGGCACGCCCTATGAGGTGACGGGCACAGCGCACCTGCCCGCCGGGGCAGGTAGCCCCCGCACCTTGCTGCGCATCGAGGGCTTTCCCGAGCAGATTGATTATCGTTTCGCGGCACTGGCCAAGGGCTTTGTCCGTTCCGGTGCCGCCACGCTGCTGGAAGGCGCGGCGCATGAAGCGCTGTGGCGCTCCATCCGCGATTGCACTGCTATCGGGGACGGCACCGCGCCGCTCTGGCGCCTGTCCGTGCCGGCACCCCAGGGGGCCGAGGCGGCGCGCGCGGCGATGCAGGGCCATGCCGCCAGCCATTTCTTCGATTGGTCCGGTGGCCTGATCTGGCTGGCCACCGATGCGCCCTCCAGCCACATGCACGCCGTTGCCAGCCGGTTTGGTGGCCATGCGCTGCTGGTGCGCGCGCCCGATTCCGTACGGGCGGCATCCGCCGTGTTTCAACCGCTGCCCGCGCCCGTCATGGCCTTGCAACGCGCCATCAAGGCGAGCCACGACCCAGCAGGACTGATCAATCCGGGGCGTATGTATGCCGCGTTCTGACACGACAACCATTCCCCATGCGCTGCACGAGGCCGTCTCGCCCCGAAGCCTGCTCGTTGTCGGCGTGTTGATTCTGGTGACTGCCGCCGTGCTCTTCGCCATGGGTCGCACGCCGATCTGCAACTGCGGTTATGTAAAACTCTGGCACGGCACCGTGAATTCCGCCGAGAACTCGCAGCACATCGCGGATTGGTACACCTTCAGCCACATCATCCACGGTTTTGCGTTCTATGGGCTGTATGTGCTGCTGCGCCGTGCAAAGAGCGGGGTGTTGACGCTGGGAGCGGGCCTGATCGGTGCAGTGCTGCTGGAATCCGCCTGGGAAATTGCCGAGAACACGCCCGTGATCATCGAGCGCTACCGCGCCGCCACGGTTTCGCTCGGCTACAACGGCGACAGCATCATCAATTCCGTGTTTGATATCGCTGCCATGATCCTCGGATTTGTCCTGGCGCGCCGGCTGCCGGTGCTGCTGACGGTCGCTTTGGTGCTGATTATGGAAATCGGTGTGGGCTGGATCATCCGTGATAATCTCACGCTCAATGTGCTCATGCTGGTCTGGCCGCTGGACTGGGTGCTCGCGTGGCAGGCCGGCAGGGGATAGAGCCATGCAAACCAGTTTCACACCGGCCCAACTTGCCGACCCGCAAATCGCCGCGTCAGAAAAAATCCTGCGCACCTGCGTGCATTGCGGCTTCTGCACCGCCACCTGCCCGACCTATCTCCTGCTGGGCGATGAGTTGGACAGCCCGCGCGGGCGCATCTACCTCATCAAGGATATGCTGGAGAACGGCAAACCCGCCAATGCGGAGGTGGTGAAGCATGTGGATCGCTGCCTCTCCTGCCTTTCCTGCATGACGACCTGCCCCTCCGGCGTGCATTACATGCACCTTGTGGACCACGCCCGCGCGCATATCGAGCAGACCTACACGCGCTCCTGGCACGACCGGCTGATGCGGACCGTGCTGTCGTTTGTCTTGCCGTATCCCGGCCGGTTTCGCTTGGCTTTGGCGGGCGCGTTCTATGGGCGGCTGGCCAAACCCCTCTTGTCGCGCCTGCCCGTGGTGGGCGCGCGCCTGGGCGCCATGCTGACGCTGGCACCAGCCAAGGTGCCGCCGCGCAGTTTGGCCAAGGCGGGGGATGTGTTCAGGCCTGCAACAGCGCGCACCGGGCGCGTGGCGATCCTGACAGGATGCGCGCAACCCGTGCTGAAACCCTCCATCAATGATGCGACGATCCGCCTGCTCAACCGTTTGGGCGTCGAGGTGGTTCTGCCCAAGGGCGAGGGCTGTTGCGGCGCGCTGGTGCATCACATGGGCCGCGAGCATGAGGGCCATGGTTTCGCCAAAGCCAACATCGATGCGTGGATGCGCGAGATCGAGGGCGAGGGGCTGGATGCGATTCTCGTGACAGCCTCCGGCTGCGGCACGACGGTCAAGGATTATGGCCATATGCTGCGGGGCGATGCGGATTATGCCGCCAGGGCCGCGCGTGTCTCGGCTTTGGCCAAGGACATCACGGAGTACCTGGCAATGCTCGATATGCCCGCCCGCGCCTCGAACGGCTTGACAGTGGCCTATCACTCGGCCTGCTCGATGCAGCATGGCCAGAAGATCACCGATGTGCCCAAGAAGCTGCTGAAAGCGGCGGGGTTCACGGTGAAGGACGTGCCCGAAGGGCATATCTGCTGCGGCTCGGCAGGGGTGTACAACATCCTCCAGCCGGAAATCGCAGGGCAATTGCGCGATCGCAAGGTCAAGAACATCGCGCGCACGAGGCCTGATCTTATCGCAGCCGGCAACATCGGCTGCATGACTCAGATCGCGCAGGGAATAGGCCTGCCGATCGTTCACACCGTGGAACTGCTGGATTGGGTGAGCGGCGGCCCCATGCCAGAGGGACTCGAGACGCTGAGCTTACGTGAGGCTGTCCACCACTAGCCCCGCGAACAACAGCAATCCCGCGTTGCGGTTGGAGCGGAAGAGTTTCAACGCCACTTCGGGCCTGGCCATGTCGATGCGGCTCACCTGCCAGGCGAGATGCAGTCCGAAGGCGGCAAGGCCCGCCCATGAGGGAAAATCGGCAGCGGCAGCCACCAGCGCACCCGCAATGAGGCCGACCGCGCCCAGATAGCACAGCAGCACCAGCCGGGGCGCATCCGGCCCGTAAGCGCGCGCCGTGGAGCGGATGCCGACAATCGCGTCATCCTCGATGTCCTGCATGGCGTAGATCGTGTCATAGCCGATGACCCAGAGGATCGTGCCCGCATAGAGCATCAGCGGCGCAAGACCCACCTCGGCGTGAAACGCCGCCCAGCCCATCAGCGCGCCCCATGCAAAAGCAAGGCCCAGCACCGCCTGGGGGTAATCCGTCACGCGTTTCATGTAAGGATACACCGCCACGGGAATGAGCGAGCAGAAGCCCAGCGCAACGGCAAACCAGTTGAACTGCAGCAACACAGCCAGACCGATCAGCGAAAGCCCCGAGGCAAAGGCCGCGGCTGTGCCCACACTAACCTGTCCGGAGGGCAGAGGGCGACCGCGCGTGCGCTCCACCTGGCCGTCGAGCTTGCGGTCCACGATGTCGTTCCAGACCGAGCCTGCGCCGCGCATCGCGATGGCGCCGACGAGAAAAAGCAGCAATTGCCAGATGTCGACGCTGCGCTCCACCGCAGAGGCGGCCAGTGCCGCCGACCACCAGCAGGGCAGCAGCAAGAGCCACCAGCCGATGGGGCGATCCAGCCGCGCCATCCGCAACAAGGGGCGCACGCGCGGGGGCGCATATCGGTCGACCCAGTTCCCGCTCGGTGCATCGGCAGGAGCGAGCGACTCAACCATTTGGCGGGGTGCTCACAGGGCACCTTGCGGCAGGCGGACACCGGAGCCGACCGCGGGCGGCGCATCGGCGCCCTGCGCACGCTGACGCGCAGCGGCGGCTTGCCCCTGCGCCTGGCGGGAGGCCGCCGTGCAGGTCTGCCCGCGTGCGCGCGAAGCCTGGCCGCTGGCCTGCTTGGCCTGGGCGATGGTTTCATCGGGGATCGAGCACCAGTCCTTGTTCTCGGTCATCCATTTGATCATGCGCGCTTCGGCCGAGACGAGCTGGGTCAGCGTGGAACAGGCTTGGCTCGCCGTCGGACGCTTGGTGCGGAAGCCGTTGATGCGCTCGAGCAGCGCCTGGCGCGGGCCCATCACGCCCTGAAAGCCCGTCTGACAGGTCGAGGACTGCGCATGCGCAGAGGTGCCCAGGACAACAAGTCCCGCGCTCGCGGCAAGGAGGGCGATGATAGCATGGCTGAGAAATTGGGATACGCGAAGCATGGTCATGTCTCGTACAACAAGCAGGCGATGGGTGCCAGCCACACGACCGGCACTCCAACAAACGAAATGAGCTTTACTCCGGCTCGAAAATCAAGGCGTTTTTTGGGAGGTGGACGGTGCTGCCCCCTCGCGCTTCTTGATGGCCTCGCGCCAAGCGGTGATGGCCGCATCCAGGCGTTGCAGATCGGCAATGGGCAGTTTGCCCAGCGTGTCGGCTACAAAGTCCTGTTGCAGGCGGATGCCTTCCAGCGCCTTTGCGCGGCCCGTCACCGTGAGGCGCAGCGAATGCGAGCGCCTGTCGGCGGGGGAGGCATGGCGCTCGACATATCCCGCATCCACCAGGCGGTCGATCAGGCCCGAGACGTTGCCCTTGGTGACATACAGACGCGCCGCCAGATCGCTTTGCGACAACCCCTCCTGCTCGGTCAGCGTGGAAAGCACATCGAACTGGGGAATCGACAGCCCAAGCGGCTTGAGCGTCTGCGTCATTTCACCGAACACGCGCTGCTGCAGGCGGATAAAGCGAAAATAGATTCTGTCAGATCTGGCACCATCACTGCCCTGTGTGGCGATTGTCGGCACATCGCGCATGTTCAAGCCTTTCCTGTCGCAGTCACAAGACAGGCAACATTTGCACCATTGCAAGCGTGAAGCGCAGCCCTCATCTCGCCTTCAACACATGTTCACATGTACACAGTCACTACAACGGTGTTTTTCGCACGAAGGTCACCTGCCATGCGCCTGCCCCTGATTGCCCGCAGCCTGTCTTTGCCCGCGGCAGTGTTCCTGCCCGCCGCATTGTTCCTGCCTGGCGGGTTGATCCTGCCAACGCCAGCGCTCGCTGACCCGCTGACGGTCAACTACTCCATGTCAGTCGCGGGCTTGCCCATCGGCTCGGCCACACTCGTGATGACGCCTGCCGGCACCAGTACGGCGGTGGCGTTGACCGGGCGCGCGGGCGGGCCGTTGGAGGTGGGGCGAATCGCCGCGACAGCCCGCGTGGCCGCCGGGCAGGTGGAGGCGAGCAGCCAGTCGGGCTCGGGCAAAAGTGCGACGACGGCCTCGCTCGTTTCCAAGGGTGCGCCGGGCAACACCAGTTTCACCTACACCGGTCAGACCACGCGCGGGCCGGCCAGTCTGGCGATGATCCTCGCAGGCGGGCGCGTCACCAAGGAGCAGGTCTCGATCCCCGACAACCCCAAGGCGGTGCGCGTCGCCGTGACGGACTCGCACAAGTCCGGCGTCATCGACCCCTTGTCGCTTCTGGCGCTGATGATCAAGCCCGGCGGCACGATGGTGCCTGAATCGATCTGCGGGCGCACGCACGCCGTTTTCACCGGGCAGACCCGGTTCAATCTTTCGGGCGGCACTGCCGAGCCTGTCACTGCCAAGGGCCTGCCGGAGGGTTGGAGCGCCGTCGCCTGCAAGGTCACGCACACGCCTTTGGCGGGCCACCGCATCGACAAGGGCAGCGATGCCGGCAAGGCGCGCGCCGGAACGGTGATTTTTGCGCGCGACCCTTCCAGCGGCCGCGCTGTGCTGTGGAGCATCTCCACCCCGGCCTGGGTGGGGTCTTTCACGCTGGCGGCCACCAGTGTAAAGTGACCTCAGCGAAAAAATACGAGAGTCGTCAGCACGAAGACCGGGATCAGCACCGCACCAGACCACAGCATGTATCCGAAGAAGGAGGGCATCCGCACCCCCGCATCCTTGGCGATGGCGTAAACCATGAAGTTGGGCGCGTTGCCGATGTAGCTGTTGGCGCCCATGTAAACCGCGCCTGACGAGATGGCCGCCAGAGTCGGCGCGCCCTTGGTCATCAGTTGCTGCGGGTCGCCGCCTGCCAGCTCGAAAAACACCAGATAGGTCGGTGCATTGTCGAGAAAGGACGAGAGCGCGCCGGTCAGCCAGAAGTAAGCCGTGTTGTTGGGGCTGCCGTCCGGGTTGGTCACAAGGCCCACCAGTGGAGCCATGGCACCGCTGTTTCCCGCCTTCAGGATGGCCAGCACAGGCACCATGCAGATGAAGATGCCGACGAAGAGTTTCGCCACCTCCTTGATCGGCCCCCAGGAAAAGCCATTGGCCTCGCGCCACGCGGCGGGGGTGAACTTGATCGAGACGAGGCCGACGATCAGCATGATCACATCACGCAGGAGATTTTCGATTTCGATTTCGGTGCTGCCGATCCTGAAACTGCCAAGCCTGACCCAGGCACTCATCAGAATGGCCGCGATGATCACGCCGGTCAGCGCAAAGTTGATGCCGCCAAAGACGCGGATGCTCGAGTCGGGCGTCGGATCCGCAACCGGCGCTTGCACGCCTTCCTTGCGGTAGAGATAGGTGTCCAGCGCGATGAAGACCGCCATCACGAGGGCGAACACGAAGAGAGTTTCATGGATTAGCCATTTGGTGGTCCAGAAGAAGTCCACGCCGCGCAGGAACCCCAGGAAGAGAGGCGGATCACCCAGCGGAGTCAGCGCCCCGCCGATGTTGGAAACGATGAAGATGAAAAAGATGAAGACATGCGCATTGGCCTGGCGGTTGTCATTGGCGCGCAACATCGGACGGATCATCACCATCGAGGCGCCCGTCGTGCCGATGAACGAGGCCAGCACAGCGCCGATGGTCAGCAGCGTGGCATTCGTCAGGGGCGATCCGTGGAAGTTGCCCCGGATCCAGATGCCGCCCGCCACGGTGAACAGTGCGAAGATCAGCATGATGAAGGGAATATACTCCAGCAGGAGTGTGTGCCCGATGGTGTCGAGCGCGGGCCCCACACCAGCCGTCAGCGCCAGCGGAACGGCCATGAGCGCGGCCCAGAAACCGGCGATCTTGCCCTGGTGATGTTCCCAGAAATGCGGTTTGGCGAGGGGAAATATCGCGATCGACAGCAGCATGCCCACGAAGGGAAGCGCCCACAGGCCTGAGAGCTTGGCCCCATCGAGGCCCGCCGCCGCTGCGGGCATTGTCAAAGACAGAAGGCCCGCCAGGCTGCCCGCAGTCAACTTGTGATATCGTGCCATGTCTGCCCACCCAAATTCCGATGGCCACTTGGTTATCCAATCGGCACCACCTTGCCAACTCTCATAACGAGATGATGAGCGGCTGCGTCATCTGGCATTCAGGTCTTTGCGCTAGTGCAAGCGCCGAGGCACCCAGATTGTTGGTGCCCCTCATGTTTTTCCGGGGCTGGATAATGGTTCGACTGATTTCTCTTGCTGCTGTTTCATCAGCCATCTTTTCCTGTGCTGTCCTGAGCAGCACGGCCAGTGCCCAGGAGATTCGGCTGGGTGACATCAAGGCGCAGCTCTGGCTGGAGGGCTCGGGCAGGTTGTCCGACGATGTGCTGGTCATGACCAATCCCAAGCTGGCTGATCTGCCGCGCGGCGAGGGAGTTTTTGGCGAACCTGCCAACACTGTCGTGGTCACGGTGCAGTTCCTGGGTGCAAAGAATACGCAGCCCAAGCATGCATCCGCCAATGTCAGTGTCATCACGCTCAACCGCACCGGGCAACGGCGCATGGAAGCGCGCCCGCAACTCGGCTTTGTCTTCGGCGAAGGCGGGGCGGTCTCGCGCGCCATCGTGCTGGAGAACATCACCTGCTCACAGGTCGAGATCGAGGTGCGGGTGCGCAGCCAGGTGAAGCGGGCGAAGCTGGATTTTTCCTGCACCGATCCGGCACGGGAAACGGTTGCCACGCCTGCGACACCGCCCAAAAGATGAGCGGCGCACCGGCTTCACCTTGCATTCACGCTTTTGCAGCCACATTCTTTGCCTCTGAGTCGCCGGCGTGATCCGGCCGGGACGGACGCATGTGTCGCTGGATTGCCTACAAGGGACAGCCCATCTTCATGGAAGATGTGGTGACCAAGCCCTGCCATTCCCTCATCCAGCAGGCGCTGCATGCCACGGAGGCGAAGCAGGGCACAAACGGCGACGGATTCGGCATCGGCTGGTATTCGGACAGGCCGGAACCGGGAATCTACCGCGAGCTGCGCCCCGCGTGGTCTGACGAAAACCTGAATTCGCTCTGTGCGCAGGTCAAGGCGCAGACCTTCTTCGCCCATGTGCGCGCCTCCACCGGCACCGCGACCAGCCGCGCGAACTGCCACCCCTTCACCGAAGGCACGCATCTGTTCATGCACAACGGCCAGGTCGGCTGCTACGGCCAACTGCGCCGGCGCATCGAGAACATGATTCCCGATACGGTGTATGGCACGCGCACGGGCACCACGGATTCGGAAGCCATTTTCCTCACCGCGATGGCGCGGGGCGCGGCGACCCATCCCTTGCAGGCCATGGCGTCCACGCTGGCGGACATCAAGGCCCTGATGAGCGAGTGCGGGGCCTGCGAGCCCCTGCGTTTCACCGCCGCGCTCACGGATGGCAAAAATCTGCACGCGTTTCGCTGGGCCTGCGACGGCAAGGCTCCCACGCTGTACTGGACTGAAGTGGAGGGCAACCTGCTTGTTGTTTCCGAGCCACTCGATGACATCAAGGAGCGCTGGACGCCCGTGCCGCAAGGCCACGCCCTGGTGGCTCTCGACGGGCGGCCCGTCGAGGTGCGGCCCTTCGATCTGCGCCAGCGGATGGCCGCCTAGGCGACCAGCTGGATGGACGGCGCGGCGCTCTTCACCTCGTTGTCAACATGCGCTTCGAAGCGCTTGAAGTTCTGGGCAAACAGCTCGTTGAGCTTGGTGGCCGTTGCGGCGAAATCCGCCTTGTCGGCCCAGGTCTTGTGCGGTGTCAGGATGTGCGGCTCGACGCCCGGCACCTCGGAGGGCACGGCCAGGCCGAAGTAGGGATCTGTCTTGAACTTGGCCTTTGACAGCGAGCCATCCAGTGCGGCCGTCAGCAGGCGGCGCGTCACGCGGATGGGCATGCGGCGGCCGACGCCGTATTTTCCGCCCGTCCAGCCCGTGTTGACCAGCCAGCAATCCACGTGGTGCTTGGCGATGAGATCACGCAGGAGGTTGCCGTAGACACTCGGGTGCGAGGGCATGAAGGGCGCGCCGAAGCACGTGGAGAAGGTGGCTTCCGGATCTTTCACCCCGCGCTCGGTGCCGGCAACCTTGGCTGTGTAACCGGACAGGAAGTGATACATCGCCTGCGCGCTGTCGAGCTTGGCGATGGGGGGGAGCACACCCCAGGCATCACAGGTCAGCATGACGATGTTCTTGGGAATGCCCGCGCGGCCTGTGGTCGAGGCATTGAGGA
Source organism: Hyphomicrobiales bacterium (assembly GCA_031373545.1). GTDB lineage: Bacteria > Pseudomonadota > Alphaproteobacteria > Rhizobiales > Beijerinckiaceae > JADCCX01. The sequence goes on from JANMMT010000111.1 coordinate 51,383, forward strand.
TGAAATCCAGGGGATAAGCGCAGCGCGTGTTCTCGGTCTTGGAGCCGTCATCGAAATCCGGCAGGCGGGTCACGGGATCGATGGTGACATTTTCCAGGATCGTGCCGAAGCGTTGCGTCGTGGCGTAGATTTCAGGCTCGGCTTCGGGTGAGAGACGGATGGTCTTGGCGTAGCAGCCGCCCTCGAAGTTGAAGACACCGGACGGTGCCCAACCGTGCTCGTCGTCCCCCAGGAGCGTGCGGTCCGGATCGGCGGACAAGGTGGTCTTGCCGGTGCCGGACAGTCCGAAGAACACGGCCACATCGCCGTTCCTGCCCACGTTGGCCGAGCAATGCATCGGCATCACCCGGGCTTTTGGCAGCACATAATTGAGGTAGGTGAAGACGCTCTTCTTCATTTCGCCGGCGTATTCCGTGCCGCCGATCAGCACGATCTTGCGGGTGAAATCGCAGGCGATCACGGTTTGCGAACGGCAGCCGTGGCGCACCGGGTCCGCCTTGAACGTGGGCAGGTCGATGATCGTCATTTCCGGATCGAAACTGGCCAGCTCTTCCCGCGCGGGGCGGATCAGCAGGTTGCGGATGAACAGCGAGTGCCAGGCCATTTCCGTGTAAACGCGCGTGCGGACGCGGTAACTTGGATCGGCACCGCCGTAGAGGTCCTGCGCAAACAGCTCCTTGCCCTCGGCATGGGCCAGAAAATCCGCCAGCAGCACATCGAACTGGCCGGGCGAGATCGCGCCATTGTTGTCCCACCACACCGTGCCCTCGGTCAGCGCATCCTTGACGACGAACTTGTCCTTGGGCGAACGGCCTGTGAAAATACCGGTGTCCACGCGCAGCGCGCCGCCCTTGACGAGCATCGCTTCGTTGCGGCGCAGGGCTTCCTCGTAAAGACCGGGGGCCTCCAGATTCCAACGCACGGACTTGAGGTTGCGAAAGCCGAAGGATGACGCATCCTTCGCGGCGTTGAACTGGCCCAGATTTTCCAATTTGACAGCTCCGATGTGGACATTCAGGTCGCGCCTGATAGCCGACAATGCACCCCGGCTCAAGAATGTGAATCGAACGGCGTGTGTGTTTTCACCATCTGGGTGAATTGGCTCGACTTGATCTGCTCACCTTGATCGCTTCACCTTGACCTGGCTTTGCCGCGCCGCCACAAGAGCGCCATGCTGAAGACGCGCGTTATCCCCTGCCTCGATGTAAAAGACGGACGCGTCGTCAAGGGCGTGCAGTTTCTCGACCTTGTGGATGCGGGCGATCCGGTGGAATCCGCCCGCGCCTATGATGCGGCGGGGGCGGATGAGCTGTGCTTTCTCGACATCACAGCCAGCCATGAAAACCGCGGCACGATCCTCGATGTGGTGCGCCGCACGGCGGAGGCCTGCTTCATGCCCGTCACGGTGGGGGGCGGCGTGCGTGCGGTGGAGGATATCCGCGCGCTGATGCTGGCGGGGGCGGACAAGGTGTCGATCAACTCCGCTGCCGTGAAGGACCCCACCCTCGTGGCGCGCGCGGCGGAGAAATTCGGCTCACAGGCAATTGTCGTGGCGATCGATGCCAAGCGTGTGTCGCGCGACGGCGAGGCGCTGCGCTGGGAGATCTTCACCCATGGCGGGCGCACCGCGACTGGGATTGACGCTCTGGACTTTGCACGGCGGGTCGCAGATCTGGGCGCAGGCGAATTGCTGCTCACATCCATGGACCGCGACGGCACCAAATCCGGCTTCGACATCGATCTCACGCGGGCCGTGAGTGACGCCGTACCCGTGCCCGTGGTGGCTTCGGGCGGGGTTGGCAGCCTCGACCACTTCGTGGACGGCGTGACCAAGGGCGGGGCCAGCGCGGTGCTCGCCGCCAGCGTTTTCCACTTCGGCACCTTCACGATCGGCGAGGTCAAGCGGCATATGGCCGAGGCCGGCGTGGCGGTCAGGTTGGATTGAACTACTCCGCCGCCCTGACCACCGGCAGCACCGCCTTCGTTTCCTCGAACTCCAGCGATTCGATGCGCGCGCCGCGCTTGCCGATCTTGTCCGATGACGTGGCGATGTCGTTCACGTCCTTCTGCGCCATGCGGAAATGGTCATCGAGCTTGGCGGTGCGCTCCTGCAGGCGGCGCACATCATCGAGCAGCAGGCCAACCTCTTTTTGCAGCACGCCCGCCTGCTCGCGCATGCGCGCATCCCGCACGATGGCCTGCATGACCTGGATCGCCATCATCAGCAGGGACGGCGAGACAATGATGATCTTGGCGCGGTGCGCCTTCTGGATCATGTCCTCGAAGGTGTCGGCGATGGTGGCGTAAAGGGATTCCGACGGGATGAACAAGAACGCCATGTCCTGCGTCTCGCCGGGGATGAAATAGCGCTCGGCGATGTCGGCGATGTGCCGCCCGATGTCGCCGCGCACCTGCCGTTCGGCCACGGCGAGGCGCAGGTCATCGCCCTTCGCGGCTTCCAGCGCCTGAAAGGCTTCGAGCGGAAATTTGGCATCGACCACCAGCAGGCGCGTGTCGCCCGGCAGGCGGATCGCGCAATCGGGCCGCTTGCCGTTGGAAAGCGTCATCTGGAATTCATAGGCTGACGGCGGCAGGCCGTCGCGCACGATGGCCTCCATGCGACCCTGGCCGAAGGCCCCGCGCGATTGCTTGTTGGCGAGAATATCCTTCAGCGCCAACACCTCACCCGTGAGGTCCGCCAGGTTCTTCTGCGCCGAATCGATCACGGCCAGCCGCTCGTTGAGCTTGCCGAGGCTTTCGGAGGTCTTCTCCGACTGGCTCTGAAAACCCTGACCCAATGAGGTGCGCATGGCGTCCATGCGGTCGGAGACAGCGCGCACCAGATCGCTCTGCCGGCCACCAAAAATTTCCGCCATGGTCTGCATGCGCGTCGTCAGCTCGGCTTGCAGTTGATTCATGGCGGCGACCTTGTCATCCATCTCGCGCTGGCGTTCGGCGGATACGGCGGCTTCAAGGGCGCGCGCCTCGTTCGCACGCCGTGCCATCCACAGGAGCGCCAGCAAGGCAAACACCACGAAAACAGCACCCGCAATGAGCAGGTGGCGCAGGGTGATGGCGGTTTCTCCGACCGTCAGAATGATGTCTTGCATGGCGTCACGTTCATCCGATTCGGGATTTCATCGAACGAAAAGTGAACGGGTTTGACCGTCCTGTCCACTGTCGTTATGGGCTTTTCCAATCGTCATTCACGTGCCTTTCCAGACTTGCGGTTTTAAACCATGGCCCTTCGCCCCATCCTGAGTCTTCCCGACCCTGTCCTGCGCCAGGTTTCCAAGCCGGTCACGGTCTTCGACAGCGCCTTGCGCGGCCTGGCCGATGACATGCTGGAGACGATGTATGCCGCGCCCGGCATCGGCTTGGCTGCGATTCAGATCGGCGTGCCGCTGCGGCTGCTGGTGATCGATCTGGCCAAGGAGGGCGAGCCCAAAGCGCCCCGCTGCATCGTGAACCCGCTGATCGTCAGCGCATCGGAGGAAAAGTCGGTTTACGAGGAAGGCTGCCTGTCGATCCCCGAATACTATGAGGAGGTCGAGCGCCCGGCCCGCGTGCGCCTGTCCTATCAGGATTTGTCAGGACAGACACTGGACATCGACGCGGAGGGGCTGCTCGCCACGTGCATACAGCACGAACTGGATCATCTCGATGGCAAGCTCTTCATCGACTATCTCTCCAAGCTGAAGCGGGACCGGGTGATGAAGAAGTTCTCCAAGATCGCGCGCCGGCAGGACGACTGAAGGAACCGCTGCCCAGAATGCCAAATGGGCTCATGGTAAAGCAGGCATGAAGATTCTGGCTGATTGCAACCCAAGGTAAACTACACCGACGCGGCAGTGGCCTTGCCCAGTTTCAATCTCAAAGTGCCCAGAACCGCCCTTTCTTGCAGTTTCCCGGTTCTTTCATGGCATTTCTGATGGCTTGCCGGCGGAATCGCATGCCAGGCCACATGGCAGATCACACGGCAGCCTCACGCAACCCCAGGCGGCAGGGTAAATGCGGGGTGAAAGAGAACCCCGTGTTTTCGCGCGATTGTCTGCACACAAACTGAAGAACCATTTCGTATGGTGCTGGTTGAAGCGGGGGTCATCCGCATCAAAAGGATCACCGTAATGGTCAAGCCATTATCCATGTTCAAAGGGTTCGCCCGGGATCAGCGCGGCAACGTCGCCTTGATGTTCGCGCTGACTCTCAGCCCGATGCTCGGCGCGGCAGGTCTCGCGCTCGACTACTCGCGTTCTTCCAACATCCAGACCGAGTTGCAGGCTGAACTTGATCTGGCCTCGCTGTCCATCGCGCGTTACGGCGTCGAGGTTTTCACGGGGGCGAATGCCGCCACGCAGAGCATGAGCACCAAACAGTCTCTTGTGGACGCACGTGCCTCGCATATCCTGAGCCAGACGCAGTCCATCATCCAGTCGAAGTATGCCTCGAACGCCAGCATCAGCAGCGTGGCCGTGACCGGCGCTTGGACCGATGGCAGCAAGCAGGAATACCGCATGGCTGCCACCGCCAACGTGAAGAACCTGCTCAGCCGCATGATCCCAGGGACCGGAACGAACACCGCAATCCTGAGCGAAACGCAGGCCTTGATGGTGGTGAAGAAGGAAACGAAGACGAACAACCCGCAGATGCGCTTTCCCGGCTTCGAGGCCGGTGATTACAACCGCATCTTTGCCTATTGCTACGACAAGACGAAGAAGACCAACGTCGACAAGGGCCGCACCAAGATGTCCCTCATGTCCAGCAACGGCGAGGGCTGCTTCAATGGCTATTGCGGACCGGAGAACGACAAGATCAACCCGGTCATGCCAGTCTGCGAAGGCGAAGAAACCCTGTCGTTCCGTCTGTATAATGTACGCGGTGCCCGCACGCAGCCCAACAAGTGGCCCGAGAACGGCGCCGCCGCCGAGCGCTACAACCATTATTCCGACACCGACCTCGATATTGACGGCGCAGCGTCGTTCAACTTCAACGGCGCGGCTTTTGGCTACAACGCCAGGATCGACATGATGGAGAGCGAAGTGTGCGATACGTTGGCACAGTGCACGCCCGGCGATCCTGCCAGCATCATCAAGACAGGCAAGAACCGCCCTGCCAGCGTGACGAAAAAGGCCTGCGCTCCCGGCAAGTTCATGTACATCGGTTGGGAAGACCGGCCTGTGCTGCCTGCGCCCTACACGCAGTGGACGGACGGCGACTACGATGACATCCGCCTCGTCTATGAATGCCCGACCGTGACCTACACCTACACCTCGAAGATCCGCCTTTCGAAGTGAGGGCCTGCACCGGTCTCTCGCCACGCGTTGTTCCCACACTTGCAGCGAGAGGCCCTTTGTGCTTTACCGCACGCAACCAAATGCCACGGCGCGCCCGAGACGGCGCGTTGTTCGTTTTCAGGAAAGCCCGTGCCATGAAAATCCGCAATTCACTCAAGGCCTTGATGAAGCGCCACCGCGACAACCAGTTGGTCCGCCGCAAAGGCCGCGTCTTCATCATCAACAAGACTCAGAAGCGCTACAAGGCACGTCAGGGCTGAGCCCTGCCGGCTGGGCCCTGGCTTGCGCCCTGTTCACTTTTGCTTGAACCTTTTGACTGATCGAGCGAGGCACACTAGCCTCGCTTTCATGCGTTATCATCTCCTGCCCATCTGCCTGCTGCTCTGCGCGCCGTTGCCGGCCCTGTCACAGCCGCTGCCCCCGCAAGCGCCGGGCCCCTTGCAGGCCGCGCCAGAACCCGAGCGCCGCACGCCCGATCCGCGATTCCAGAGCCGGCTCGACCAGTTGTTCGAGCGCCTGGCTGCCGCCCGCAACGAAGCGGAGGCCGGCAACGTTTCCGAGCAGATCGCCCGAATCTGGAACCGCTCGGGCAGTGACACGCTCGATCTGCTGATGGAGCGTGTCGGCACCGCGATGCAGGCGCAGGACCAGCTCACCGCACTCGACCTGCTCGATTCCATCCTGCTGCTCAAATCCGACTGGCCCGAAGCCTACAGTCGCCGGGCTGCCGTGCTGTTCCAGCAGAAAGATCTGGATGGCGCGATGCGCGACCTGCGCAAATCGCTGGCGCTGGAGCCGCGCCATTATCAGGCACTCGCGGGCGTGGGCATGATCTTCCGCCAGAACGATCAGCCACGCCAGGCCCTTGCAGCTTTCCGTGCCGCGCTGGCCATCAATCCATACTTCAAGGGCATCAAGGAAACGGCTGACAAACTGGCCCAGGAGCACGGCGACCAGGGCATATAAAACCGGGCATCTGATCAGCAGGGAGGCGCGCATGGCACGCAGGTTGGCAAAAAGCGCAATCGGGATCGTTGCCGTTTGCGTCCTGCTCAGCCTCGCGCTGTCGCTGCGCCCTGTTGCCACGGCGCAGGGCGCCAGGACAGAGGTGGATGTCATCCTCGCGCTGGGCGTGGATATTTCCTATTCCATGGACGTGGAGGAGCAGCGTCTGCAACGGGAAGGCTACATCCGCGCCCTCACCTCGCCTGAGGTCTTGCAGGCGATTGTTGCCGGGCCGCATGCGAAGATCGCGGTGAGCTATTACGAATGGGCGGGGGCCAACACCCAGCGGGTGGTTGTTCCTTGGCAGGTGATCGACGGGCCGGAAACCGCCGACGCCTTCGTCGCCAAACTGGCTGCCGCGCCGATTTCGCGCTGGTATCGCACCTCGGTGTCGGGCGCGATTCTCTACGGGCAGGAGTTGATCGAGGCTTCCAACTACCGCGCGCCCCGCCGCGTGCTGGATATCTCCGGCGACGGTGCGAACAACCACGGGTCGCTGGTGGTGGACGCCCGCGACCGCGCGTTGCAGGCAGGCATCGTCATCAACGGCTTGCCGATCATGATCGCCTCTAGCCGCCGCTCGGTCTTCGACATGGAAGATCTGGATGATTATTACACCGACTGCGTCATCGGCGGGCCGGGGGCGTTCATGATCGCCATCAAGGAGCGCGAGCAGTTTGTCTCGGCCACGCGAGCGAAAATCTTGCGCGAGATTGCCAGCCTGCCCGCCACGCCGCGCGTGATGCACGCCAGTGAGACCACCGAGGCGCGCCCGAAGATGGATTGCGCCGTGGGTGAAAAGCAATGGGAGCAGCGATATCGGAATTGAAAGGCTTAAGTTACCGGCGGCCAGCGTTGCGCCCCGTGGAGGATACGCAGGATCAAGATGCGATCCGGACCCAATTGATAGACCACAACATAGGGTGTGCCGCCGATGACCATTTCGCGCGTGGAAGTGACCCTGCCGACCTTGCCCAGTTCGGGGAAACGGATCAGCTGTTGGCACACGGTCTCTATCCGCGTATCGACGCCGATGGCTGCAATAGGATTTCGCTCAAAAATGTAGCGGAATATTCCTTCCCGATCAGCTTCGGCCAGAGCCGACCAAAAAAGCCTCAAGTCCTATCCTTTTCGGCCAAATCCTTTTCAGCCAAATCCTTTTCAGCCACGGCCAAGGCCTCATCGCGCAACCGGGCAAACTTCACACTGACTGCATCATGCGGACTGGCAGGCCGCTGATCGTCCAGAGCTTCCTGCACCATGGCCCGGAACCAGGCATCGTGACTCGCTGCATCCGAAACATCGAAGGGAAGCCGACCCTCGTTGGCCGTGCGCGTGAGCAGGATGCGCACCGCATCCGAAACCGTCAGCCCGGCACCCTCAAGCACCGCGGCGGCGCGATCGCGTATGGCTGGATCAATGCGGGTTTGGACAAGAGCGTTTGACGACATGGAAAGAGGATACCAGATGGCAGCTTGTAATGCAAATGAATGCGGTACGCTATATGCGTGACCAGAATAGGTTTCAACTCAGCAGAGTTCTGGACGAGGCTGTAAGCGGGCTATGATCTGGCCGTGGCGGAACGGGATGTGGGGGAGCGGGTGGTGGAGGCGGCTTGAGCTTATGAAGCTTTATGCCCAATCTTAAAGCCAGATAGCACCCAATTCAAAGTTTTCCATGATCCCAAAATCATGATACCTACTACATTTATCATGATAAGAAGTAAAACTGCGTTTATCATAGACTCTTGAATTTCTCTCCATAAAGTCTCTTTAAAGACCTTGTCAGAATTATCTGGCTTTCCTCTTGCTTCGCGAATTTCATCAAAGTTTGCCCAAAATTGATCATTTGAGCAGCCTGCTCGTCCTATATCAATATTACCAACTTCATTTGTATATTGCGACATGTCCTGATTCAGAAATTTTTCTCCACAACGCAGTGCGGTCCAAATACGCCGTTCACTTGTGGAAGATTCAGCAGCTTTTGTTAAGGCACCATAGAACCCATAAATTGCAAACAGCCCTGCCAAAACAATCGACAATCGAAAAATTCCACGAAGCCATGCCATTAAATTGAAACCCTCACATCCCGCCCAGATACTCCGCCACCGTGAAGATATCCTTGTCGCCGCGGCCACACAAATTCATCACCATCAGGTGGTTCTGCGGCTTGGTCGGTGCGATCTGCATCACCTTGGCCAGCGCATGGGCGGGCTCCAGCGCGGGAATGATGCCCTCCAGCGCGCAGCAGAGCTTGAAGCCTTCCAGCGCCTCATCGTCCGTGGCCGAGATGTATTGCACGCGCTTGATGTCGTGCAGCCAGGAGTGCTCAGGCCCGATGCCGGGGTAATCGAGCCCGGCGGAGATCGAATGCGCGTCCTTGATCTGACCGTCCTCGTCCATCAAGAGATAGGTGCGGTTGCCGTGCAGCACGCCGGGGCGGCCGCCTGTCAGCGAGGCCGCGTGCAGGCCGGAGGAGAGGCCGTGGCCCGCCGCTTCCACGCCGAAAATCTCGATCTGCTCATCGTCGAGGAAGGGGTGAAACAGCCCCATGGCGTTGGAGCCCCCGCCGATGGCAGCAATCAAACTATCGGGCAAGCGCCCTTCGGCCTCTTGCATCTGCTCACGCGTTTCCTTGCCGATGACGCTTTGAAAGTCGCGCACCATGGCGGGATAGGGGTGTGGCCCAGCGACCGTGCCGATGCAATAGAACGTCGTCTCCACATTGGTGACCCAGTCGCGCAGGGCGTCGTTCATGGCGTCCTTCAGCGTGCCACGGCCAGAGGTGACGGGGATCACC
>JANMMT010000140.1:0-31128 GCA_031373545.1 Hyphomicrobiales bacterium
CTCCATCAGGTTGTCGTAGCCATCATCCCAGCTCGATTGTCCCTTGAGGATCAAGACGGGACGCGGCGCCAGAATCACCTCCTCAGGACCACCGATGCCCGGCAGCGTGACCTGGTCCTGCGTCTGCGGCACGGGCGCAGATTGCGTCGGGGATGATGGCGCAGCCGGAGCGCCCATGGCAGGCGGAGCCGGTGGAGTGACCATGGCGGGAGGAGTCGGCGGAGTGACCATCGCGGGCGGAGCCGGTGGAGTGACCAGCGAGCCCGGCGCAGGAATTGACGGCGGCGGCACGGGCGCGGGAGGGGTTGACGGGACAGCAGGTGCTTCGGGCGCGGTCGGCGCTTGTGCAGGCGCCGCCGCTGGCGGCAAAACAGGCGCCAGAACAGGTGGCGGCGCTGTTGGCGCGGCAGGAACAACAGGAGCGGGCGCGACCGGTGGGGTAACCTGCTGCGCAGTTGCCCCCACGGCCAGCATGGCAGAACACACAAGGAAAATCAGGCCGCGCAGCATACAGATATAACCTTCCGTGGAACCCAGTGTGCTTGGGACTGGTCGACCATGACAAGCCGGTCCCGCCATACACCCAACCGGGGCAGGCATGAACCTGTTCCGACAAATGGCTGAAGCGGCTGCAGGGTCAAGTGAAAGATCGGAAAACTGTCTCCCGCTCGCCAGGAAGATACTCTAAAGGCTCCAGCATGACACCGCTCGCCAACACCCCCGCTCTCAAGATGAACGGCCTCGGCAACGAGATCGTCGTGCTGGATTTGCGCGGCAGTGCTCACACCGTCACAGCCGACGAAGCACGGGCCATCGGGCGGGCACCCGGACTGCATTTCGATCAGATGATGGTGCTGCACGATCCAAGAACGCCCGCCACCGAGGCTTTCGTGCTGATCTACAACATCGATGGCACGGAGGCCGGCGCTTGCGGCAATGGCACGCGCTGCGTGGCCTGGGTCATCGCCGAGGCGACGGGACGCGAGGCATTCACGGTTGAAACGCGCGCAGGCCTGTTGGATTGTGATCGCAAGGGGCCCTTCAGTTTCAGCGTGGATATGGGCCCACCGCGCCTCGGCTGGCGGGATATCCCGCTGAGCCTGCCCGTTGAAGACACCTCGCGCGTGCCGCTCGACACGGCGTTTCTTGACGCCAACTTCCCTGCCGATTTTGCCGCCGTCAGCATGGGCAACCCCCATGCCGTGTTTTTCGTGGCGGATGTCGAGGCCCATGATCTTGCGCGCACGGGACCCTTGCTTGAAGTGCATGCGCTGTTTCCGCAGAAGGCCAATATTTCGCTGGCGGCTGTCACCTCGCCCGCATCGCTCATCCTCAAGGTCTGGGAGCGTGGCGCTGGCCTCACGCGCGCCTGCGGCTCGGGTGCATGCGCCGCCGTTGTGTCAGCCAACCGCCGGGGCGATACTGGACGCAAGGTCGCCGTCACCTTGCCAGGGGGGGTACTGCATATCCACTGGCGGGGCGACAACCATGTGATCATGACAGGCCCCGTGGAGCTGGAAGAGCGCCTGTCGCTTTTGCCCGAACTCTTCACAGGAGTTGCATGAGCGACACCATCACCACACTGGAAGAGCTGTCCAAGCATTATCCCCTGCCGCCTGTGGATCGCTCGCTCTGGAAGGAGCTCGATTACCTCACGCCAGAGTACCGCGCTCTGATCGAAGCCTCCCCTTTCGTGGTGCTCGCCACCGTGGGCGCGGAGGGGCTGGATTGTTCGCCGCGCGGTGACCCAGCGGGGTTTGTGATGGTGGAAGACGAGCGCACGCTGCTCCTGCCCGACAGGCGCGGCAACAACCGGCTCGACAGTTTGAAAAACATCATCAGCGATCCGCGCGTGGCGCTGTTGTTTCTCATCCCCGGCAAGGGCGAGACCATGCGCGTCAACGGGCGTGCCGTCATTGCGGTGGATGCGGCACTGCGTGAACGTTTCGTGATGGAAGGCAAGACACCCGCCAGCGTGCTCGTGATCCACATCGAGCGCTGTTACTTCCAGTGCCAGAAGGCACTGCACCGCTCGAAGCTCTGGGAGGGGCGCACGCGTCCTGATCTGCCGACAGCGGGCGCTATGGCCAAACGCATCGAGCCGAGCTTTGATGCAGCGACGTATGATGCGAACTACCCACAACACATGAAGAACACGATTTACTAAGGCAAAAATGTCCGAACCTGAAAAGAAAACCGGCTTTTTCAAGCGCATATTCGGCCTCGGCAAGGTGGAGCCTGCGGTTGAACCCATGACACCCGTGGGGGAAGCACCGCCCTTGCTGGATGAGAACGCCGCCCGCATCGCGGCTGAGATCGAGGCTGCCAAGCTTGAGGCGGCGCGGGAGGCGCAGAGGCTGGAAGCTGAGCAAGCGCGCGCCGAAGCTGAAAAGGTCGAGGCTGATAGACGTGAGGCCGCAAGGCTAGAAGCGCAGCAGCAGGCACAGCGCGCGGAAGCTGCCGCAGCACACAAAAAACAACAGGATGAAGCCGCTGAAATTGCGCGCGCCGAAGCTATAAAACGCGCCGAAACGATAAAACTCGCCGAGGCTGCAAATATTGAAGCCGCCAAAGCGGAAGCTGCAAGACTTGAAGCTCAGCAGAACGAAGTCGCCCAATCCAAACCCGCGGAACCCAATTTGTCCTGGTGGCAGCGGCTCCGACAAGGCCTCGCCAAGACCGCCAGCAGTGTGTCGGATAGCATCACCTCGCTCTTCACCAAGCGCAAGCTCGATGCGGGCATGCTGGAGGATTTGGAAGACATCCTGATCCAGGCCGACCTCGGCATTGATGTTGCGGCCCGAATCGCCGCCACGGTCGGCAAGGGGCGCTATGACAAGGAGATCGAACCGGAGGAGGTGAAGGCCATCCTTGCCGCAGAAGTCAGCAAGGTGCTCACCCCCGTGGCGCAGCCGCTGGTGGTGGATGGCAGCAAATCGCCCTTCGTCATCTTGATGGTGGGCGTCAACGGCTCGGGCAAGACCACGACCATCGGCAAGCTGGCCGCCAAGTTTCGCGCAGAAAAGCGCTCGGTCATGCTGGCGGCGGGAGACACCTTCCGGGCGGCCGCCATCGAGCAACTCAAAGTCTGGGGCGCGCGCACAGGCACGCCTGTGGTGGCGCGCGAGCAGGGCGGCGATGCGGCAGGTCTCGCCTTCGATGCGTTGAAACAGGCGACGGAAGCCCGCACCGATGTGCTGATGATCGACACCGCCGGGCGCTTGCAGAACCGCACCGAATTGATGAGCGAGCTGGAAAAGGTGGTGCGCGTGATCAGGAAACAGGATGCCACCGCGCCCCATGCCGTGCTCCTGGTGCTGGATGCGACCGTGGGCCAGAACGCACTGAGCCAGGTGGAGATTTTTGGAAAGACGGCGGGTGTCACCGGCCTCGTGATGACCAAGCTCGATGGCACGGCGCGCGGCGGCATTCTGGTGGCCATCGCCGACCGGTTCAAGCTGCCGATCCACTTCATCGGTGTGGGCGAGGGCATTGATGATCTTGAGCATTTCGCGGCAGATGATTTTGCCCGGGCCATTGCGGGCATGGAGCGCGGCGGCGCGTGACGGGTCTGCTTCGCCTCGCCCTCTTCCAGCCCGATATCCCGCAGAACACGGGGACCATGCTGCGAATGGCGGCCTGCCTCGGCATCGCCGCCGACATCATCGAGCCAGCAGGTTTTCCTGTTTCTGACCGGCATTTTCGCCGTGCGGGCATGGATTATCTCGATCATGTCGAGATCGCCCGTCATGTGTCATGGAGCGCCTTCGAGAGCGCCCGCCGCCAGAAGAGCCAGCGCCTTGTGCTGCTCACCACCAGAGGCGCGGTCATGCACACGGCTTTTGCATTTGCCCCCGGCGATATCCTGATGGTGGGCCGCGAAAGCGCGGGGGTGCCCGATGAGGTGCATGATGCCGCCGATGGGCGCATCCGCATCCCGATGCAGGCAGGTGTGCGCTCGCTCAACGTGGCCGTTGCGGCCGCCATCGCCGTAGGAGAGGCCTTGCGGCAGATCAATGCTTGGCCTGAGATCAGGCTTACGTAACCGCCCTGCCTTTCCCCCGCTCCTTAATCAATGCATGATTGCCCCATGAACGCGCACGCCAAAACCCCCACGCCCTTGCCGCCTCCAGATGAAATCCTTCGGCGCAAGGCCGCCGCGCGCGCCTGGTTCGAGAGCCTGCGTGATCAGATCTGTGCGGCGTTTGAAAGCATTGAGGATGAGGCGACGGGGCCATATTTTGCCGAGGCTCCTGCAGGCACGCCGGGCCGCTTCATCCGCAAGCCCTGGTCGCGCACCGACCACGCGGGCCATGACGGCGGCGGCGGCGTGATGTCGATGATGCACGGCCGCGTGTTTGAAAAGGTGGGCGTGCATACCTCGACTGTTTACGGCGTGTTTCCTTCCGAGTTTGCCAAACAGATACCCGGCGCGGATGTGGACCCCACGTTCTTCGCCTCGGGCGTCTCCTTGATCGCGCATCCGTGGAACCCCCATGCGCCGACCGTGCACATGAACACGCGCTATGTCGTGACCTCGCGGCAATGGTTCGGCGGCGGGGCGGACCTGACGCCCGTGCTGATGCGCCGGCGCACGCAGGAGGATGTCGATACACAGCACTTCCATTCAGAAATGCGCAAGGCCTGCGAGGCCCATGCCGGCATCGCCTCCTACGACCGTTACAAGGCGTGGTGCGAGGAGTATTTCTATCTGCCCCATCGGCAGGAGCCCCGCGGCATCGGCGGCATTTTCTATGACTACCTCGACACGGGGGATTTCGCGGCGGAGCTGACATTCACGCAGGATGTGGGCCGCGCTTTCCTCAAGGCCTACCTCCCTGTCTTGCGCGCCAACATGGCCACGCCCTGGTCACCTGACGACGTGATCGAACAGGAGAACCGCCGCGGGCGTTATGTGGAGTTCAACCTGCTCCATGACCGGGGCACGCTGTTTGGCCTGCGCACCGGTGGCAATGTGGAGTCCATCCTCTCTTCCCTGCCGCCCCGCGTGCGTTGGGCCTGACGAATCTGATTAGGACAAGCGGGAAAAGTCCTCTTTCGCATGCGTCCACGCTGTGCCACCTTGCCGAGCATAATCATAAAAACGGCACAGGGTGGATATCATGGCGAAGGCGACATCAGCAGTTAAACCCAATGGCGGCGATTTGATTCCATGGCCATGGCTGGCAAATTATCCGGCCGGCATTCCTCACACCATTGATCTGGCCTCCGCCGGCACACTTGTGGACATCCTCGCCGACAGCGCCCGCCGCTATGCCACGCGGCCCGCTTTCGAGAGCTTTGGCAAGCAGCTGACCTACGCCGATCTGGAAAAGCAGAGCCTCGCCTTCACCGCATGGCTGCAAGCGCAGGGCCTCAAGAAGGGTGACCGTGTGGCGCTGATGATGCCCAATGTCATGGCCTACCCTGTTGCCATGTTCGGCGTGCTGCGGGGCGGTTTCACGGTGGTCAATGTCAACCCGCTCTATACGCCGCGCGAGCTGGAGCATCAGATCAATGATTCGGGCGCCAGCGTGCTGGTTGTGCTCGAAAACTTCGCCCATGTGGTGCAGGAGGCGCGTACACAACTCCAAAGCCTGAAGCATATCGTCGTTTCCACGGCAGGTGACCTGCTCGGCTTCAAAGGCTCCATCGTCAATCTGGTGGCGCGCCATGTGAAAAAGGTCGTGGCTCCCTTCAGCCTGCCGGAGTCCATCACCTTCAAATCCGTCCTGGCCATTGGCGCAGCCAGAACCCCCGCTGCCGTGAACGTCACACCCGACGACATCGCCTTTTTGCAATACACCGGCGGCACCACGGGCGTCGCCAAGGGAGCCGTGCTGCTCCACCGCAACATCGTGGCCAATGTGTTGCAATGCGACGCCTGGATCACACCGTTTCTGACCCAGTCCAACGACAACCGTCCGGTAATGGTCACGGCGCTGCCGCTTTATCATATCTTTGCGCTCACAGCCTGCTGCATCTACATGCAGCGCCTGGGGGCCTGCTGCCTGCTGATCGCCAATCCACGGGACATTCCCGGCTTCGTGAAGACGCTCAAGTCCACGCATTTCACGATGATCTGCGGCGTCAACACGCTTTACAATGCTCTGCTGAACGCGCCCGGCATCCGCGAGGTGGATTTTTCAAAGCTGCAATTTGCGGTGGCGGGTGGCATGGCCATGCAGGGGCCCGTCGCCAGGCGCTGGAAGGAGTTGACAGGCAAAGCTGTGGTGGAGGGCTACGGCCTCTCAGAAACTTCGCCCGTCGCCACGGTCAACCCGCTGACGCTGGAGGAATTCTCGGGCACCATCGGCTACCCCGTGCCGTCTACCGAAGTCGTGATCCGCGATGCCGATGGCCGCGACGTCGTGCAGGGTGAGCCGGGTGAGCTTTACGTGCGCGGTCCCCAGGTGATGGCGGGTTATTGGCAGCGCCCGGAGGAAACCGCCAAGGCCATGTCGGCGGATGGCTTTTTCCGCACCGGCGACGTGGCGGTGATGCTGGCAGACGGCCAGTTCAAGATCGTCGATCGCTTGAAGGACATGATCATCGTCTCGGGCTTCAACGTCTATCCCAACGAGGTGGAAGAGGTGATCGCGGGTTGCCCCGGCGTGCTGGAAGCGGCTGTCATCGGTCTGCCCGATGAGCATTCGGGTGAGAAGGTGGTCGCCTACGTGGTCAGGAAGGATGAAAACCTGACCGAGGAAGCCGTCCGCAGTCACTGCCGCGAAAGCCTGACGGGTTACAAAGTGCCCCGCAACATCGTCTTCCGCGACGCGCTGCCCAAGACCAATGTGGGCAAGGTGCTCCGCCGTGTGCTGCGCGATGAGGTGATGGGCAACAAGGTCTGATATAGAGAAGGCCTGAACACCTGAGGCCTGACGGCCTTACCCCCCCGTGCCGCCCACCAGCTTGCGGGCGTCGCTGGCGCTCATCGGCTCGCCGAAGGCATAGCCTTGGCCATATTCACAGCCGAGTTGGAACAGTTCCACCGCATCCGATTCGGTCTCCGCGCCCTCGGCCACGATCTGCATGCCCAGATCATGCGCCATGGTGATGATCGAGCGCAGCAGGATGGGCCGCACCCCCTTGGATGACGGCCGCACGAAAGACTGGTCGATCTTGATCGTGTCGAAGGGAAAGCGCTGGAGATAGGCGAGCGACGAATAACCTGTGCCAAAATCGTCGAGCGAAAGACCCGCGCCCAGGTCCTTCACCTTCTGCAGGATTTGCGCGGCATACTCCGGGTTTTCCATGATCAAGCTCTCGGTCAGTTCGAGCTTGAGCGTGCCGGGCTTGACCCTCACGCGGTTCAGCACGGTTTTGAGGTCGTGCAGCAGATCGTGGCGCAGAATCTGGCGGCTGGAGACATTGACGCTGACGAAGATCGGCGGCTCGACATCGAGCACCGACTGCCACACCGCGAGTTCCTGCGCCGAGCGCTCCAGCGCGAACAGGCCGAGCTCCGCGATCAGGCCGGTTTCCTCCGCAATGCCGATGAATTCCTTCGGCGGCAAACGGCCGAGCCGCCCATGATCCCAACGCATCAGGGCCTCGAAGCCGGCAATCGTGCGATCTTCCAGCCGCACGATGGGCTGGAACACCATCTTGATTTCGCTGCGCTCGATGGCGCGCCGCAAATCGGCCTCCAGCGTCAGGCGGTCCGGCTGGTAGATCTTCATGGAGGGGCGGAACACCTCGATGCGGTCGCCGCCCAGCCGCTTGGCATGCGCCAGAGCGATCTCGGCGTTTTTCATCAGATCGTCGCGCCGCGTGCCGCCCTGCGCGCTGTAAAGCGAGATGCCGACCGAGCCCGTCACGATGATTTCCCGGTCGGCGAAGGTCATGGGCGCGGTCACCGCGCGCCGAACCAGATCGGCAAAGGCCGTGATGCGCTCGGGCTCGCGCTCCGACATCAGGATGATGCCGAAATTGTCGCTGCCAAGGCGCGCCAGCGTGTCCTGCGGGCGCAACAGTCGCGCCAGTCGCCGGGCGATGTTGAGCAGCGCCGCATCACCGACTGCAAAGCCGATGCTCTCGTTCACACGCTTGAAGCGATCCAAGTCCAGCAACAACACCGTCGGGCGGATCATGTCGTCGCCAGCCGAGAAGGAGAGCACGGCATCCAGCCGGTCCATGAACAGCTTGCGGTTGGGCAGGCCCGTGAGGTTGTCATGCACGGCGTCGTGCAGCAGGCGCTCCTCGGCATGCTTTTCGGAATTCACATCGGTGAGCGTGCCGACCACGCGCACGACCTCGCTGTCGTCCCCCACGACGGGGCGGGCTTTCAGCGAGAACCATACGAACTCGCCCTCGGCGGAGCGCAGGCGCACATCCAGCTGCACACGGCCCCGGCGCTGATCCAGCAGCGCATCAAGCGTGGTGCGATAGGAATCGCGGTCAAGCGGGTGGATCGCTTCCAGCCAGGCATCCGCCGAACCATCGAGCGCGCCGCGCTTGAGATGCAGCTGCGTCTCGATCTCGGAGCCGATGTGGATGCGGTCGCTCTGCACATCCCAGTCGAAGACAGCCTCGCCCGATCCCATGAGCGCCAGCGCCTTGCGCTCGTTGTCCGTGACCAGTCCTTGCGCGAGCGCCCCGCCCGCAAAGGCATGCTGTACCACCGTGAAGCCGATGAGCATGACGATGAGCACCAGGCCGCCCAGGAGCGCCGGCGCGGTGATGTCATTGGCCAGCCGCCCGTTGAGCGCGACGGCTGCCGCCCCCACCCAGGCCAGCAGCATGAGCCAGGTCGGCACCAGCATCACCGCGCGGTCATAGCCCAATGTGCTCAGATACGCGATCAGCACCAGCCCGATGGTGGCTGCCACCGCGATGGAAATGCGGGCGACGCCCGAGGCGACCGGCGGATTGAACAGCGCCAATCCCACCAGCGCCGCGATGAAAATGAGCCACAAGGTGATGAAATGGATGTAGCGCACATGCCAGCGGTTGAGGTTGAGATAGGCGAAGAGAAAGATCACCAGTGTGGCGGCCAGCACCGCTTCGGTTGCCGCGCGCCAGATGCGTTCGCCCTCGATGGTGATCCGGAAAAGCTTTTCCAGAAAGCCGAAATCGATGCACAGATAGGCAAGAACGGCCCAGGCCAGCGCGGCTGCGGCGGGGAAGATCACAGCACCCTTGACGACGAAAACGATCGAAAGGAACAGCGCCAGCAGTGCCGCGATGCCCAGCACCACACCGCGGTAGAGCGTCAGGCTGTTGAGGCGTTCGGTGTAGGCATCCACCTCCCACAACACCAGTTGCGGGAGAGCGTTGGTGGCCAGCTCCGCCACGAATGTGACCGTCGTGCCGGGATCCAGCGTGATGAGAAACGCATCGACGCCGGAAAATTCTTCCCGCTCGGGCCGCAGGCCCTGGCTGGCGGTGATGGTGCGGATGCGCTGTGTCCCCAGATCGGGCCACACGACACCTGATCCCACGAAACGGTAATGCGGCGCCACCAGCAGCCGGTCGATCTGCTCATCCGTGTCGTTGGTGAGCGCGAACGAGATCCAGTCCGGCCGCGTATCCGTGTCGCGGGCACGCACCTCGATGCGCCGCACGACGCCATCCGGCCCGGGCGTGGTCGAGATGGTGATGCGGTCGCCCTGGGATTGGTAGCGCTCGATCGCAGGCAGCAGATTGATCGCAGTCTGATCCGCGCGCACACGCACGGAATCGAGAGCCTTGGCAGGCAGCACCGCACCGCCGACCCACAGGATCAGCGCCGCGCACAATGCCAGGACACGCTCGAACGACACGAAAATAGGCTTCCACCTCGATACACCTGCGCGGTCCGCGCGAGTGCCTCTCGTCTGGTAGACCGCACGCGCGCAGGCGGCAAGCGCTACAGCGGTCATGCCTGCATCCCGTCATGCAGCAATGCGTAAAGCAGGTGATCCCGCCACTGGCCATTGATCTCGAGATACTGCCGTGCGTACCCTTCGCGCTCGAAACCAGCTTTTTCCAGAAGATGTCTGGAGGCCGCGTTCTCGGGCACGCAAGCCGCCTCGACGCGCCGCAGTTGGAGTGTGGTGAAAGCAAAGCGCGTCACGATCTTGACCGCGATGCGCATGTAGCCCTGACCCGCATGGCTTGCCCCCATCCAGTAGCCCAGTGTCGCCATCGACGCCGCGCCGCGCCGGATTTGCGTCAAGCCCACGCCGCCCAGCAAGGCGCCATCTGCGCGGCGGACAATAAAAAACGGGTAAGCCTGATCCCGGTCGATGTCCTGCGCATAGAGGCGCAGGCGCGCGCGAAAGGCCCGCCGCGTCAACTCATCGGCTGGCCAGGCAGGTTCCCATGGCTGCAGAAAGTCGCGACTGGCTTCGCGCTCGGCGGACCATGCACCGTAGTCGGACAGCAGAGGCGGGCGCAGCAGCAAGGCCCCGGACTCCAACGCAAGATCCGGCCGATCAATCGGCTCGCGGCCAAACAGCATCATGGGCGCGCCTTACGCCGCCGCTTTGACGCCGATTCGCCCCGCCAGCATCTCCAGCATCGGCAGGCGCTTCAACTGGCCGATGGCGGTCAGCGTGGGCGTGCTGGCAAGCATGTCGCGCCCCACGCGGCGCACATCCGCCACGGTGATCGCATCCACCCTGGCAATCGTCTCCTGCGGGGGAATGATTCGTCCATAAAGCAGGAGATGGCGCGCCATCTGGTCCGCCCGCGCGCTGGAGCTTTCCATCGCCATCAACATGGACACCTTGAGCTGCGCCCGCGCCCGCGCCACTTCGGCGTCCGACATGTCATCCAGCGATGCCATGAGGCAATCGAGGCTGACATGGGCGGCCTCTCCCAGCATCTTGTCATCCGCCCCGAAGTAGACGCCAAAAAGGCCCGTGTCAGCGTAGCCCCAGACAAAACTGTAGACGGCATAAGCCAGCCCACGCTTCTCGCGCACCTCCTGAAACAACCGCGAGGACATGCCGCCGCCCGCCGCGTTCGCGAAGACCTGAGAGGCAAAGTAATCCGGGTGATGCAGTGCGGGCGCCTCGAATCCCAAAAGCACATGGGCCTGTTCCAGCCCGCGCGTCAGTCGCTTTTCGCCGCCCCTGTAGCTGGCCGGCGCCTTGATGCGGCCTGGCAGGCTGCGGTCCATCTTGGAAAAGTGCCGCTCCACAGCCGCCACCACCTCGGCGTGATTGACCGCGCCCGCTGCTGCCACAACGGTTTCCTGCGGGCGATAGCAGGTCGCCAGAAACGCCCGCAGCATGGCGGGGTTGAAGCTGCGCACCGTCTTCTTCGCACCCAGGATGGGGCGCCCGACGGGATGCCCGGCAAATGCCGTATCGGCGAAGAGATCATGCACGAAATCGTCAGGCGTATCTTCGACCGCCGCGAGTTCCTGCAGCACGACTTCCTTCTCGCGTTTGACCTCGGCGGGATCGAACACGCTTTCCAGCAGGATATCCGCGATCACATCGATGGCGAGAGGCAGATCACCGGCCAGAACGCGCACGGTGTAGGAGGTCGTCTCCGTACTGGTCGCGGCATTGAGATCACCTCCGACCGTCTCGATTTCCTCGGCGATGGCCAGCGCAGAGCGCCGCGTTGTGCCCTTGAAGGCCATGTGCTCGAGAAAATGAGCGAGGCCGTGCTCTTCAACCGTTTCATCGCGTGATCCGGCCGCGATGGTGACGGAGAGAGAGACTGTCTCGACATGGGGCATCAAGAGCGTTGCAACCCGCAGGCCGGATGGAAGCTCTGTCACCTCTGGGGTCATGCTGTAGGACACTCCGGCGCGGCGCGCCTGTGGCCGCTTATGTTGCGATATCACTGCGGGGTCGGGCTGCAAAGGACACGCGGGACAAGAAAAAGGCGGCTGGTCATTTCTGACCAACCGCCCAGTCCCGGATCACGAAGATCCGTATGGCTGCAGCTTGAACGAACCCGCGGGGCTGGGGGGCTGACGAAATGCAAGCCCGTTCTCACCGAAGCCATGAGGCAACATTATCTTTTTGACGGGGCAGTAAGGCGAGTGATGGGCTGCATTGGGGCGAAACTGTGAATCCTTGCACGAAGATGTGAGAGCCTCAGCGCCTTTTGACGACATTCACGTTGTAGCCGGAGGATTTGAGCAATGCCACCAAGCCGCGCTCACCCGGCAGATGAAGCGCTCCCACAGCAATGAAGGCGCCACCTTTTTCCAGAAGCGGCAGCGCGCGTTCGCGCATCACCTCGTTGCGATCATCCAGCAAGGCGCGACTGAAACTGTCATGGCCGATTGTCGCAGGTTGCCCTGCCAGCACCTCCGACAGACGCGCTAGAGCGGCCAATTCCCCCAGCCGGTCGCCGATGTAGGCCTGGGTCATGGTCTCGCGCATGTCAGCGACCTCTGACTGGCTGCGCGCCACCTGGATCAGCGCCAACGATGGGTTGAAGCCCCCGATGCGGCGCAGCACCGCGATCTGATCCTCCAGTTTTTCCAGCCCGACGGGCGCTTTGCCAGACTTCTGCGCCGCGAGGCCGATTTTCTCATCGACTGAAATCAAACCCAGATTGCGCCTTTGCCGCTCGCAGGGCGGTGACGACAGCGCCACGATCAAAAACCAGGTTTCCAGCCGCTGGGCGCGTTCGGGCGGCAGCCCGCGTGTGCCAAGGACATCCTCGACCATGGCGCGGTTGGAAGGTGGCCATAGTCCCTCCAAGGCATTGCCCGAGCGCGCCAGCCCGGCCCGCGCGATCTCCTGTGAGGCTTTGTCCTTGAGGCCCGGCGTCACAAGTTCACTGATTTCCACCGCGACAGCGCGGCTTTGCCTGACAAGCGGGCGCACACGGGCCACCTGGCGATCCGCACGTGGATCCGTGGAGTGCATCGTGCCGAAGAGGTAGGACGGAGCAAGCCCGGGCTTCTCGATTTTCCACAACATGCCCTCGCCGTTCGGGACGTCCCTGGCGGCGCTCGCCACGCGCTGATAGCCCTCCGGCGATTCAACCCGCAGCTTGGCGAGCACGTCGCTTGCACCACAAGTGGTTGGCACAGCTTGCGCTGACGCCGTCATCAGCAGCCAGATCGAGAGGGCCACAACGCGCGCCGCCATCACAGTTTCCTCAACGCGACCTGATCGATCAGGTGGCTGACGCCTTTGGTGAGAACCAGACTGGCACGAGGCCGCGTCGGCAGGATGTTTTCTTCCAGATTGGGCAGGTTGATGCGGTCCCACAGGCTGCTGGCGACATCCAGCGCTTCGTTCTCGGACATGGCCGCATAGCGCCTGAAAAACGAGCGCGGGTCCTGGAACGAGGTCTGCCTCAGGCGCATGAAGCGTGTGATGTACCACTCGCGCAACAGGTTTTCCTGCGCATCGAGATAGATCGAGAAATCGAAGAAATCAGAAACAAAGGCGACCGCCCGCCCGTCGCGCGCCAGGCGCCCCGGTTGCAGCACGTTGAGACCTTCGAAAATAAGGATATCGGGACGATCCACTTCCACGGTCTGGTCCGGAACCACGTCGTAGGTCAGATGCGAATAGACAGGGGCACGCACATGGCGCTCGCCGGACTTCACAGCCGAGAGAAAGCGCACGATGGCAGAACCATCATAGCTCTCCGGGAAGCCCTTGCGTTCCATCAGGCCGAGGCGTTGCAGCTCGGCATTGGGCAGCAGGAACCCGTCGGTGGTCACGAGTTCCACCTTGGGCGTGTTGGGCCAGCGCGAAAGCAGCGCTTTGAGCACGCGCGCCGTGGTGGATTTTCCCACAGCGACAGAGCCCGCAATGCCGACTATGTAGGGCATCTTGCCATCCTCCGCGAGAAGAAAGCGCTGCGTGGCCCTGTACAGCCCCTGCGTGGCTGCCACATACAGCGACAGCAAACGCGACAGAGGGAGATAGATCGCCACGACCTCTTCGAGCGAAATCGGATCATTGGCGGATTTCAGCCGCATCAGATCCTCGGCCGTCAGCGTCAGCGGCGTGTCGGCGCGCAGGCCGGCCCATTCCTCGCGCTGGAACACGCGGAACGGATTGGGCTGATCCCGCAACAGATCATCGACGGACATGTCCATACCCGACGCACTCCCGACGGCAGTTGACCCGCAGAGACCGGGTGGCGTGCTTATAACTTGCGCGAGGCCTTTTCCGCCAGCCCACTCTGGCGTGTGCGCTGTTCAAGCTCGTGCATCACCGCATCGAGGCTGATACCGCCGCCGTGCAGCACGACAAGCAGATGGTAGAGCACATCGGCCGCCTCCTTCGTCAATTCACTGGGATCAGCCGACACGGCTGCGATCACCGCCTCGACCGCCTCTTCACCCAGTTTCTTGGCAGCACGCTCGACCCCGCCCAGCAGCAACCGGGCAGTGTAGGATTCGTCTGGCGACGCGGCAGCGCGCTGCTTCACGATGATGTTGAGATCGGAAAGGCTGAAGTCTGTCATGGACATGGCCATAGCCCGGTCAAACACAAAAGGCACGCCACATTGACATTTCGAGTGTTTTACGGCTTCTGCACACGTGCGGCCGTCCTGCCGCGAATGGGTCCGCGATGGCACTCCTGACGAAACAGACGAAAACGCATCTCACGCCCAAAGGCGTGACCAAGCGCTGACGTCTGCCTCGCTCTCGGGAACTCCCCCGTCGGGGGAAAGGCGAGAACCCGAAAAAGCTTCGCTTCTTTCGAGTATCTGAAAATCGGGGGGAGCAACCGATAGGGGCAGAGCGCGCAGCCGCCCGGAATAAGAAAGACAGCACAATGGCTTACAAGGTCGCAATCGCAGGTGCCACAGGCAATGTGGGGCGCGAGATGCTCAAGATATTGGCCGAAAGGGCCTTTCCCGTGCGCGAAGTGGTGGCACTCGCTTCGCAGCGCTCCGTCGGACAGGAAGTCTCGTTCGGCGACCGAACCTTGAAGATCAAGGCGCTCGAGCATTACGACTTCCATGGCACCGACCTCTGCCTGATGTCGGCAGGGGGCACGGTTTCCAAGGAATGGTCGCCCAGGATCGGCGCACAAGGCTGCATTGTCATCGATAACTCGTCGGCCTGGCGTTATGACTCCAACGTGCCGCTCATCGTGCCGGAAGTGAACCCCGATGCGATCACCGAGTTTCACCATAAGAACATCATCGCCAACCCCAATTGCTCCACGGCCCAACTCGTAGTCGCGCTCAAGCCGCTGCATGATGCCTTCGGCATCAAGCGCGTGGTGGTCTCAACCTATCAATCGGTGTCGGGCGCCGGGAAGGACGGCATGGACGAACTGATGAACCAGACCCGTGCCATCTTTTCCGCCAATCAGCCCGTGACGCAGAAGTTCACCAAGCGCATCGCCTTCAACTGCATTCCGCACATCGACGTCTTCATGGAAGATGGCTTCACCAAGGAAGAGTGGAAGATGATGGCGGAGACGAAGAAAATCCTTGATCCCAAGATCAAGCTGACCGCCACCTGCGTGCGCGTGCCGGTGTTCGTCGGCCATTCGGAATCGGTCAACATCGAGTGCGAAAAGCCAGTCTCGGTGACAGAGGCCCGCCGTCTGCTCATGCGCGCGCCCGGCGTGCAGGTGATCGACAAGCACGAGGACGGTGGCTACATCACGCCGTACGAATCCGCCGGCGAGGACGCGACCTATATTTCCCGCCTGCGCGAAGACAACACGGTGGAAAACGGCCTCGCCTTCTGGTGCGTGTCAGACAACCTACGCAAAGGTGCGGCGCTGAACACCATTCAGATTGCCGAGCTCCTGGTGGCCCGCAAGTTGCTGGGGCGCGCCAAGGCGGCCTGAGCGATCCTTGCAGAGAACACAAAAAGGCGGCTCTCAAGCCGCCTTTTTCTTAATTTTGGAAATGTTTCCTCAAGCCGCCTGTTCGACAGCTCCCGCAGCGCGGCGCGCCTCGATGCGGATGGATTCTTCGCCCGCGGTCAGTGTAACGGACATGTCGGAGGCACGGGCAATCATGCCGGTGTAGAAGGGCTGGATGGCGTGTGCGTCAACCGAGCCACCCTCGGGCTCGCCCGCCAGCGAAGCTTCCAGCCCGTGGGCGATGCGAGGAGCCTTGCCCTCGGCGCGGATGGAGAACACCGGATAATCCGCATCCCCCTCGATCACGCAGTCGATGATCCCGCCGCGCGGAATGCAGGATGCAGCGATCACGAGCAGGTTGAGCAGCAGCTTGACGCGATTCTTCGGCATCAGCAGGCGTGGGCCGGTCCAGACCAGCTTGAGCTTGTCGTCACTGAAAAAACCCTTGGCCACGCTTTCGGCATCACCCGTGTCGATGGCCGAGCCGGCGGACCCCGCAGCACCGAAAGCGATGCGCGCAAATTGCAGCCGGGCGGAGGCCGACTTCGCGCTCTTGCTGATCAGTTCCAGCGCGAAATCGCGCATGCCCTGATCCTTCTCTTCAGCCAGGACTTCCAATCCGTTGACGATCGCTCCGACAGGGCTGATGACATCATGGCAGACGCGGCTGCACAAAAGCGCCGCCAGATCGAGGGAATCCAGGTTGAATGTGGTCATTGCCGCAGCCTCTCATTGACGCGAATCAATTCGTGGCTAGCTAATACCAGACGGGCTGTTTGCAAAAGCCTGGCTGGTTCTCGCGAGCCTCGGTAGGGAGAGTTCTCGCACGATATGGTTGCGCAAGTCATAACGCCCACCGCATTCAATCTGGCAGCGCTCAAGCCCGAGGCAGTCGTGAGCAAGCTCATGCGGGCTGCACAGGCCGGAGGCAGAGCCATACTTGCTTCAACCTTCATCGCGCCTGAAGTGAAGGTCGATGGCAGCCCCGTGACGCTTGCCGACATCGCCTCGGACGCGGCCATCAGATCCGTGCTGCACCGCGAGTTTGGTGACATACAGATCGTCTCGGAAGAAGCGCTGACGCATAATTTCCCATTCGATGGAGCGCAGCCGTTCATCCTTGTTGATCCTCTGGATGGGACGAAGGATTATGCGGCCGGGACCGGCGAATACGCTGTCTGCGTCGCGCTCATCGTGAACAGACGACCCATCGCAGGGGTCATTCTGGCCCCGAGCTGGCGCCGCGCCTGGACCGGTGCTTCGGTGGCCCATCAAATCGAGCTGTCAGCGGAGCTCGAGCCGCTTGTGGGGGCGCGCAAGCGCATCCGGGTCGACACGCATGCAAACAATCCTGTGCTTCTGCGCAGCCAGTTTCACCGCTGCGAGCTGGCGGATCAACTGGTGCGCCTGATGCCTGGTGCCACCGTGCGCGGCATGGGTGCGGCCCTCAAATTCGGCCTTCTGGCCAGCGGTGAGGCAACCCTTTACCCCCGCGATGTCGGTTCGATGGAATGGGACACGGCGGCGGGCGAAGCCATTCTTGCCGCTGCAGGTGGGGTGATGGTGGGGCGCACGGGCGGCATGAAACTCTACGGCAAGGTCGAACAAGGCTTCGCCAATGGGCCCTTCATTGCAGGATGCTGCGCCGAATTCGTGGAAAAAGCCCGCGCTCAGTGCAGCGCATTTTGACGTGCCACATCGGGCCAGCGACGACGTGCCTCTGTGCGCAGCGTTTCATCTGCTGCAAAGCGGTCGCGGTTTTCGGCTGACCGGAACAGCACGAGTGCGCCTCCGGCAATCAGAAAATGCTCCGGACTGCCCGCCGCCATGAAACCATCGCCCACACGCGAGCCATCGTGGCCGCCGAAGCGCGGCATGTAGACGTCCGGATCCGTCATGAACACCGCGCGGTTCGCGGCACTGGCAAAACGCCACGTCAGGCCCCCATGAACCAAGGCAAAGGCCTGTGAGCCTTCGGTGGCCTCCCCCGCGATGTGGTAGGCGACGGGGTCAAATCCGAACAGCGCCAATCCGGAGCGCGGCTCCGACACCATATGCCGCCAATCATCGGGCCCCAATTTGCCGGATGACGCTGCGCCAGCCATGGCTTGGGCCACCTGCGCGAGGCCGAAAGCGGCCATTAAAATGCCGCAGGCAGCGCGTGTGAATGAAATTCGGCTCATGCAACACTCGAATGGCGTGAAATTGTTGAACCAAGATAATTCCTTCGCCCTGCAAAACCGTGCGGAGGTTCGATAAAAATTTAAGGTTTTGCTTCATGGTCAGTGCACGCAAGGGCTCGGGCGCCTCTTATCTTGACGGGAAAAAACAATGGCACGATCATCGATTTCTCAAGCTTGCATGCTGGCCGCAGCACTGATGCTTTCGGTCGGCGTGCCATCGCTCGCGCAGGCCCAACAACGCCAGGCCACGCGTGGGCCGGAGCGTCCCGAAACATTCTCCGGCAGCGAACTCGTCAACAACGGACACCGCTTCTTCGGCAGCCTGTCCCGTGGCCTCGCCCTTACGATCGAGGAAGCGACGCGCCGTTGGGGGGAGCCGAACGGCTATATTCTGGGCCAGGAGGGGTCTGGCGCGTTCGTGGCCGGTCTGCGCTACGGCGAAGGCACGCTGTTCACCCGCAATCAGGGAGAACGCAAGGTGTTCTGGCAAGGCCCATCGCTGGGCTTTGACTGGGGCGGCGACGGCGCGCGCACCATGATCCTGATCTACAATCTGCCAGCGGTAAACGCCATCTATCAGCGGTTCGGTGGGGTGGATGGGTCGGCCTATCTCATTGCCGGTTTCGGCATGACCGCCCTGACGGCGGGCGATGGCATCACGCTGGTGCCGATCCGCACCGGTGTGGGCGCGCGGCTGGGTGTCAACCTTGGATATCTCAAGTTCACCGATCAATCGACGTGGAACCCGTTCTGATCGCTTGGATACTATTTTGAGCGACTGAAACGCCATGTTCCGATCTTTGCCCGCTGGCCTTGTGGCCGCCATCGTGGCAAGAGGGGGCAGATCAACTTCCGCACGGATGCAAGGTGATAGAGCAGGCGATTTATTTTGCGCTCGGCTTCATTGTGGCAGCGCTGCTGGCGCTTGCCATTCTGCCGGCATTCTGGCGTCGCGCCTATCGCCTGACACGACGCGACCTCGAAGCCCAACTGCCATTTTCGCCGCGTGACATCGCTGCGGAACGCGATCAACTGCGGGCAAAGTTTGCCGTGGAGCGCCGCCAGCTGGAGCTGGCTGTAGAAGAAGCCCGGGCTGACCGCCAGCGCGAGATGGGCATCGTCGGAAACAAGATCAACCTGATAGCGGAACGCGAGGCGGAGCTGGATGTCCGTGCGGAGCAGCTGTCCAAACTATCCGATGAGTTGGCCACACTGCGCGACCGCCTGGGCAGTACATCGGAGACACTGCGCGACACGGCTGCGCGCCTCGGCAGCGCGGAGAGCGAACTCAACGCGCTATCAGGTCGCTACAGCACGCTGGAGAATGAAAAACGGGCCCTTGCCGCACTGGTCGACGAGCAGAAATTTTCATTGTCATCGCTCGGTACGAACATGGAGGCGCAGACGGCCCGCATCGCGCAGCTTGACCGCGATGGCAAGGAGGCCCGTGCTGAGCTCGCCCAGCGCAAGGACGAACTGCGCACATTGGACCGCAAGTTTCACGAGAGCGAAAAGGACCGCATGCTCGCTCTGCGCAAGCTTGATTCTGCCGAGGAAATCGCAGATCGCCGGGTGTCGCTTCTGGCAGAGCGGGACACCACGATTGCCAATCTCAAAGAAAAGGGCGCAGAGCTCTACAAATCTGTCAAGCAGCTCGAAGCCGCGTTGAAGTCGGAAGCGCGACGCGGCACTGCGTTGCAAAAGCAGGTCGATGATTTCAAATCCTCGTCCGAACGGCTGCGCGACGGCGCGCGCCAGACCGCAGGCGAACTGGTGTCCGCCGTGGAGCGGCTGCGTGAAGACAAGGCTCACCTGCAAGCCGACCTGACCGAGGCGCGTGCCCGGGCCGCCCAGCTGCAGCGCGAAATCAATGGTCTGCAGCGCACACCAGGTGCGACTGACCTGCGCCGTTCGGCGGCGCGCGTGGCGGCACAAAAATGAATGCAGCCCCTCGATTTCGCCCAAGTACGGATTAAATCTTTGAAATCCGGTGTTCACACTTACAGGGCCACCAAGGCGCTAAACCATTCTTGTCATGGACCACGCAGTCGCGTGGGGGAGTTCTGAGCGAATGATCAACATTGCAATCGTCGGCGGGGGACCCGGTGGTCTGATGAGCGCCTGGCACCTCAACAACAAGCTTGAGCACGAGGCCAACGTCACCATTTTCGAAGCGGGACCCAAACTCGGCGGCAAGATCGTGACGCGAAAATTCGACAAGATCGATGCCCTCTACGAGGCCGGCGTGGCTGAAATCTACGGCTATTCATCCCTGGGACCAGACCCCTTGCGCGACATGATCGAAGGCTTCGGGCTGAAAACCGTGCCCATGGACAGCGAGACAGTGATCATGGACGGGCAGGTTCTGACGGGTCTGGAAGGCATCAAGCAGGTCTACGGTTCCAAGACCGCCAATTCGGTGAAAAGCTTCCGCAAGACCTGCGGCAAGATGATGTCGCCGGCGCAGTACTACGAAGGCGTGGGCAAGGATGACAATGTGCATCCGTGGGCCGGCATGAACTGCCAGGAATTGCTGGAAAAGGAGGTTTCGGATGAAACCGCGCGCAAATTCTTCAAGATCGCCGCGCGCAGCGACATCGCCTCCGAACCGCACCTCACCAATGGGCTGAACGGGCTGAAAAACTTCCTCATGGATCTTGATGGCTACATCGATCTCTATTCGGTGGTCGGCGGCAATGGCCAGATCATCGCCAAGCTGGCGGAGGCCGTCAGCAGCCATCCGCTGAAGAAGGTGGAACTCAACAGCCGCGTGCTGCGCTGCGGGCGCTCTGAAAATGGCAAATATTATCTGCATGTCCAGAGCGGTGGCAAAGTGGCGATCCGCGAGTTTGACATGGTGATCTTCAGCTTGCCGCACAATTGGCTGGGCACGGTGGAATTTGATGGCGACGAGCTGCAGAAAGCCATGGTGCGCCACATCGCGCATTTTGATCGCCCCGCCCATTACCTGCGCGTGACGCTGGCGTTCGACCAGAAATTCTGGGAGCCGCACATCAAGGAAAGCTGGTGGATGTCCGATACATTCGGTGGCTGCTGCGTCTACATCGAGAACACGCGCCACACCTACCCCGGCAATGCGGGCGCGCTCGGCTGGCTGATCGCGGGATCCGATGCACTGGCCTATTGCAACCTCTCGGATGAGGAACTGATCGAGGCCGCAATGGACTCTTTGCCGCCCCTCTTCGGCGATGCGCGCAAGCACCTGATCGAAGGGCGCGTGCACCGCTGGCTCTCCTCGGTCAATGCGATACCCGGCGGCGTGCCCGTGCGCAGCCCGCGCGAGAACCACCTGCCCGAGCCAGAAGAGCATCCCGGTATTTTCCTGACCGGCGATTATCTCTACGATTCCACCCTGAACGGCCTGATCGACAGTTGCGATATCGCCAGCGACCTGGTGGTCACGGAACTCACCCGCATTCGCCACGCCCGCCAGACGGAAATGGCGGCCAAGAGCGGCAAGCTGACCCGCAACCAGATCGACAAGACCTACTTCGACAATTACCGCAACCTTGGCCCCTATGCCGAGGCGTACAAGACCTTTTTTGACGCGAAGTATGTGGATGACCTCATCCGCACGGTCTGGAAGCCGAAGAAGAAGTACAAACTGCTGATCACCGGTGCGGCCAGCGGCCTTGTGGTGCGCGACATGCGCGCGCTGGGCATCGATTGCTGGGGGCTGGAAAACAACATCCACATCCACAGCCAGACATCCGAAGATGTACAGGAGTTCAACCTGCTCGGCTCCGTCACGGACATGCCCTTCGAGGATGGCGAGTTTGATGTCATCTACGACACCGCGCTCTGCCACGTCGCCCCCAACCGGGTCGAGTGGGCGGTGGAGGAGATGCACCGCATCACCAAGCAAGGCGTGTTTTTCGCCGCGATGACCTCGGACCTGCCCTCGGCCATCATCGACCGCTGGGATTTGATGCGCGGCGTGAAACGGCTGGGCACCTACTGGGAATGGTCGGACATCTTTTTCGACAACGACTTCGAGATGGCGATTGCCGACGAGGAGGTGCTGGAGAAGCTGTGGCAGCGCACCCAGGAAGCCGGCAAAGGCGCGGGCTTCTGGTATGACGACGCAGAAGCGCTGCGTTATTCGTTCTACACCCGCGTCGAGAGCGATGAGGATGAGGATTGAGCGGTTCTGGCCGCCCCCTGCTCTTCGAGACGCCGCTCCCCATCGATGAGGTCTTGCCAGAACTCAGTGCAGCGCTGGCAACTGCATCGAACGCCGTGTTGGTCGCTCCGCCCGGTGCGGGCAAGACGACCCGCGTACCGCTGGCGCTGCTGGATGCACCCTGGCGAGATGATCAGCGCATCATCATGCTGGAGCCCCGCCGACTCGCGGCGCGGGGCGCGGCCGAGCGCATGGCGAAGACTCTTGGCGAGGCCGTGGGTGGCACGATCGGACTGCGCGCGCGCCTGGATGTGAAGGTGTCACGTGCCACGCGCATCGAAGTCGTCACCGAAGGCGTCTTTGCGCGCATGATCCTAGACAATCCCGCGCTGGACGGCGTTGCCTGCGTCATCTTTGATGAATTTCATGAGCGGTCGCTGGATGCCGACCTTGGCCTGGCGCTGGCGCTCGACGCCCAGAGCGGTCTGCGCGAAAACCTGCGCATTCTCGTCATGTCTGCCACGCTGGATGGCGCGCGGGTCGCCAGTTTGCTGGGGGCGAACGCGCCAGTCATAACCAGCGCGGGGCGCATGTTCGCTGTCACGACACGGTATCTTGGCCGCGACCTGCGCCAGCATCTCGAGCCGCAGATGGCATCCGCCATTCGCCGCGCATTAACGGAGGAGACCGGCTCCATCCTGGCGTTTCTGCCTGGACAGGCGGAAATTCGCCGCACGGAAGAGCTGCTGCGTGCCAACGTCACGGACACTGGTGTAGACATTGCGCCGCTTTACGGCGCCATGGACCGACGCGCGCAGGATCTCGCCATCGAGCCGGCTGCGCCCGGGCGCCGCAAGGTGGTACTGGCCACATCCATCGCCGAGACTTCGCTTACCATCGAGGGCGTGCGCGTGGTGATCGATTGTGGCCTCGCCCGCGTGCCGCGCCATGAGCCCGGCATCGGCATCACGCGGCTGGAAACGGTGCGGGTCTCGCGCGCCGCAGCCGATCAGCGCCGGGGACGCGCGGGGCGCACGGAGCCGGGTATGTGCTACCGCCTGTGGGACGAACCGCAGACGCTGGGCCTTGCACCCTTCACCGAGCCCGAGATCAAGGCTGCAGACCTCGCAGGCCTGGTGCTCGATCTGGCGAGCTGGGGGGTGACCGAGCCCGCCACCCTGCGCTGGCTCGATCCTCCGCCTGCCACGGCTGTCAACGAAGCCAAGGTGATGCTGCAAGCCATTGGGGCGCTGACCGCGGAAGGGCGCATCACCGGAGCGGGCGCGCGCATCCGCGCCCTGCCCCTGCCGCCGCGCATTGCCCGCATGGTGCTGGCGGCTGCCAACCATTCCGCAACATCGCTCCAGGATGCGGCGCTTATGGCGGCGCTGCTGGTGGAGCGGGGGCTGGGCGGCACTTCAACCGACATCGGCGAGCGTCTTGCCCGTTTTCGCACAGAGCGCAGCGGCCGGGCCGAAGACATGCGCAAGCTTGCGCAGGGGTGGATGGCGGCGGCCGGCAAGGGCATGGCTGCGGCTCAATCGCCCCTCTCCGTCGCTGAAATCCTTGCTCTCGCTTACCCCGACCGCATCGCCAGAGCGCGCGGGAGCTTGGGGCAGTTTCTGCTGGTGAATGGCCGCGCG
Source organism: Hyphomicrobiales bacterium (assembly GCA_031373545.1). GTDB lineage: Bacteria > Pseudomonadota > Alphaproteobacteria > Rhizobiales > Beijerinckiaceae > JADCCX01. Next base: position 23,723 of record JANMMT010000140.1, read on the forward strand.
GGCATGGTGCCGCCCGAGGATGCCCTTGCCCGCAGCCATGGCCTTGTCGTGGCGGAAATGACCGGGTCGCAGGCCACCGCACGCATCACATTGGCGGCAAAACTGGATGAAACTGACTTCGACACGCTCGCGGCCTCACGCCTCGAGCAGGCAGATGAACTCACATTCGATGCGTCGGCGCTGGCCCTGCGCGCGCGGCGGGTGCAGCGCATGGGGGCGATCACACTGAGTTCCGATCCGATGCCAGTTCCTGCAAGTGCCGAGGCCGCATCGGGTCTGGCGAACGGTCTGGCAGGCGCGGGCCTGCATCGTCTCGCTTGGCCCAAGACCATTCAGCAATGGCGTGACCGCGTGACATTTCTGCGCCGTGCCCACGCGCGTGGGCACGCCACTGGCTTCGACAACCACTGGCCAAACCTGAGCGATGAGGCCTTGGCCTCACATGTGCAGGACTGGCTGGCGCCCCACCTGACCGGTCTCAGCGCGGCGAGCCAGATCAGCGCCGACACCTTGCGCACGGCTCTCGAAACCCTGCTGCCCTGGCCCCTGCCCCGCACACTGGACGAGGAAGCGCCGACGCATTTCACCGCGCCCACGGGCTCATCCATTGCGCTCGATTATGAGGCGGAGGGAGGTCCGGTTCTGGCGATCCGCGTGCAGGAGCTTTATGGGCTCTGTGCGCATCCCGCGCTCGCGGGCGGGCGTGTCCCGCTGACGCTGCACCTGCTGTCGCCAGCCCACCGGCCGATCCAGATCACGAGGGATTTGCCGGGCTTCTGGCGCGGCTCATGGGCCGCCGTGCGTGCCGAGATGAAGGGGCGCTACCCGCGCCATCTGTGGCCGGAAGACCCCGTTGCGGCTGCGCCCACCTTGCGGGCAAAACCCAGAGGAACCTGAAGCGCACACATACGAACGACCGCCATGTCATAGGTATGAACATGAAAAGGGCGGCAGGTTTCCCCGCCGCCCTCTGTCGTCCTCATGCTTCGTTCAAATCACGGAGGGGCGTAGCCATATTTCTGCGCCCAGACATACCAGTTATCCACCACAGGCCCGGTCAGGATGATGCCGATGCCGCCGGTGAGCGTGGTCAGAACCGCGAACCACCAGGCCCAGCGATGGATCGATTCCATCGAGGCGTTGAAACCCATCGTCCAGCGCCAGAAGAGAGCGGCGCGTTCGGAGGCCGTGCCGCGGTCCACGATCTGCTCGATCTCGCGCTCACCGCCGTAGCGGCTGACGGCAAGGATGGTCGCGGCATGCATGGCAAACAGCAGGGCCGAACCATAGAGGAAGACGATCGAGAAACAGTGGAACGGATTGTAGAACAGGTTCCCGTATTTCAGCGAGAAATTGTTCGTCCAGTCGAGATGCGGGAAGATGCCGTAAGGCACAGCCTCGCTCCAACTGCCCATGAGAAGCGGTTGAAAGAAGCCAAGCGCGAACATCAGCCAGATCGCCGACAGGAAAGCCCAGGCCACATGCGTGCCCATGCCCAGCGCCCGTGCCCGTGTGTATGTCCGTGCCCACCACAACAGAACCGAGGCTGCGAAGAATGTGCCCGTGATCAGGAACCACCCGCCCTCCTCGAGCGGCGGCATGCTCAAGCCATACTTGGGATCAGGCGGCGCCAGTTGCAGCCAGAACAGCCTGCGCACGAACTGAACCGGATCCCAGTTGACCTGCGCCCAGAAATTGAGGCCGATGATGTTGAAGGCAATCAGCCCGCAGATGATCGACGCCAAACCGAATGAGCCGAGATAGAAGGGCCCGACCTGCGCATCGCCGATCTTGCCGAACCAGTGGTTGTGGCTCGGGTTCTTGGTCCGCGGCCAGATCTTATCGCCGGTGCGCGGCGGCCCCAGGTCGTCGGGCCCACGTACCTGAACCCGTGTGAAAATGTTTTGATATTCCAGACCAAATGCCATGATCGCCTCCTCACTTTGCCCAGAACGGGGCGTTCAGCCACCAATCCCACCAATCAGCCCAGACGCCTTCCCAGACCGGACCGCTGATGACGATGCAGACGGCGCTCCAGAATCCGGCGCTGAGCGCCAGAAACAGACCCAGGCGGTGGATGCCCAGCGTGCCGATGGAATATCCGATGAGATCGCGGAAATACGCATTCTCGTGTTCAGGCGTCTTCACCTCCTGCCCCTTGGCCGGATTGACCGAGGACAGCACCAGTGACCCGTGAAGGGCAAGCGCCAGGGTCGTGGTGAAGAAGAAGGTCACCGCGATCATATGGGCTGGATTGTAATGGAAATTGCCGTAGGTGTAGCCAACGCTCGTCACCCAATCGAGGTGGGTGAAGATGCCGTAGGGAAAACCGTGCCCCCAGCCTCCCATCAGCACCGGACGGATGACGACCAGCGTGACATAGGCGAAAACCGCCACGCTGAAGGCGAAGGGCACGTGATAGCCCATGCCCAGCTTGCGGCTGATCTCGACTTCGCGCAGCGTCCAGGAACTGAAGGCCCCAACCGCGCAGATCGTCACGATCTGCCAGATGCCTCCCTCCTGAAGGGGTGCGAATCCCAGCCCGTATTTCAGATCGGGCGGATTGATGCTGATGCGCAGCGGATTCCAGGTGTCCCCCAGCGAGGCGCCGTAGAGGATCAGGCCGACCCCGAGTATGGTGAAAAACACGGTCAACACCCCGAAGAAGCCGACAAAGAATGGTCCGACCCAGAAGTCAAACAGGTCGCCGCCAATGAGGGTGCCACCCCTGACGCGGTATTTTCGTTCAAAGCTCAACATTGACATGGCCGACCCTCCATAAGTCGCGGACCACCGGCGAAAAGATCATCAGGGTTTGATAAACCCACGTGTGGCGTGTGTGCGTTTGCCCGGGGTCGCGGCGGTAAAAGCCGCGACCCCAAGCATGGTGTTTCCCGAATCTCAGGCGTTGGTCGAAAAGACGACCGGCAGCTGTGCTGTCACGGGACCCATCGTGGAGATCGCGGCTTTTGGCCGTGTCGCACGGGGGCCTTCGATCCAGTTGAACCTGTCCGTTGAGAGCAGGATGAAATGGATGATCAGCGCGAGAGAGAACAGGAAGATGTCGAGCGCAATCAGCGCACGGCGTGGATCAAAAATGAGCCAAAGCTTATGCATCGTCTGTCCTCCTTAACTGAACAGCGACGTGACAGCGCCGAGATTCTCGAGCGACACGTAGCCTCTGAGGGTGGGGAACCACGGACGCCAGCTCCACACGAGAATATGTGCAACGACGGCGACCGCTGTGAAGGCGATGTAACCTTGGATCATATACTTATGAACCTCCATCGCCTCCGCTTCACTCAGTCCCGTGAGGGACTCTTTGTTGTCAGCCATGACCTGACACTCCTTCAAATCGACCCGAGGGCCGTTACCGCGCTCATCCCGCGCGGCGGGGATTGTCGGTTGCAGGTTGCCCCTCCCCGACGGTTCACTTCACGCCTTTTGAGTATGAAGCGAATTTCTGTTGCCGTCCGCTCAGCCTCTGAAAGCGGCTGGAATGGTGGCTTCGGCCGTTTGCCGCGCTTCGGTAAACACCGAGACGGGCCGTCCCGACGCGGCAGCCGCATAGCGGAAGCGTGTGAGCCCGAGACGTGACGCAGCGGCCACGCCCAGGAAAAGCGGATAGGTCGCCCACACCAGCGCGCGCATTTCGATGCGTTCCACACGGTGTTTCGAGGGCTTGCGCGCAGGTGCATAGGCACGTTGGGCCAGGTAACTTTCGACTTGTGTCATGCGAATTCTCCCATCGAAGTCTGTAAAATATTGGCGTGCTGAATGAGGGCGGGCCGCATCAGGAGCCTCCCCCGGTGAGTGATTGCTGGGCCTGGTTGACCATGCTCGTCGTGACGGTCTCGTCGCCGCCCGCACGGGCCGTGCGTTCAGCGGCGTCGCGCAAGCGCTTGGCGGCAGAGATGCGCACCAGCACTGGATGCTGGTCGACGATGGAGTCGAGCATGGCTTTGGCCTCATTGCTCCACCGCACGTCTTCGCGCACCTTCGAGGGCGTCGCCTCGATGGCATCCATCTGCGTCGCCAGCGGCAGGATGTGGAACAGCGCATCGAAGAGCGCGTTGCAGACCTCCTGCACGATGTAGACCGCGCCGGAGTACCCCATGAAGGGCGTGCCCGTGTGCCGGCGGATGATCGCGCCGGGGAACGAGGCGGGAATATACATCGCGCGGCCATTCACTTCCGCGAGATACATGCGCTCGTTGTAGGAGCCGAACAGCACCAGCGGAGTCTTTTTCTGCACCAGCGTGCGCACCTCGTCGTTGCGGGTTTTTTCCCCCCGCTTGCGCGCCACCGCAAAGTTTCAGGGCAGGCCCATTTCGTCTTCCAGGAACTGCCGCATGCCCCGCGCATAGGTTTCGCTGGCGACGATGCCGAAGGAAGCGGTCGCAAAGAAATCCTGCGTCACCGAGCGCCACAAATCCCACAGCGGCTTGATGGTGGTGTGCTTCTCGCGCGCAATGAAGGGTTCGGGATCCAGCCCCAGCAACTCGCCCAGCTTGCGCAAAAACGCAGTGGTGGAATGCAGCCCGATGGGCGCCTGCAGATAAGGCCGCTCCAGCGCCTCGCAGAGTGCGCGGCCAAACTCGCGGTACATGCAGATGTTGACTTCGCCATGCGCCAGCTTGCCGATGTCCGCCAGATGCGTGCCCAGCGGGAAGGAGAGGTTCACCTCCGCGCCAATGCCTTCGACCAGGCGGCGAATTTCAGCGAGATCCGACGGCATGTTGAAGGTGCCGTAGGCTGGCCCGATGATGTTCACACGAGGCTTCTCGCCTTCCTTGCGGGGCTTGAGCGCCGGTGTCTTCTTGGGGCCGAACTGCTTCCACAGCCAAGCCATCGCGCGGTTGGCGGATTGCCACTGGTCTTCATCGATCGTGCGCGGCAGAAAGCGCAGGATGTTGGTGCCTTCAGGCGTCACGCCGCCGCCAATCATCTCGGCGATGGAGCCCGTGACCACCACGGAGGGCAACGCCGGATCGAGCGTCTTGTGCGCGCGCTTCATCGCGCCTTCGGTGCCCTTCTGGCCCAGTTCCTCTTCGGCGAGGCCCGTGACCACAATCGGCAACTCGTGCGGTGGCAAACCGTCGGTGTAATGCAGCACGGAGGTGACCGGCAGATTCTCGCAGCCCACCGGGCCGTCGATGATCACCTGCAAGCCTTTGACAGCGGTGAACACATACACAGCCCCCCAGTAGCCGCCCGCGCGATCATGATCGAGAACCAGCATCAGACTGTCTCCCCGATGGGCTTTTCGAGCGAGTTGTTCAGCGCCGATTGCATGGCCTGCAACTTGGCGAGATTCTTCTTGCGGAACTCCGGCCGATCGCGCGGCGTGTCATGCCAGATGCCCGCCGTATCACCCGTGCCGACGCCGTCGAAAAAGTCCTTCATGCGGTCAAAGCGCGCTTGGTTGCCCATGGCGGCATTGACGACATCCGCCAGGCTGCCTGCACCCGCCACGCCCATGAGCGGGCGGGCCGAAATGAGATTGGTGAAATAAAGCGCCGGAATGGCCAACTCTTTCGCCCGCTGCACCACGGGCGTTGTGCCGATGGCCAAGTCAGGCTTGTAACGGCCCATGGCCGCCAGATCTTGCTCGAGCGAGGCGCGAAACTGCACCTCGACGCCGCGCGCCTCCAGCCACACCCGATCAGGATTGGACCAGGCCGTGCGCGGGCAGGCCGAGCCCACATATTTCACATCGGCGCCGCTCTCGATCAGCAGGCGTGCTACCAGAAGTTCCGAGCCTTCGTAGCCCGACAGCGTGATGCGCCCCTTGATCGGCTTGGCTGCCAGTGCCGCCTTGATGGCAGGCAGGATTTGCGCCTTGGCCGCCGCAATTTTGTCTTCAGGCACATGGGCCGCCGCGCCAATGGCCTCCAGCCAGGCCTCGGTGCCGTCGTGGCCCACAGGAGCGGAACCCACCACCGGACGGCCCGCAGCCTCGAACTCGCGGATCGAGGCGGTGTAGAAAGGATGGATCGCCGCCACCACCGTGCTGTCGAGCGCGGCGTAGAGTTCGCGCCATTCACGCGTGGGCACCACAGGCCCGGCAGCCAGGCCCAGCGGCTCCAGCATCTGGTTGATGCTAATGGGATCGACCGGGAACATCTCGCCCAGCAATGCCACGGTTGGGCGTAGGCTGCGCCCGGCGCGCGGCGCGCTCACGGGGCCCTGGCTCACCTCGGCGCGGGCATAGGCCAGCATGGCACCGGCCAGCACGTCTTTTGCCTCCGCATGGGTCGGCACGCCAAAGCCCGGCACATCAATGCCGATGATGCGCACGCCGTCGATGACCTTAGGCAGGATGCGCAGCGGCACGCCCGAGGCGGTGGGCACGCACAGGTTGATGATCACGACGGCATCGTAAAGCGCGGGGTCCGCCATCTGGTGGACCGCATCGCGGATGTCCTCGAACAGCTTGCCCGTGACGAGCGTTTCGGAGTTGAACGGCACGTAGCCCACCGTGCGGCGCGCGCCGTAGAAATGGGATGTGAAGGTGAGGCCGTACACGCAGCAGGCCGAACCCGAAAGGATCGTCGCCGTGCGCTTCATGCGCAGGCCGACCCGCAGGCTGCCGAACGCCGGGCACATGCTCTGGGGCTGATCATGGGGGCCAAGCGGATAATCCTTGGCGTACTGATCCAGAATCTCGCTCTTGCCCGCAAGCTTGGCCGCTTCGCGCATGGTGTCCTTGCCCGAATGACAGCCCAGGCCAGAGGCCACCTCTCCCGTAGGCTCGACAACGGGAACAGGCGCTGCAACCGGTGCGGCCTGGCCTTTGTCCTTGAGGTTGTCGATCAGCGTGACCATGACGGTGCTTTGGCTTTCAGGCGTTGTCGTAAATGACTTCGAGGGATGGCTTCTCGATGGAAACGCCGCCGCACATGTCGGCGAGCGTGGCGGGCTGGAGCACGTAATCACGGCCTGTGGTGGAAGCACTGAACAGACCCAGCAGTTCGTCGCCTGTGAGCGGCGTGGGACGCATCGGCGGTGCGGCAGCCACATTGGCGCCCAGCAGTTCAAACAGCGGACCCCATTGCGTGTCAGGCCGGCCGATGATCTCGTACGTCGCGCTCTTGCGGCGGATGTCTTCATCGGCGGGAATGGAGGCCAGCACCGGAATACCCACGCGCGCGGCAAACGCCGCCGCCTCGCCCGTGCCATCATCCTTGTTGATGACGATGCCCGCGACCCCCACATTGCCGCCCAGCTTGCGGAAATACTCCACCGCCGAGCAGACATTGTTGGCGACATAAAGCGATTGCAGATCGTTGGAACCGACCACGATCACCTTCTGGCACATGTCCCGCGCGATCGGCAGACCGAAGCCGCCGCAGACCACATCGCCCAGAAAATCGAGCAGCACGTAGTCGAAGCCCCAGTCATGG
>JANMMT010000158.1:0-5244 GCA_031373545.1 Hyphomicrobiales bacterium
GAGCCATGGGCATCGGATGATTTGCGGCGCATGCCTTCCCAGGTCCAGAAGAACACGAGCGCGGCCCCGGCGAACCCGCCGACCCAAATCAATATCCCGAGCAATGGATCATTCTGGGCACGCTGGCCGAGCGGAGAGAACGCCAGCGCCACCCATGTGAGGATCACCCCGATCACAAAGGCGAGCGCGGCCCTAATCAGCGTCACGGTCAGCAGCAGCGAGGCGAAAAACGCCCACCGCGAGCTGCTCAGAAAGCGCATGATCCCGTTCGCCATCCTTCCGACCTCGCCACGAAGCCTTGACTGATGATGGTGAGGATGCGGGAGCGATGGGGCAGGGATGTGGCGAAGCATCTTTGACAACTGACAATAGTCAATGTAATAATAGTTCATTGGGATTGCGGAATGATCAGGACGTTCAAGAGCAAGGCGTTGCGCAAGCTGTTTGAGGACGGGGACGTGCGTGGCGTCCCGGCCGACCAGGTCAATCGGATTGAAAACCGTTTGGCCACGCTCGACGCGTCAAGGCTGGCAGATGACATGAATATCGCGGGCTATGGTTTTCACAAGCTGACGGGCGATCTCAAGGGGTTCTACGCCGTCAAGGTGACGGGAAACTGGCGCATCATCTTTCGCTTCGAGGATGGCGACGCGCTCGATGTCGATCATGTGGACTATCATTAGGAGGGATCGATCATGGCCATGAAGAACCCGCCCCATCCGGGCCGGATCATCAAGGAGGATTGTCTGCCGGAGTTGAAGCTCACGGCCGGAGCGGCGGCAGAGACGCTTGGCGTGAGCCGCCAGACACTCGACAAAATCATGAATGGCCGCAGCAGCATCACGCCCGACATGGCGATCCGGTTCGAGAAGGTTTTCGGATCATCGGCTGAGACCTGGCTCAGGATGCAGCTGGCCTATGATCTGGCGCAAGCCCGCGTGCGGGAGCCTGAGATCGTCGCGACCATCCGCCCGCTGGGGCATGCCGCCTAGGTGTATCGTTGCGCGTAGGAGCTTGATCGCTATGAGCAGTACATCCAGCAGTAAGCCGTTTGCGTCGTTCAAGTCGGACGAAGAAGCCGAACGGTTCGTCAACGAGGCGGACCTGTCGACCTATGACTTCTCGGGCTTTGCGCCGATGCGCTTCGCGTTCAAGGCGAAGACGGCCAATGTCAGCATGCGCATGCCGCAGGCCCTGCTCGACGCGTTGAAGGCCCGCGCCCAGCGTGAAGGTGTGCCGTATCAGCGCTTCATCCGCCAGACGTTGGAGCAGGCACTTTCGGGTACTCCACGGCAGCCATGATATGAAGCAAAGCTTCATGGACTGGCTGTGGTCCAGCAAAAGGTTTGGTCATGCATGAGAGAATGACGGCAATTCTGCCAAGCAACGATTTGAATGGCGCACAAGCCTTTTTCGAGCGGCTTGGCTTCACCCTCGACGAGGGCGGCACCGATGAATACTGGATGCTGAGCGATGGAAAAGGCGGGTTTATCCACATTACCCGCGCCGTCGAAGGCTGGCTGGTGCCGGGCCAGAATCCTTTTGGGCTCTACCTTTATCGCGAAGATGTTGAAGCGTTGGCCGCTGTGTTTGCGGGCGAGATCATCGAAAAAGAAGGGCCAAGCCATAAAGCCTGGGGCATGTACGAATTTGCTTTGAATGGTCCCGATGAAACTCTTGTAAGAGTGGGCTGGCCCACAAATTCACGAAAGTGACGGATAACCAGCGCATCATGTTCCGGCTCGAGAAAGTCTCCGGATCGTCGGCGGAAGCGTGGCTCAGGATGCAGATGGCCTATAACCTCGCACAGCAGGGTGCTGATTGCATTTCCTGAAGATGCCGGTCAGCGGACTTGCGTCGTGTGCATCCGTTTCAGGAATGCATCGTTGTCGAACGGCCTGGGTATGCCAGAAACCTCTCCGGCGATCAGGGCATCCTGGAGCGCTTTAATCCCGGCCTCATGCTCTTCCAGCAGGCGAAGACCCGCCCGCACAACGTCGCTTACCGAGCCGTAGCGGCCAGTCTGCACCTGTGTGTCGATGAAGCTGGCGAAGTGGTCGCCAAGCGAAACAGATGTGTTGCGCGCCACGGTGCGGTCTCCAGTTCAATTCCAGATGGATATCAATGTTTGGTGTTTCTGAAGGCCCTGCTGCTTCAGGCAGGGCCGGAGTGTGTTTAGCTCTTCGTCGGCAGATCGACTTCGGCGTCGATCTTACCGTCGAGATCAATTTCTATATCCTTGGTCAGCGCCGTGATCCGGGCCACGAGGGCAGGCGACAGGGCGATGATGGCCTCCGGTCGCTGCTCGATATCGCGCCCCAGAAAATCGAGGAAACTGGCGATGGCGGGATCGTCCGACCCTGCATTCGCACGATGGACGCTGACGCCGCGCTCATCGACGCGGAAGGCGATCTTGCCGCCATCGACTACGCCCAGCACTTGACGCACCGATTTTGGCACGGTGGTCTGTCCCTTGGCGGTGATTGTCCGGACTTCTTCGATGACAACAGGCATGGCAGTCTCCACTGACAGTGAATGTCATGGGTATTCCATACTTCATGACCAGCCATCTATGCAGCGGCAACCTTGGCGGGGCGTCCGCCACGCTTGCCGTTGATACGTGCTGCCTCGGTCTTGGCTGTAGATCGCGACTGACCGCCGCTGCGCCCCATGCGGGTTGCTTCCCAGTGCTTTGAGCCGAACAGGCCTTCAAGCAGCGCCGGGACATAGAGATCGGCATCGAGGCGCGGAAAGTGCAGTCCAAGCCCGGCGGGGCTGACCTCTATGTCGGCCAGGTCGACCGGTCGTGCCGTTTCAAGGCTTTGCGCCAGATGGGGCGGAAACGCGAGTTCGAGATCGTTCGAGAGGCGGATCACGATGCGGCCAATCCGGCGGTCATAGCGGGCGGCTACAGCATGGGGCTGCGCCCTGCGCCGGTCAGCGATGCGCGCCTCGGCTTGTTGCAGTTCAAGGTCGGTGATGGGTGCTGGATCAGGGTTCGCCATGGATAGACCTCCAGGATTCACACAGGGTAGAAACAGTTGCGGCGACGAGCTCGCGCGCGATGGCATTCAGGTCGTGCATAGCGAAGTCGAAACTTTCGCGCAGCTCCGGCGGACCATTGGGACAGTTCAGATTGAAGACGGCTTCCCCATCCGGCCCGATGACATGAACATGCGCCGGGCGATGGTCATTCGGATAGATCACCACCCGCAGGCGGCCAGAAAGCCGGATGGCTGTTACCATGATGCTTCAGTAACCCAACAGCTTCGGTTTTGCAAGGCGCGTGCGCCATTCATCTATGACACCGGTGATGATTGCGATACGCGAATGATAGGAATCCATATTGCGGAATCTGCATCCCCGAAAGCTCTGCAACCGCCTTCGAGAAAATGCTTCGCGACAACGGCGCAGATCAAGGCGTCCAGTTTGTCTTCGTGTGCTTTGAGTTGCCAGGTCGGGGCATCGGGTGACGGAAGTTTCAGAAGCGCAGCTGCACCGGACATTTCGCGGTCCAGCATGAGGGCGATATTCAGCCATTGATCGAACAGTCTGGCGCGGCGTTCAAGCGGACTGAAAGTGGGCCAGTATTTGCGTATTTTTGATTCTTTGTAGGGAAGGCGTTCGGCAGCACCCATGAGTTCGACAAGAGCCGGGTGAGGGTAGACCTCGATCAATCCCTTCAGGTGCTGACCGGAGACAAGCAGCGGATAGCCGCAATCATGCGCGGCCAGCCGTATGTTGTCGGATATCTTGCCGGGGCGGATCGAGCTAGGCGTATGCGTTGAGCACTTCCTACCGCCATACGCCTTGGACACCAGATTGTCGGATGCGCGCCGGGTCTTTATCTGAGAGCCCGACTCGGAATGCTGCGAGCGATATCATGAGGTTGCGAGGCGTCGGACGAGGAGTCTGATGCTGGCGACCATGATCCAGGCCTGGGCGCTGGCGATCGAGGCTTCGAAGTCCTTGGAGAGCCGCCTGTCGCGGTTGAGCCATGCGAAGGTGCGCTCGACCACCCACCTTCTGGGCAGGACCTTGAAGCCCTTGGTGGCATCGGATCGTTTGACGATGTCGAGTTTCCACTGGCCGATGAGCTTGAGCGCGGTCTTCAGCTTCTGGCCCGCGTAACCGCCATCCGCGAACACGTATCGCAGCCAAGGGTGGCTCTTGCGGATGGAGGCCAGCAACGGCACGGCTCCATCGCGGTCCTGGATATCGGCGGCGTGAACAAGCAGCCCGATGAGGAAGCCGCAGGTGTCGGTGAGAATGTGGCGCTTGCGGCCCTTGATCTTCTTGCCGCCGTCATAGCCGCGCGGACCGCCGCTTTCGGTGGTTTTGACGCTCTGGGAGTCGATCACCCCTGCCGTCGGGCTGGCTTGCCTGCCCTCGCGCTCGCGCGCCTGCATGGTCAGGACATGGTTGATCTGGGCCAGCGTGCCGTCGGAGCGCCAGCGGTAGAAGTAGCGCTGCACCGTCGAACTGGGCGGAAAATCCGTCGGCAACTGCCGCCAGGGGCAGGCGCTCCGCGCCAGATAGAGGATGGCGTCGATCACATCGCGCAGGTCCACCTCGCGGGGACGGCCCAAGGATCGGGGGCGGGGAAGATGCGGCTCGATCAGCGCGTATTCCGCATCGCGCGTGTCGCTTGCGTATCGCAAGCCGCTGCGCTCATATCGCCGACGGGCGGCCTTGGTCCATGGCATCGTGATCTCCGCAGTTTCTCGCAAAAACCACGGAATCATGAGCCGCAAGGCCGCTCAACCCCCTCACCGCTGCGGCCGACAAGGTCCTCAAATCGTTGAACGCATTTCGAGACGGGCTCTGAGACATGGCCAGCGGCATGTCGACAGCGATCACATCAACGGCCCTGCTACATTTCAGCATCGCCGCATCCAGCAGTTTGGGAAGTTCAGCAACGGACCCCGTTGGCCGGGGTGTCAGAGGGTTTGCGATGCTCACCGCTGATATGAATTCATCGTAGGATGCCGACGCTGCGAGAGCCGCCCAGCCATCATTTCTACGAACCGCCAGAGCGACTCCACTGGGGTTGTGGCTGGTCCAAGCAGCGTCGATCCCCAATACGACTGCTGTGATGCCATTCATGATCTTGAGGCGGTTATCCACCCTCTTTCCTCACGCTTGATGGCCTCGATGGCCTTGTTGTGATCCGCAACGAGATTGGTCCCGGCCTCCTGCCAGCGGTGGAACAGGACCGTGCTGCTGCACCCGGCATCGCCGGTC
>JANMMT010000171.1:0-5992 GCA_031373545.1 Hyphomicrobiales bacterium
GCGCTTTCGCGAGCGCGACGGCGAGCGTATCCGCATCGCGTATGCCCAGATTCAGCCCTTGCGCGCCAATGGGCGGAAACGCATGCCCCGTTTCGCCAACAAGTGCCAACCCTTGCGCGCTGAAACGCCGGGCCAGCAGACCGCGCATGGGGTATGCGCCGCGTGGGCTGTCCAGCGTCAATTCACCCAGCAAGGATTGACATGTGCGCTCGGCAGCACGGGCAAAGCCTGCCTCATCCAGTGCCATCATGCGCGTGGAGGTGGCGTGTTTGGCCATCCAGACCACCGTGGAGCGCCCTGCCCCCGCTGGCACCAGCGTGAAGGGGCCTTCTGCCGTATGAAACTCGGTCGAGATATCCTCGTGGTCACGCACATGGCGCACGGCGAAGGTCATGGCAGTCTGCGGATACTCCCAGCGGCGCAGGGGAATGCCCGAAGCCTCGCGGGCCAACGAGTTCTGGCCATCGGCGGCCACCACGAAGCGGGCTGAATCACTGTGCCCCTCGTCATCGATCAGGTGCCATACGCCCTCGTCGCGGCTGATGGCGGTGACATCTGCGGCCATGACGGAGATGCGCGGTTCAACCTCGATGCGCTCCAGCAGAAGGCGCACGATATCCGCTGTTTCCAGACTCACACCAAAGACCGGAAGGCCCACATCGGAAGCGCGAAACAGCGTCGTCGGCGCACGCAGCAGGCGGCCAGTGACATCGACGATGCGAATGCCCGCCAGCGGTGCACCGGCGGCGCGGAAAGTCTCTCCCACACCCAGCCCGTCCAGCACCTCGATGCTGCGGCCGACGATCGCCGCCGCGCGCCCATCAGGGGCAGGTCTGCGCCGCCCTGCATAAAGACTTATCGTGCAAGCAGGCAGTGTGCGCGCCAGCGACAGCGCGGCGACGAGCCCCACCGGTCCACCCCCCACAACGGCGATCTTGCTGCGCTCAACCATCTGCCCTGTGTGCCACGCGCTTGCACGGCGCGCCACCGGGCGCATTGCCGCTCCTCACTCCACCGTGACGGACTTTGCCAGATTGCGCGGCTGATCCACATCTTTGCCCATGAGCGAGGCCGTGTGATAGGCCAGCAACTGCACGGGAATGGCATAGGTCAATGCCGCAAACTCGGGCGCAAGCTCCGGCATGTTGATGGAGGCGACAGCTTCCACGGCGGCGTTCTGCGCGGTGCCTGTCGGCCCGATGACGATGATCTGGCCGCCGCGCGCAGCGACCTCCTGCATGTTCGAGACAGTCTTTTCAAACCACTGATCACGGGGGGCGATGACAATGACGGGCATCTGCTCGTCAATGAGCGCAATCGGCCCGTGTTTCAGCTCGCCCGCCGCATAACCCTCGGCGTGAATGTAGGACAGCTCCTTGAGCTTCAACGCGCCTTCCAGAGCGAGCGGAAAATTGGTCCCGCGCCCTAGATACAGTACATCGCGTGCCTTGGTGAGTTTGTGCGCCACCAGTTCGATCTCCGCTTCGTGCTTCAGGGCCTCTGCCACGGCAGCCGGCACGGAGATCAGCTGGCGCACCAGTTCCTGCTCGCGCGCCGCATCGATGGTGCCGCGCTCTCGCGCCGCATGAAGGGCCAGCGCCGCCAGCACAGCCAATTGACAAGTGTAGGCCTTGGTGGAGGCCACGCCGATTTCCGGCCCCGCCAGAGTGGGCAGGACAGCATGGCTTTCGCGCGCCATGGACGAGGTCGGCACATTGACGATGCTGACGACGTGCTGCCCCTGCTCCTTGGCATAGCGCAGCGACGCCAGCGTGTCGGCGGTCTCCCCGGACTGCGAAACGAACAGCGCCAGATCACCCTTGCGCATCGGCGCTTCGCGGTAGCGGAACTCGGAGGCCACATCGATCTCGACGGGCAGGCGCGCAAACCGCTCCAGCCAGTATTTCGCCGTCAGGCCCGCCAGATAGGCTGTGCCGCAGGCGGAGATGGAAACACGCTGGATATCCTTGAAATTGAACGGCAAATCGGTGGGCAGCGCAATCGCGCCTGAAGCCATGTCGATGTAATGGGCGAGTGTGCGGCCGATCACTTCGGGCTGCTCGTGGATTTCCTTGGCCATGAAATGGCGGTGGTTGCCCTTGTCCACGGAATAGGCCCCTGCCTGGCTCTTGATGCGGGGGCGCTTGACGATGGCATTGGCCGCGTCGCGGATTTCAACGCCGTCCCGCGAGAGCACCGCCCAGTCGCCCTCTTCCAGATAGGTCACGGCGTCGGTGAACGGAGCCAACGCCAGCGCATCCGAGCCCAGGTACATTTCGCCGTCCCCGTGGCCGACGGCCAGCGGCGCGCCCATGCGGGCCCCGATCAGCAGATTGTCCTGCCCTTCGAACAGGAAGGCCAAGGCAAAGGCCCCGTGCAGGCGTGGCAGAGCCCGTTGCACAGCGATCACAGGGTCATTGGTGGTGCGCATTTCGCGCGTCACGAGGTGCGCGACGACCTCGGTGTCGGTTTGAGACAGAAACACACAGCCATCCGCCATGAGTTCCTCACGCAGCTCGCGGAAGTTTTCGATGATTCCGTTGTGCACGACCGCCAGCTTGTCCGTGGCGTGGGGGTGTGCGTTCGTCTCGGTCGGCTTGCCATGGGTTGCCCAGCGGGTGTGGCCGATGCCAACGATGCCATGCAGCGGCTCCTTCACCAGCAAGTCCGCAAGGTTGCGCAATTTGCCCGGCGCGCGGCGGCGGGTGATGTGTCCATCCTCCAGCGTTGCGATGCCCGCTGAATCGTAGCCGCGATACTCCAGCCGCTTGAGCGCATCAACGAGCAGTCCCGCGACAGGTGAAGTTCCCAGAATTCCGACAATTCCGCACATGCGTCAGTTGACCCGCTGTTGTTGTCTGTTGCGTTGAGCGCTAACCGCCGCTGCCGCGAAAGCCAAAATAACATTCAGTGACGGTTTGTGACCGATTTGTTTTTAAACAGGGTGAAAGCCTAATGCTTTGCAACCGCCTTGCGCGCCTTCATGGCCGCTTGAAACCGCGCCGCCCAACCCGGCTTTTCCACCTGCTGCGCCCGCGAGAGGGCCAGCGAGCCGTCGGCCACATCCCGCGTGACGACCGACCCGGATCCGACATACGCACCCGCGCCGATGCTGACGGGAGCGACGAGCGACGAGTTTGACCCGACAAAGGCGCCTGCACCGATCGTGGTGCGGTGTTTGAAATACCCGTCGTAATTGCAGGTGATCGTGCCCGCACCAACGTTGGCATGCGCGCCCACATCCGCATCGCCGATGTAGGTTAGGTGGTTGACCTTGGCACCCTCGCCCAACACGGCATTCTTGATCTCGACGAAATTGCCGATGCGCGCGCCGGCGTCCATCGTTGTGCCCGGCCGCAGCCGCGCAAAGGGGCCGACGCTCGCGTTTGTGCCGATTGCAGCACCCTCGATGTGCGAAAAAGCGTGGATCACTGCGCCGTCCGCGATGCTCACGCCACGTCCGAACACCACGTGCGGCTCTACCATGACATCACGTCCGAGCACCGTATCGAAGCTGAAATGCACGCTTGCAGGGTCAACCAGCGTCGCGCCGCCCTGCATGGCGGCCTCGCGCAGGCGTTCCTGCATCAGGCTTTCGCCGCGTGCCAGCTGCATCCGGTCGTTGATGCCCATCACTTCGGCCTCGGGAGCCTCGATGACTGCACAGCGCAAGCCCCGGGAGCGGGCCATCTCGACTGCATCCGTCAGGTAGTATTCGCCCTGCGCATTGACGTTGCCGATGGCTTCAAGAAGCGCAAGCGCATGCGCACCCGACAGCGCCATCAACCCCGCGTTGCACAGTGTGGTGGCGCGTTCGGCCTCCGTCGCATCCTTGTGTTCCCGAATGGCGGTCAAAGCTCCGTCCACCGTCAGGAGACGTCCGTAACCTGTTGGATCATCGGCGTGAAAGCCCAGCGCGACGACACCCGCCCCGGCATTCACAGCATCGATCAGCCGCGTGATCGTGCCTGCCGTCACAAGGGGCGTGTCTGCAAACAGCACGATGACCGGCCCGGAAGCCTGGCCAAGGGCCGCGCTGGCCTGCAGCACGGCGTGGGCGGTGCCCCGGCGTTCGGCTTGCGTGAAGATCCGCGCATGCGGCACATGGCGCGCCGCATCTGCGGCCACGGCCTCATGGCCAGGTCCGATCACCACAGCAACATTGTCGATCGCGCTTGCCGTCACCGCCGCCATCACATGGCCCAGCATGCTGCGGCCCGCCAGAGCGTGCAGCACCTTGGGCTGGCTGGAGCGCATGCGCGTGCCCTCTCCTGCGGCCAGGACAACCGCCCATGGACGCGCGGGCGAAGGCGCTTGCGGCAACGCTGACGGACGTGTCGTGGACATAAAGCCTCCATATCTGTCGTTCACCGCGCCAGAAGCGCTTCACCTCTGGCGCGAATGTACTATAGAACGCCCCAAAGCAACCTTGCGGAGCGCGCAGGGTCAACGCCGGAGCCCCTTTGCTACCTCAAGGACGATCCGTAGATCGCCGCAGCCTGCTGTGCGGGGCGGCTGCACTGGCCACCGTTGGATCGGCTGCTGCCCAGCAACAGCCTACGGGCGCGCTCGCCTTCCTGCAGGCCATGCTGCAGGATGGCCTGCGTTTTGATGCCGCCGCGATCACCGAAGCCGCGCGTCTGCTGGCGCGCCGGCCGTTCACGCCTCCCATCACCACCCTCCCAGACCCGTTCTCGAACCTGAATTACGAGACGTATCTGGGCATTCGTCACATGCCGGAACGTCTGGTCTGGAAGGACGAAAACCGTCCTTTCACCATCGAACCGCTGCATCGCGGTGTTGTCTACAACACCCCCGTGGGCATCAGCCTGGTGGAAGATGGCATCGTCAAACGTGTGCCCTATGAGGCGAATCGCTTCACTTATGGCCGTCTCTCGCCACCGGCAACGGTGCCGGATCTCGGATTTTCAGGCTTCCGCCTGCTGACGGGCGGCGAGAACCCGCGCGAGATCGCCATCTTCCAGGGCGGCACGTTTTTTCGCGCCATTGCCCGCGGCCAGACCATGGGGGTGATGGCCCGCGCTCTGGCGCTGCGCACAGGCGACGCGCGAGGCGAAGAGTTTCCGGTGTTTCGCGCCTTCTGGGTCGAGCGGCCCGGCCATGATCATATGATTGTCATCCACGCGGTAGCGGATTCCGAAAGCGCGACGGCGGCGTTCCGATTCACCATTCGCGCGGGCGACATCACGATCATGGATACGGAAGCCACAATCTTTGCCCGCGCGGCGCTGGAGCATATCGGTTTTGCGCCCATGCAGGGCACTTTCCTGTTCGCCCCCAACAAACGGCGCGGCGTGGATGATCTGCGGCCCGCCGTGCACGAAGCCTCGGGCATGCAGATGCTGACGGGGCGCGGCGAATGGATCTGGCGGCCCTTCAACAATCCCGAACAGCTGCAGATATCCGCATTCATCGACGAGAATCCGCGCGGCTTTGGCCTTGTGCAACGCGAGCGGGATTTTGCCCAGTTTCAGGACGAGGATCAGGCATTCGAGCGCCGCCCGACGCTGTGGGTCGAACCCATCGGCGACTGGGGGCCAGGGTCCGTGCAGTTGCTGGAGATCCCGTCGGACAACGAGGTCAATGACAACATGATTGCCTACTGGCGCCCCCGCGCGCCGCTGGCGGCCAATTCCGAGACCACATTCGCCTACCGGCAGTTCTGGTGCTGGTCTCCGCCCGAGCGTCCGGCATTGGCGCAGGCCAGCGGTTTTCGCGTGGGGCGCGGCTCCTCCGTACGACGCCGGCGCATGATGGTGGAGTTCACAGGCGAAGGTTTCGCCGCCGAACAAAGCGCTGAGCCGCGTCTGTCGCTGAGCGCGACTCCGGGCCAGATCATCAACCCGCGCATGACCTTTCAACCCCATCGCAAGACGGTGCGTGTCAGCTTCGAACTTGATCCGGGCAGCGACACGACAAGCGAATTGCGCCTGACGATCGACAACGGCGAGCGCCCGCTTACCGAGACATG
>JANMMT010000022.1:0-1841 GCA_031373545.1 Hyphomicrobiales bacterium
TTTGGCGCGGTCCACCCAGGTGGCGGTGTCGCGCAGCGCGGCGTCCACGTCGCGGCTCGGGTCAAAGGAAATGGTGATTTGCGTCTGGCCCTGCTGCGTCGCGGATTCGATCAGCTCGATGCCTTCGGCCTGCGTCAGCTCCTGCTCGAGGATGCGCGTCACGCGCTGGAGCATGACTTCCGGCGGGGTCTGCCCCGCGGCCACTTGCACGCGGACCATCGGATAAACGATGTCCGGCATGAGACTGATCGGGAGCCGCTGAAAGGCGAGCCAGCCGGCGACGAGCACGACCGCGATGAGGGCGAGCGTGCCGAGCGGACGCTCCGAGCAGAGCTGGGGCAAAGTGCGGCGCGGCATGGCGGTCACGGAGTTGCCAAGGGCGGCGGCGGGTCTGCGATTTGCACCGCCGCGCCGTCCTTGAGTTTCTCGCCGCCGCGCAGGACGACGCGCTCGCCTTCTTCCAGCCCCTGGAGCACTTCCACCTTGTCCTCCACCGCGAGGCCGAGCTGCACCTTCCGCGCCTCCACGCGGTCCGCGCCTTTCACCACGAAGGCCTTCGCTTTGCCATCGGCGGGCAGCTCGGGAAAGACGCGGCGATCCAGCGTCAGCACTTTCTCCCGCGTGGCGAGAGTAAGCTGGACCTTGACCATGTAGCCGGGCTGGAGCCGTGGGAAGGTCTCGCCCGCATCCAGCTCCACGGTGGTCTGATGCGACACCGGGTCCGAGCCGGGAAAGATTTGCGTGACCCGCGCCGGCATTTCCTCGCCGCCGCGCGCGACCACTTGCAGCCGCACCGCCGCGCCGGGCTGGAGCCGCGCGGCGATTTCCTCCGGCACTTTCACCGCGACGATGAGCCGGGCGACATCGGTGACGGTAAAAAGGTGCAGGCCGCTGCGCACGGCATCGCCGGGCTCCACGAAGTCCGCCGTGACCAGCCCATCGAGCGGACTCGGGAAACGGCTCGCGGCCATCTGCGCCTGCACGCGCTGGGTGGCGGCCTGGTCCGTGCGCTGTTGCGCGACGGCCATCTCGACGCGCTTGCGATCCGCGAGGCCCGTCGTGGCGAGCTGCCGGGCGCGATCCAGTTCTTCGTTCGAGCGTTGTAATGCCGCCTCGGCTTGCGCCCGCTCGGCGTCCAGCACGCGCTCATCGAGCACCGCCAGCGTCTCCCCTTTTTTCACCATCGCGCCAGCCCGCGCCGAGACCTCCTGGAGCACGCCTTCGAAGTGCGCCGTGATCTTCACCTCCGAGGCACCCGCGGCGGCGCCGACGGTCTGATACGTCTCGGTGAGATCGCCGCGCGCGACCGTCACCGTCGTCACCGCGGTGGGGCCTTTGTCTTTTGCTTTGCCGGGCGGCTCCGTCCCGCCGTGCGGGAAGAGAAACAGCCACGCCGTGACCCCGGCGACCAGCACGAGAGGCAGGAGCCGGCCGAGAGTTCGGAAAAGTTTCTTCATCGATGCGGTCCTCGTGAATCGTTGGCCGGCCGCTCGGCGGGAGGCGGCGTGGGCGGGCCATCGAGCGGCCTTTGCATGGCGTCTTCGAGCGTCCCGAGCGCAGTCTGCACCGCGCACAGAGCCGTGAGCTGATCGCGCCGCGCCGTCGCCGTTTCGAGCCGCGTGACGCTCACCGCGGCTTGATCGATGTCCCCCAGGGCGAAGGCTTGCTGCGCCTTTTTCTCCCGCTCCTTTACGGAGCCGAGAATCTCGCCGGCCAGCGCGTGACCTTGCAGCGCCGAACGGTAGCGCGCGAGCGCTCCTTCGACTTCCGCGATGACCGAGGCTTGCAGCGCGAGGAAGCTCGCCGCCGCCAACTCGCGGCGGGCGCGCGCCTCCGCGATC
>JANMMT010000197.1:0-8824 GCA_031373545.1 Hyphomicrobiales bacterium
CGCTGGCCGAAGCCGCGGAGGCCGGCAAATCCGTGACTGCTCTCGTGGAGCTGAAAGCGCGCTTTGATGAAGAGGCCAACATTCGCTGGGCGCGTGATCTGGAAAAGGCCGGCGTGCAGGTGGTGTTCGGCTTCATCGAGCTGAAAACGCACTCCAAGCTTTCGCTGGTGGTGCGGCGCGAGGGGGCAGGGCTCGTCACTTACTGCCACATTGGCACGGGCAATTATCACCCGATCACCGCCAAGATTTATACGGATTTTTCGGTTTTCACGGCGGATCCCATCATGGGGCGCGATGTGGCGCAGGTCTTCAATTTCATCACGGGGTACGCCGAGCCGCAGGGTCTGGAGCGGCTGCAGATCTCTCCCTTCGGTTTGAAGAAGCGCTTGCTCGATCACATTGCGCAGGAGATCGAGTTTGCGCGTGCGGGCCGCCCGGCTGCGATCTGGATCAAGTGCAATTCGCTCGTCGATCCCATGATCATCGATGCGCTTTATGATGCCAGCCAGGCGGGTGTGCAGATTGATCTGGTGGTCCGGGGAATCTGCTGCCTGCGCCCGGGCGTGCCGGGTCTGTCGGACAACATCCGCGCCAAATCGATTGTCGGGCGTTTTCTCGAGCACAGCCGCATTTATGTCTTCGGCGCGGGCCATGGCCTGCCGCATCCGAAGGCGGCGGTCTATATCTCGTCCGCCGATCTGATGCCACGCAATCTCGATCGACGCGTCGAGGTGATGATGCCCATTCTCAATCCAACTGTGCATGAACAGATCCTGGATCAGGTGATGGCGGCGAACCTGCTCGACAACGAGCAGAGCTGGAGGGTATTGCCGGATGGCAGCAGCGAAAGACTTGTGCCGGAGTCGCCGGAACAAGCGTTCAATGCGCATCGTTATTTCATGACCAATCCAAGTCTGTCAGGCCGTGGCAAATCACTCAGAGAATCCAGCCCGCGAAGTCTCCTCAAGCAGCGCAGCGGTCTTTGACGCGCGCGGACGCCTGAGCATGGCCGAACCGGCGGCTGTGGTCGACATCGGTTCCAATTCCGTGCGCCTGGTGGCCTATGAAGGGCTGACGCGGGCGCCGACGCCCATTTTCAACGAGAAAGTGCTCTGCGGCCTGGGGCGCGGTGTGGCCAAGACCGGCAAGCTGCCCGAAGACGGCGTGCGCCAGGCCTTGCAAGCGCTCGCGCGGTTCCGCACGCTCATCGATCTCATGGGCATTCGCAACGTCTATGTGCTGGCGACCGCCGCCGCGCGCGATGCCAAGA
Source organism: Hyphomicrobiales bacterium (assembly GCA_031373545.1). GTDB lineage: Bacteria > Pseudomonadota > Alphaproteobacteria > Rhizobiales > Beijerinckiaceae > JADCCX01. The sequence goes on from JANMMT010000197.1 coordinate 1,271, forward strand.
ACGGAAAGGCGTTCATCGCCGATGCGCAAGCCATCATCGGCACACCGGTCGAGCTGATTTCGGGCCAGCGCGAGGCCCGCCTCTCGGCCATGGGCGTGGTGGCCGGCTTCTACAAGCCCGATGGCATTGTGGGTGATCTGGGCGGCGGCAGCCTGGAACTGATCGACGTGCACGGCCACAAGCTTGGCAAGGGCACGAGCGTGCAACTGGGTGGCCTTGCCCTGACGGATGCCTCGGGCGGCTCGCTCAAGAAGGCCGAAAAGATCGTGCGAGACAGCCTTGCCAGCGCCAGGATCGACGGCCACAAGCGCGATTTCTTCGCTGTGGGAGGCACCTGGCGCGCTTTGGCGCGCCTGCACATGCGCCAGGTCGGTTATCCGCTCAATGTGTCGCACGGATATGTCTTGACCGCGCGCGAGGCGATCGATTTTTGCCGCATGGTCCAGAGGGCCGCGCCCGATACGCTGGTCGCCATCGAAACGGTATCGGCAGCTCGCCGTCCGCTGTTGGCTTACGGCGCGCTGGTGATGGAGCAGGTGCTCAAAAAGAGTGGGGCGGATCGCGTCGTGTTCTCCGCCATGGGCGTTCGCGAAGGTCTGCTGTACGAGTTGCTGGACGACAAGGACCGCAAGCGCGATCCGCTGATCGGCGCAGCGGAGGAGTTGAACATCCTGCGCTCGCGCTCTCCCCAGCATGGGCACGAGCTGGCGGATTGGACGGATAAACTCGTATCATCGACCCATCTGGATGAAAGCACCGAGGACAAGCGCCTGCGGGAGGCAGCCTGCCTGCTGGCCGACATCGGCTGGCGCGCGCATCCGGACTACCGCGGCGAGCAGAGCCTCAACATCATCGCCCATGCGGCGTTTGCCGGTGTCGATCATCCAGGGCGGGCGTTCGTTGCGCTTGCGGTGTTCTACCGTCATGTGGGATTGGCGGATGACGAGGCATCGCCGCGCCTGCGCGAGATTGCTTCCACGCGCCTTCTGGAGCGTGCGCGCATTCTGGGCGCGGCCATGCGCGTCGCCTACATCATTTCGGCGGCCATGCCTGGCGTGCTGCGCCGCACGCCGCTCCGGGTGTCGGACAAGAAGCTGGTGCTCTCGCTGCCTCCGGAACTTGCCGCTCTCAACAGCGATCGACTCGGCAACCGGCTGCGCCAACTCGGGCGATTGCTCGGCACGGAAGCGTCAGTGGAAATCTCCCTCTGACGCTGTAGCCGATTGGCGCGTCAGAACGAGTAACCGCCCTGATATTTCAGGTTGGCGTTGTAGACCGGTCGCTGATTGGCGATGGCCCATTCGCCGAGCATCTGGGCATAGGCGTAGGATGCGGGGAATGTCCGCGCCGTCAGGTAGGGGTTGTAGGAGCTGAAAAGGCTGTTGCCCCAGGGAGACCACGGCGAGAATGCACTGCTGTCGCTGCTGCCATTCACACCTCCCGTGCCGTAGTCGCCGAACATGCTGCTCAGCACGTTGTCGAGCATGCGATCGGTCAGGCTGTCGACGGCGCTTTGCGACAGGGAGCTTTCCAGCGATGCTTCAATCATCTGCTCGAAATCGCTCTGCTTGGCATCGTCCGTATCGAAGCCCATTTCCTTCATCATCTCGGTCACAGCCTCGTCGATGCTGTCCGAGAGCGTGTCGCCTGTGCTTGAAGCAGGCGCGGGTTCGGCCTTGGCTTGTGGCGGCGCACCGGAGTGCCCCATGCAGCCTTGAGGTTTCTTCGGGCCGTGATCCTTGGCTTCCTCGGTCCTGGCTTCCTCGGTCTTGGCTTCCTGGGTCTTGGGCTTGTCAGGGCGGTCGATGTCCAGCTTGACCTTTGTGCCATCGGGGGCGGTGTACTCAAGCTTGGTGTCGCCCAGCCTGGTGTCGCCTTTGCCCGCGCGCCCCTTCCGGTCAGCGTGCTTTTTGTCCGACGGCAGGCCGAACATGTCGCGCATCAGATCATCGAGCGCGCTTCCGAGGGTTTCATTTTGCGTGGTTGCCGTGTGGTGCGGCAGGTGGCCAGGCGTCAGCTTCGGCTTGGTGATGTTGACCCGGTTGCCGTTCTTGTCCTCGACATAAACGCTCAGGTCGCTTGCAGCCGCGCCATTCAGGCCGAAGCGGTCGAGGATGGAGGACTGCGTGCGGATCGTTGTCATTCTTTGCTCCCGGTGTGGCGATGGGAGAGTGATGGCGTTGACGCAGACTTATCTCAACTCAAACCCAGTTTGTTAGTAAAGGTTTAACCTTACTTGCGCCGGCCCTTGTTCTGGTCTGGAACCCCGCCACCCAGCGCAATGCCGCGATAGACCGAGTGATCGCCAAAACGGGATCTGATGGCCGCCAGTGCGTCCTCTGCGGCAACATCACGCTGGGTGTCAGGGGTCAGAAGATCGCCCTGATCGGCCTCCTCCAGCGCGTGGAAATGCGAGACGCCCACACCGATGAGGCGATAGGTTTCACGCCGGGGCAATTCCAGGTCGAGCATCTCGCGCGCGGTTTCGAAGATGCGCAGGGCCAGGCGGGTGGGCGACAGACCGGAGCGCACGCGGCTGCGCGTCTCGAAGCTGTTTGTTTTCAGCTTGAGTGAAACACTCGAGATGGATTGCCCATGGGCGCGCAGGCGCCGTGCCACCTTCTCGCACAGGGGCCACAGTTCGCTGATGAGGCGTTCCCGGCTGGCGAGGTTTTCGCTGAACGTCGTTTCGGCCGAGATGCTCTTTGTTTCCCGCACAGGGCTGACCTTGCGGGTGTCGATGCCGCGCGCAAGACGGTGAAGGCGCAAACCCTCCGTGCCCCAGCGCCGCATGAGGTCGCTTTCGTCGCAGCGCAAGACATCGCGGATCGTGCGAATGCCGCCCTGCGCAAGCCGCTCTTGTGTGGCCTTGCCTACACCCCAGATGATGCCAATCGGCTTGTCGGCCAGAAAGGTCTCTGTTTCCGCACGCCCGATGATCGAAAATCCGCGCGGCTTGTCGAGGTCAGAGGCGATCTTGGCGAGAAACTTGTTGTGCGACAGACCGACCGAGACTGTGATGCCCACCTCGCGCTCGATTGCCTGCGCGAAGCGGGACAGCACCGCGCAGGCCGGCAGGCCGTGCAGCCGCTCGGTACCCGCAAGATCGAGGAACGCCTCGTCGATGGAAACAGGCTCGACCAGCGGCGTCAGTTGGAGCATCCGCGCCCGGATTTCGCGCCCGACAGCGCTGTATTTTGCCATATCGGGAGAAATGACGACCGCATCCGGGCAGGCTTTCAAAGCCTTGAACATGGGCATGGCCGAGCGCACGCCGTGGATGCGCGCAATGTAACAGGCGGTGGACACGACGCCGCGCCGCCCCCCACCGATGATCACCGGCTTGTCGCGCAGCGAAGGATCATCCCGCTTCTCGACGGCGGCGAAGAAGGCGTCGCAGTCCACATGGGCGATGGAAAGGCTGGCGCGTTCGGCATGGGTGATCAGCCGCGGGCTGCCGCAAGCATCGCAGCGCAGGGCATGGGCGCTTCGTGCAAGGCAGTCGCGGCAGAAGAACCCCTCATGCATCAGGCATCATACTCTCTTTCGCCCGCGAGCACCTTGTGGGCCGAGGTGACATCACCCGGGGCCAGCCGGCAACTTGCCGCAAATGTTACAAGCGCATTTTCATTGTCCATGATGTGCTGGAGCACGCTTGCGAGAAAGTGGGGTTCTGCGGCTGCTGCTCGCAAGGTTTCAGGGCCGATTCCCGTTATGGCGAGAAATCGGCCGAGGGCTTCGGGATCGCTGGCGATGTGCATCAGCCCCTGCACGGCGATCTCCTGCGCGCGTTCCTGTGACATTTTATTTGATTTTGCGAACAAGTGGTTCTTTGCCTTTCATCAACGCTTCGCTGTTAACACTTTTCAGGCGCATAGTCTGTCACATGGGGTACCCAGCGCGCACCGGAGCAACCGCATCATGGCGAAGACTGTCCTGATCGTCGAGGACAACGAGCTGAACATGAAGCTTTTCAACGATTTGTTGGAGGCGAGGGGGTTCCGTGTGCTGCAGACACGCAGTGGACACGATGTGCTGAACATCGCGCGCGCCGACCGGCCCGATTTGATTCTCATGGACATCCAGCTGCCCGAAATCTCCGGACTGGATGTCACGCGCTGGCTCAAGGACGACGAAAGCCTCAAATCCATCCCCGTGATCGCGATCACGGCCTTTGCCATGAAGGGCGATGAGGACAAGATCCGCAACGGCGGCTGCGATGGCTATCTTTCGAAACCCATCTCGATCCCGACATTTCTGGCCACGATTGCGAAATTCGCAGGCGACGCCACATGACCGCACGTGTCCTGGTCGTCGATGACATTCCGGCCAACGTCAAGCTGCTCGAAGTGCGGCTGGCCGCCGAGTATTACCATGTGATCACAGCCAGCAACGGGCCCGATGCCGTCGCGATCTGCGAGCGCGGCGAATGCGACATCGTGCTGCTCGATGTGATGATGCCGGGCATGGATGGGTTCACGGCCTGCGAAATTCTCAAGGCATCGCCGCGCACCGCGCATATCCCGGTCGTGATGGTGACAGCGCTTGACCAGCCCGCTGACCGGCTGCGCGGTCTGGAAGCGGGTGCCGATGATTTCCTGACCAAGCCTGTCAACGAAGTGGCGCTTCTGGCCAGGGTCAAGGGCCTCGTGCGCCTCAAGATGCTCACGGATGAATTGCGCGCCCGCGCCGCCGCCTCGAAGGATGTGGGGCTGGATGATCCCGACAGCATCGCCATTGACGAGAACGGTCTGGGTGGCCGCATTCTGCTCGTTGATGACCGCGGCCCCTCGGCGGACCGGCTGGTTGCCAGCCTCGCTGCGCTGCACACTGTCGACGTGGAACCAAACCCGCAGCAGGCGCTGCTGCGTGCGCCCGAGGGGCGGTATGATCTGATCATGGTCAGCCTCGGCCTGAAAGATTTCGACGGCTTGCGCCTGTGCAGTCAGGTGCGCTCGCTGGAGCGCACCCGCAAGATGCCCATTCTGATCATCGCAGACATGGATGACCAGGCGCGCATCAACCGCGGCCTCGACATTGGCGTGAACGACTATCTCATGCGCCCCGTCGACCGGGGGGAAATGCTGGCGCGCGTGCGCACGCAGGTCCGTCGCCGACGTTACATGGAGAGCCTCGATCAGACCATCACGCAAACGGTGGAAGCTGCGATCGTTGACCCGCTCACGGGCCTGCATAACCGCAGGTATATGCTCAGCCACCTCACCAAGCTGGTGTCCGAAGGCGTGAACATGGGCCAGTCCTTTGCGCTGATGATTCTCGACATCGATCATTTCAAGATGGTCAACGACAGCTGGGGACACGATGGCGGCGACGAGGTGCTCAGGGAATTTGCCGCCCGCATCCGCCGCTCGATCCGGGGTGTTGACATGGCCTGCCGCGCGGGTGGCGAAGAATTCGTGATCCTGTTGCCGGAAACCGAGCCCCATATCGCGCGGGTCGTTGCGGAGCGGATACGGGTCAAGATCGAGCGGCAGCCGTTCCCGATCTACGGCGGCAAGAAATACATCAACATCACGGCTTCAGTGGGCGTCGCAGGTTACCAGACAGGCTCGACCACGGCGGATGCCCTGATGAAGAAAGCGGATGAAGCGCTCTACAAGGCCAAGCGCGAGGGCCGGAACCGCGTCATGGACGCGGCGGCCTGATTGCACCGCTCAGCGCACGGAAGGCCCGCGCACCAGTGTGAAGAACCGCGCCTGCTCAGCCGGATCATTGCGGAAAACGCCCGAAAATTGCGTGGTGAGGGTGGACGACCCGTGCTTCTGCACGCCGCGCATGGACATACACATGTGTTCGGCTTCCACCAGCACAGCCGCCCCGCGCGGATTGAGATTGTCAGTCAGCGCATCCATGATCTGCGCCGTCATGGTCTCCTGCGTCTGCAGGCGCCGCGCATAGATATCGACCAACCGTGCCAGTTTCGACAGGCCCACCACGCCGTCGGCAGGATAATAGGCGATGTGCGCCTTGCCCACGAACGGCACCATGTGGTGCTCGCAATGCGAGTGGAATGGGATGTCCCGCACCAGCACCATGTCATCATAGCCGCTCACGTCCTTGAAGACCTTGGCAAGCACGGCGTCGGGCGTGAGATCATACCCGCTGAACAGCTCGCGGTACGCCTTGGTCACCCGCGAAGGCGTCTCGATCAGACCCTCCCGCGCCGGATCGTCGCCGGCCCAGCGGATGAGCGTGCGTACGGCTTCCATAGCCTCTTCCTGCGAGGGTCTTTCGACGGGATGTTGGCTGGAATCGGCAACATGGAGCGTCGAGGGCTTAACCAGATCGTCCACCGGGTGCCTCAATGTGTTAGGTTACGTGCAAAATACGTGAGACGCTGGCATGTGGACCACACCCGTGGCGTGCGGTCGCAGGGTGGGAACCCGTCAACGCCCCTCGCAAAGTTTTCTGTAGTGCGTATATTGTATGCCTGAGGAGAATTCCCAATCCCATGCTCGATGACATCTACAACAGACGCATCTTGGAGCTCGCTGCCGATATTCCCCGCCTCGGGCGGTTGGCTGCGCCCATGGCAACCGCGACCGCATATTCCAAGCTCTGCGGCTCGCGCGTGACAGTTGACGTGGTGATGGCAAATGGCGTCGTTGCTGACTTTGCCCATGAGGTGAAGGCCTGCGCGCTGGGGCAGGCGGCCTCTTCGATCATGGCACGCCATGTGATCGGCGCGACTTTGGCTGAGCTGCGCGCGGTGCGCGACCGGGTGCGTGCCATGCTGAAGGAGAATGGCGCGGCTCCCGATGGCCGCTGGGCAGATGCGCGCGTGCTGGAACCCGTGCGTGATTTCAAGGCGCGCCATGCCTCGACGCTCCTTACGTTCGATGCGGTGGTGGATGCGGTGGCGCAGATCGAGGCCGCCTCTGCCCACGCCACCACTGCCCACGCCACCTCTGCCCACGCCGCCGCATGACGTGACCCGCCGTTACGATCCCATCACCACGCTGGATTGGCGCGCCAAGCCCGTCGCCTCGCTGCTGCGCCTGCCCGTGCAGGGCTATGGCTACACGCTGTCCAGCCTCATGGGACGCTGGTGCCGTCACATGCCGAGTTGTTCGGAATACATGGACACCGCGCTGCGCCGGCACGGCGCGTGGGCAGGGGGCTGGATGGGCTTTGCACGGCTGTGCCGCTGCCGGCCGGGGCTGGGCAGCACCAGCGGGCTTGATCCGGTGCCAGAACAGTTGCCCCCGCATGCAAGTTCATTTACCCCGTGGCGCAGTGCGCGCTGGGCCTCAGTCGAGCCTTTGCCAGAGCGCATTTCCTGTGACGCCCTCAAGTGACGCCCCATTGCCGGAAGGGGATCATCCGTCGCGCTGACACATCCGGCACAGCTTACCCGCGTCGTCAGCGGGATTGAGCGGAGGATGCATGATGATCCACCTGACATTTCCCGATGGCGCCGTGCGCCCTTACGAACCCGGCACAACCGGGGCGCAGATCGCAGGCGGCATTTCGCCCTCGCTGCTCAAGCGCACGGTGGCCATGGCGCTCGACGGCGTGGTGCATGATCTGGCG
>JANMMT010000216.1:0-66921 GCA_031373545.1 Hyphomicrobiales bacterium
GCACCACCACAGGCAGCAGCGCAGGCGCATGGGCGGCGCCCGCATTGCCAGCGGCAATCAACACGTTGCGAATGAAGTGATCCCGGCCCGTGCGCTTGATCGGCGAGGCGGAAAAGAAGGTGCGAAAGGCGGCGTCATCCAGCACCAGCAACTCCGCAAGGCGCGGCGCTTCCAGCACGGCTCGCGCCTGCAACTTGGCCTCCTGCCCAGCTTGAGCAAACTTGTTCCAGGGGCAGACGGCGAGGCAATCATCGCAACCGAAGATGCGGTTGCCCATGAGCGGGCGCAGTTCGCGGGCAATGGGACCCTTGTGCTCGATCGTGAGATAGCTGATGCAGCGGCAGCTATCGAGCACATAAGGCGCGGGGAAAGCGCGTGTCGGGCAGGCATCGAGGCAGCGCGAACAGGTGCCGCAATGGTCGCTCTCGGCTTCATCGGGCGGTAAGTCCTGCGTGGTCAGGATCGCCCCCAGAAACAGCCAGTTGCCCAGTTCGCGCGAGACCACGACCGTGTGCTTGCCCTGCCATCCCAGGCCTGCCGCTTCCGCCAGCGGCTTTTCCATGAGCAGCCCCGTGTCGATGAACACCTTCACTTCGGCCTGCGACCGCGCTTTCAGCTTCTGCGCCAGCGTCTTCAGCCGTCCACGGATCACGTCGTGATAATCTCGCCCCCGCGCATAGACCGAAATCGTGCCGACCTCCTTTGCCGCAAGCGTCGCCAGAGGATCGCTTGTCGGCCCATAATTCAGCCCCAGCATGATGGCGGATTTCGCCTCGGGCCACAGCACGCGCGGGGCGGCGCGCTTGGCACTGCGCTCCTCCAGCCAATCCATGGAGGCGTGGTGGCCTGCTTCCAGCCAGCCCTCCAGCCGGGCCGCCTGTGACCCATGCGTGCCCGCCACGCGGCACAGATCAAAGCCGAGCGCCCTTGCCTCGTGCGTTAGCCAAGTTTTCAGCTCCATGGCACAAGACATGCCAGCCGAATCAATAGCGGTCGAATCGCCGGTTTGGGGGCGCGGAGAATTTCCATGGATATGTTGAAAGCGCTCATCCTGGGCTTTGTCGAGGGGTTCACGGAATTCCTGCCTGTCTCCTCCACCGGACATCTGCTGCTTTTGGGACATTTTCTGGGTTTCGAATCCAAGGGCAAGACCTTCGAAGTGTTGGTGCAGCTGGGCGCAATCCTGGCCATCGTGACGGTGTATTTCTGGCGGCTGCTCGATCTGGCCAAGGGTGCCGTGCATGATCCGGTCAAGCGCAATTTCATCATCGCTGTGCTGGCGGCGTTTCTGCCGGCGATGGTCGTCGGTTTCTTCGCGCATGGCTTCATCAAGAGCGTGCTGTTCAAGCCCGAGATCGTCTGCATGGCGCTGATCGCTGGCGGGCTCGTGCTGTTGGTGGTCGATGACCTCAAGCTCGAAGGACAAAAGGACGATGTGATGCAATTCACGCTGCCCATGGCGGTGAAGATCGGCTGCTTCCAGATTCTCGCCATGGTGCCGGGCGTGTCGCGCTCGGGTGCCACCATCGTGGGGGCCATGCTGCTCGGAGCGAGCAAGCGCGCGGCGGCGGAGTTTTCGTTTTTCCTGGCCATGCCCACCATGGCCGCGGCCTTCGCGTACGATCTGTTCAAGAACTACAAGTTTCTGGACAGCAACGATGTGTTGCTCATTGTCATCGGGTTCGTGGCGGCCTTCGCGGCTGGCCTGCTGGTTGTGCGCGGCTTTCTCGCTTTCATCTCCAAGCACGGCTTCACGCCCTTCGCCTGGTGGCGGATCATCGTGGGCTGCGTGGGATTGGCTGGCCTCTGGGTCTTCGGGTGACGCTTTCACCCGCCACATTGACCGGACTTGGCGCAGTTGCGCTCTGGTCGCTGCTGGGCCTGCTGACGGCGGGCACCGGGGCAATTCCTCCCTTCCAGCTCACTGCGATGGCATTTTCGCTGGCCAGTGGCGTGGGCGTGTTGATGATCCTACGCACAGGCGTGGGGTTCGGCGTGTTGCGCCAGCCATGGGATGTCTGGGCGCTCGGCCTCTACGGCCTGTTCGGCTACCATGCGCTCTACTTCACTTCTCAGAAGCTCGCGCCCCCTGCGGAGGCGGGACTCATCAACTCGCTCTGGCCGCTGCTGATCGTGCTGTTATCGGGACTCTTGCCGGGCGAGCGCTTGCAGGCGCGCCACATCATCGGGGCCATTCTGGGCTTTGGCGGCATCGTGGTGCTGGCGCTGGGGCGCGGCGAACTCGGGTTCTCACCCAGCGCTTCCACAGGCTATGCCGCCGCACTTGGCTGCGCGCTGGTGTGGTCGACCTATTCGGTGTTATCGCGCTTCCACAGCGGCGTGCCGAGCGAGGTTGTCACGGGGTTTTGCGCTGTCACGGCCCTGCTGTCGCTCCTCTGTCATCTCTTGTTCGAGACGACAGTGTGGCCCGCGAGTTTCTCAGTGTGGTTCTGCGTGGTGGCGATGGGGCTTGGTCCGGCAGGCGCCGCCTTCTTTCTGTGGGATCATGGCATCAAGCGCGGCGACATACGTCTGCTCGGCACGGCGAGTTATGCCACACCCGTGGCCTCCACGTTTCTGCTCGTGCTGTTTGGCTATGCGCAGGCGCATTGGTCGCTGGGCGTCGCCTGCCTGCTGATCGTCGGCGGCGCGGTGGTGGCCTCGCGCAAGGCTTAAAAGATCACTGCCGCAGCGCATTCGCCTGCAATTGGCGCATGGGCTTCAAGAGATAATCCAGCACCGAGTGACGCCCCGTAAGAATGTCCACCTGCGCGACCATGCCAGGCACCACCGGCTTGCCGGGGCCGAGATTGGCGGCGCTGGCCGTCAGGCGCACACGAAAATAGGGCTCGCCCTTGTCATCCTGAAGCGCATCCGGGGAAACATCCAGCACACGGCCCTTGAGGCCGCCGTGAATCGAATAATCGTAGGCCGAAATCTTGATGACGGCCGGGAGACCCGGCCAGACCTCCGCACGGTCCTGCGGCGCGAGGCGCGCCTCCACCACAAGCGAATCATCCAGCGGCACGATCTGCACCAGCGGCTCACCGGACTTCACCACACCGCCGATGGTGTTGACCTGCAGCTTGTTCACAAAACCCGCGATCGGAGCAAAGACCTCCGAGCGGCGGCTGCGGTCCTGCATCGCACTGATGGCCTCCTCCAGCTTGGCGGCCTGAAGGCCGGCCTCACGGCGCTCCTTCTCGGCTTCCGAGCGGAACTGCGCCGTGATCTGCTCGCGGCGGCGGCGGATTTCATTGATGGCGGTCTCGCTGCGGGAAATCTCGATGCCCATTTCGCCGATCTTCGATTCGATCTGCTGCAGGCCGCGTTCCGCATCGAGCATGTCGTTCATCGAGACAGCCCCCTGCTTGTGCAGGCGACGCAGGCTGTTGACGCGCGGAATGATCAGTTCGCGTTCACGCAACAAGTTGCTGACCCGCGTACGCAGTTCGGAGACTTCCAGCTCTTTCTGGCGCACCTGATCATCCGCCACGCGGATTTGTGCCTCCAGTCCGCTCACACGGGCATGGAACAGATCACGCTCCTTGGCCGCGATGTCGGGCAGTTCCACCTGAACCGCAAAATCGACCTCGAAGGTGGTTTCCCCAGCGCTCTCGGCCTCCAGCCGCTTGATGGTGAGGCGGCGCGCCTTCAAATCCAGCGAGGCCTGCGAAAGTTCGGATTTGGAAAAGCTGTTGTCGATGCGCAGCAAGGGCTGGCCTTCACGCACCTGCTGTCCCTCGCGCACCAGAATTTCCGAAACGATGCCACCCTCGAAGTGCTGGATCACGCGGTTGTTCGTCTGCGGAATCACGCGCCCCGTGCCCCGCGTCACGCGGTCAAGCACCGTCAGATATGCCCAGAGGATGAAGGCGACAAAACCCGCTGCAACAACCCAGACAAACAGCACATGGGCCCGGCGCGCAATGGCATCGGACTGGCGTTCATGGGGCGGGGCAGGACCAAACACAGCACGCATGTGCGCGAACCTAGCGCGCGCTGGTTTACGCGCCCTTAACCATGCGGACGCAACAACAGCTTGATATGTCTGATGACTCTTCCCCTGCGCCGAAGACCCGCGCATCCAATGCACCGGCACCTCTGCTGCCTGGCGGCATGAGGCGTGCGCTCGGGGTGCCTTCCCATCCGCTGGCGGATCTCAAGCGCCTCGCCCTGCGGATCGGCGCGGGCGATGCGGCGGTCAACCTGCCGGAGATCACAGGATTGCCCGGTCCGCAGATGATCGAGGATCTGGGCCAGCGCCTCGGCGTGACATTTCTGCTGGTCACACGCGACATCGGCGCGCTCACCTCTGCCGATTGCCCTTGCGTGGTGCTGCTTGCCGATGGCACCAGCCGCCTTGTGCTGGAGGCCCATGACAATGGCGCGCTGGTTCTGGCGGGGGATGGCACCTCCCCATCGCGCGCGGACAGGCGCATGCTGGCGGCCTCCGCGACCGGCGGGGCGTTCATCGCCCGGCGCAACGAGCGCGAGGAGGTGGATGTGTCACCGGGTGTGGTGCCCGCGCGTGCCACTACAGCCAACCCCGTGATATCTTTTCTGCTGAAAACCGCGTTCGAGCGCCGGCAATTGATCATTGCGCTGGCCGTGGCGGGACTGCTCTCGGGCCTCATCAATCTGGCAGTGCCCATCTTCACGATGGTGGTGTTTGACCGGGTGATTCCGCACGCTGCCTTCGAAACGCTGTGGGCGCTGCTGATCGGCGTGGGCTTGCTGCTGGGCGTGGATTTCACTCTGCGCCATGTGCGCCACGCCCTGCACGATGCGGTGTCGGTGGCCGCCATGACCCGCATGGGCGGGCGCTTTTTCAGCCGCCTCATTCACATGCCTCTTGGCAACGCGCCCGTGCAGGCCGGGCCGTTGCTGCAACCCTTCAGCGAAATGAACGCCGCCGCCCAGGTGGCCCCGCAGTTCATGGCCGGGCTGATGGTGGATGTGCCGTTCTTCCTCATTGTCGTCGGCCTCATGGCGGCGCTCGGCGGATGGATCGCCGCAGTGCCGCTGGTGGGCGTGGTTCTGCTCGCACTCACCTACTGGATCGGTCACAGGCTCTCCACGCGCAACCTCAGGGAGGAGCACCGCCTCAGCCAGCGCCAGACGCAGGCGATGATCGACGCCGTGAACTCCGGCGAGATGATCCGCGTGACAGGCGCCGGGCCGCAGATGGTTCGCGCCTGGGAAGAGCGGGCCGATGCCGCCGCTCTCGCGGGCCATGCCTTCCGCAGCCAGCAGAACATGGCCAACCACGCGGGGGCCGTGATCCTGCAGCTTGTCACCATCGGCACCGTGGCGGGCGGCGCCTATCTGGTCAGTGCTTCGCTGATGACGGTGGGCGCACTTTCGGCCTGCATGATGCTGGCGAGCCGCGCTGTCATGCCGATCGCCACACTGCTGGCGCAGGGTTTTCGCCTGCAACAGCTCATGACCACCACGGCAGGGGTCGGCAGCATTTTGAGCGCGCCTGCCGAGCAGGGGCAGGATGCCTCGCAGGCCGGGCGCGGTTTGTCCATTGCGGGGGCTTACACGCTGAGCAGCGTCAGTTTCACCCATGTGGAAGCCCCCGCCAAGGCGCTGGATTCAATCACCCTGCGCATTGAGCCGGGCGAGCGCATCGCCATCATCGGCAAATCCGGTTCGGGCAAAAGCACGCTGCTGCGCCTTCTGGCGCTGCTGCATCCCGCCAGCGCAGGCAGCCTGCACATCGACGGCCGCGATGCCCGCCAGCTTGATCCAGTGGCGCTGCGCCGTGCTGTGGCGCTGATGTCCCAGGACCCTTACCTCTTCGATGCACAGCTTGAATCCAACATGACTGTTGGTCTCGCCGCGCCTGACCCCACGTGGTTCCGCCATGTGGCAGGTCTCACCGGCGTCGCCAGCTTTGCGGACAAGCACCCGGCGGGCTACAGCCTCACGACAGGCCCCGGTGGGCACAAGCTTTCGGGCGGCGAGCGCCAGAGTGTGGCGTTGGCCCGCGCGCTGATGGGTCAGCCCAAGCTCCTGCTGCTCGACGAACCCACTGCCGCCATGGACAACGAGCGCGAGGCGCGCATCATCCAGGCGCTCAGCACCGAATTGCAGACAGGCGCGCTGCAATCCACGGGGCTGGTCGTTGCCACGCACCGCATGCCGATTCTGGCCCTTGTGGATCGCATCATCTGGATGGATGGCGGGCGCATCATCGCCGATGGCAGCAAAACCGAAATGATGGCGAAGTTGTCGCAGAAGGCCGCGTGAAGGCTCTGCCGTTTTGTGCGCTTACGATCCGTTAACCATATTCGCACCACAGTCGCCCGGTGAGGCATGCTGCTTCGCGCGAGGAGAAGCCGATGACACACATCGTGCCCTTTCCCAGCGCCCCAAAACAGCGCCAAACGACCGGGCAATCCCGTTCGAATGCAACCGGGCAGAAGGGCACAATCCTGCTTTTCACCGGCGTGCGCTACGAGCGGCATTCTGATCCAGCACCTGCGGCGGATGCCGCTGGTGCACGCGGCAGGGGCACTGATCCCCGCAGCGGACGGAAATCCCGGCGTCGGGCGTGAACGGGCGCAAGGGTTCAGGCGTTCATATTGCGGTGCAGGCCATGGTCGCCAGCGCCGCCCTTTTGCTTGGAGCATGTTCCTCAGATCACACAGGTGACTTTGGCCGCCGCAAGTATGGCCTGATCACCGGCACGGTGCTGCCCAAAACCGGGCTGATGGCGGCGTGGTGGCGCGGCGAGCCGGTGTCGCTCAACCCTTTCACCGACGACGAAATCGAGCTGCGTGACCGGGCCTGGCGTTTTCTGATGCCCGCCAGCGACAAGGCCAACCTGCAAATGAAGCTGGCCGAGCTGAGCTACACGCGCGTGCTGCCGCCCCTCCCGCACTCCGGGCGCAGCCATTATCACCTGCTGCTGATGACCGAGGATTACCGCTCGGTGGCCTCGCGCTATCAGCGCATCGGCTCTGATGTGGAGGCGGACCGTCTGCTGATGGTGCCGTTCTCGCAAATCGCCGCGCGGGTCTGTGCAGCCGACCGCATGCGTGTGCAGGGCCTCAACCATGTGGCCAACCTGAACCCCACGCAACGCGAGCAGGCGCTGGCCCGCGTCATCGAAAACCGCACGCTGGTGGATTGGGTGCGCCGCGACATGCGCGAGCGCGCAGGCGCGTACCGCTTCGCGCTGGAACACCTCTCCGTGGAAGCACCGATGGCGCAGGCGATCCGCGCGGAGCAGGCCCTGATCGCGCTGGAAGCGGCGCAGCAGACGCTGGATTACTGGGACGGCTGCGGCGGTGCGGGCTTGAGCCTGTCCCGCGCCAACGGTGTACCTGCACGCATCACGGCGCACGGGACAGCCGAAGTGCGCGAGCGCTATGCGCCCGCAAGCCCGACCGATATCAAGGATGGGCGCGGGATCATCGGGGCAAGGCCGCCGAAGTGAATTGCGCGTCGAAGGCGAGCACGGTTTCAAGCAGCACCTGCGCGCCGGCGCCGCAATCGGCCAGTGTCGCCGACTCGGTTTCATTGTGGCTGACACCGCCTGCGCAAGGCACGAAAATCATCGTGGTAGGCACCACGCGCGCCAGATACGCCGCATCATGGCCCGCGCCCGACACAATTTCCCGACACGCATGCCCCGCCTTCTGCGCCCCCGCCCGCACGGCGGCGATCAACACCGGATCAAACGCTGTCGCCGGGTTGCTCCAGATGCGGTTCTCCTCGAATGTCAGGCCCAGCGGTTCCAGCGTCGGGCCAAGGTTGGCGCGAAACGCCGCCTCCATCTGATCCAGTACAGCATCGTCGGGATGGCGCAGATCGACCGCGAAGTTCACGCTACTGGCCACCACATTGGGGGAATTGGGCGACACATCCAGCCGCCCTACAGTTGCCACCGCATGCGGAGCATGGGTAAGGCCCACGGCGTGCACCGCCTCCACCATGCGCGCCGCGCCCAGCAGCGCGTTGCGGCGCAAATGCATGGGCGTTGCCCCGGTGTGCGCCGATTGGCCCGTGACCGTCACCTCATACCAACGCACGCCCTGCACGCCGGTGACAACGCCAATGGTGCAAGCCTCCGCCTCCAGAATCGGCCCCTGCTCGATGTGCAGCTCAATGTAGGCGCTCAGCGGATGCTGCCCCACGGGTTCCGCGCCTCGATAACCGATGGCATCGAGCGCATCGCCAAAACGCACGCCGTCCGCATCCTCTATGGCGTAGGCTTCCTGCTCGGGAGTCGCCCCCACAAACACAGCGGAGGCCAGCATGGCGGGCGCAAAGCGCGCGCCCTCCTCGTTGGTCCAGTTGATTAGCTCCAGCGGCGCATGGGTTTCAAAACCTGTATCATTGAGTGTGCGTAGCACTTCGAGCCCGGCGAGCACGCCCAGCACACCGTCGAATTTGCCGCCGGTCGGTTGTGTATCAAGGTGCGACCCCATGGCGATGGGAGGCAGGTCAGCGCGCAAACCTGCGCGACGCGCAAACATGTTGCCCATGCTGTCCACGCTGACGCTGCAACCCAGTGCCTCGCAGGCCTTGCGGAACCATTCGCGCACCTCGCTGTCTTCCTCGGACAACGCCAGGCGCTTGATGCCACCGCCAGCCGTACCCCCCATGCGCGCGGTCTCCATGAGATCATCCCACAGACGTTGCGGATTGATCGCCAGGTTGGGGCGGCCCATGCTTACTCCGCCGCTGCCGCAATGGGCTCTGGCGGAGTCCATTTCAGCACGGGTGCGCGGGCGGCGCGGGTTTCATCCAGCCTGCGGCGCGGGGCATGGAACGGCGCATTGGTGAAGCGCTCCGTCTCGCCGCGCTTGGCCGCCATGGACAAATCCCTCAATGTGGCGATGAACAGGTCGAGTGCCGCGCGGCTTTCGCTCTCCGTCGGCTCCACCAGCATCGCCCCGTGCACCACCAGCGGGAAATACATGGTCATGGGGTGATAGCCCTCGTCGATCATGGCTTTGGCAAAATCGAGCGTGGTGACGCCTGTGTCCTTCAGCCAGCTGTCATCGAACAGCGCCTCGTGCATGCAGGGCTGATCGCCGAACGGCTGGCTCATCAAATCCTGCAAACCAACGCGGATGTAGTTGGCGTTCATGACCGCATCTTCGGACGCCTGCATGATGCCATCAGCCCCGTGGCTGAGCATGTAAGAGAGTGCACGCACGAACATGCCCATCTGGCCATGAAACGCCGTCATGCGGCCAAAGGGCTTGATGCCTTTGCCCGCGCTTTTCTCATGCTCGACCAGCACGGCTTTCGCACCATCGAAGCGGATGAACGGCACGGGTGCATAAGGGGCCAAGCGATCCGACAGCACCACCGGACCCGAGCCCGGACCACCGCCGCCGTGAGGGGTCGAGAAGGTCTTGTGCAGGTTAATGTGCATGGCATCCACACCCAGATCACCGGGACGCACCTTGCCCGCAATGGCGTTGTAATTGGCGCCGTCGCAGTAGAAATAGGCGCCCGCCTCATGCAGCGCGGCGGCAATCTCGATGATCTGCTTTTCAAACAGGCCGCAGGTGTTGGGGTTGGTCAGCATGATGGCCGCCACATCCGGGCCGAGCAGCTTCTTCACCTCGTCCACATGCACGGTGCCGTCGGCATCGGCGGGCACGGTCTTCACCGTGAAGCCGATGGCCGCCGCCGTGGCGGGGTTGGTGCCGTGGGCGGATTCCGGACACAGCACAACGGTGCGGGTCTTGCCCTCGCCCTTGGCCGCGATGGCCGCCTTGATCGCCATCATGCCGCACAGCTCTCCGTGCGCGCCTGCCTTGGGGCTCATTGAAACCGCGCCCATGCCCGTGAGGGTTTTAAGCCAATGGGCGAGCTGGTCGATCATGGTCAGCGCGCCCTGCACGGTGGAGACAGGTTGGAGCGGGTGAATATCCGCAAAGCCGGGCAGGCGCGCCATGCGCTCATTGAGGCGCGGGTTGTGCTTCATGGTGCAGGAACCCAAGGAAAACAGCCCCGTGTCGATGCCGTAATTCTTCTGGCTCAGGCGCACAAAGTGGCGCATCGTTTCAGGCTCCGACAGCGCGGGAATGCCGATGGGCGCGCGGCGCGCGTGCGTGCCGAGGCGGCTTTTCACGGGCTTGGGCGCAGGCAAATCCACGCCCGTGATGTCATAGCGGCCTGTCTCAAAGGACAGCGCCTCCTCGATCATCAGGCCTTTGTTGCCTGTGAAGGTGCGATGCGCGTGCGCGTTGGCATTCGCAGCGGCGGGGGTGGTGGGGCGGCCTTGGTTGTTCAGCATGGTTTTGACTTTCCCGTTCAAATCGAAGTGCGAAGCGCAGTCACAAACGCGGCGCGATCCACATCCGTGTTCACTTCCGTGTTCGCCACGATCAGCAGGTTTTTCACCGCCTTCTCAGCCGGCAACAACCGCGACACGGGCACACCCGCAAGCACGCCCTTTTTTGCCATTTTCTCGACCACCTTGGCGGCATCACTCGGCAGTTCCAGCGTGAACTCGTTGAAGAACGTGTCGTTCAGCACCTTCACGCCGGGCACGCTGGCCAGCATATCCGCCAGAGTCACGGCGTTGGCATGGTTGATCTGGGCAAGCTGGCGCAACCCCTTCTCGCCCAGCAGCGTCATGTGGATGGTGAAGGCGAGGCAGCACAGGCCCGAATTGGTGCAGATGTTGCTGGTCGCCTTGTCGCGGCGGATGTGCTGCTCGCGGGTCGACAGCGTCAGCACGAAACCGCGGCGGCCTTCGGCATCAACCGTCTCGCCCGACAAGCGGCCCGGCATCTGACGCACATATTTGGTGCGGCTGGCGAAGAGGCCGATGTACGGTCCGCCAAAGTTGAGGCTGTTGCCGATGCTCTGGCCCTCGCCCACCACGATGTCTGCGCCCTGAGCACCCGGTGGCTCGATAAGGCCCAAACTCACCGCCTCCGTGAAGACGGCGATGAGCAGCGCGCCATGGGCGTGGCAGGCGCGGGCGATGGGCGCGAGATCCCGCAGGTTGCCGAAGACATCGGGCGATTGCACAACGACGCAGGAGGTGTCGGCGTCAATGCTGGCGATGATGTCCTCGCTGGCCAGCACATCCGTTGGCAGGGCATGCACCTGATCGCTCGACATCTTGGAAAGCGTCTTGACCACCTCGGCGTAGTGGGGGTGCAAGCCGCCCGACAGCACGGCCTTGCCGCGCTTGGTGATGCGGTGCGCCATCAGCACCGCCTCGCCCGTGGAGGTGGACCCGTCATACATCGAGGCATTGGCCACATCCATACCGGTGAGGTTCGCCACCTGGGTCTGGAACTCGAAGAGATACTGCGTGGTGCCCTGCGCAATTTCAGGCTGATACGGCGTGTAGGAGGTCAGAAACTCCGAGCGCTGAATCAAGTGATCCACGGTTGCCGGCACATGGTGCTTGTAAGCCCCCGCGCCCACGAAAAACGGGCCCGCGCCCGCCGCGCGGTTCTGCGCCGCCAGCGCGCCCAGTTCACGCTCCACTTCAAGCTCGCCCGCATGCGATGGCAGGTCGACAGGTTCAGCGAGGATCATGCCGCCCGGCACATTGGCAAACAAGGCGTTGATATCCTTGACGCCAATGCGGGCGAGCATGGAGGCGCGGTCTTCAGGGGTATGGGGCAGATAGCGCATGGGGTGGCTCCTTGACCTTCCGCAAGAGAAGGGAAAACAATTCAGCTGATGGTCTTCAGATAATCCTGATACTGCTGCTCGCTCATCAGGCCCTCCAGTTCTTCCTTGTTGGCAAGCTTGACTCGCATGAACCAGCCGTTGCCGGCGGGGTCTTCGTTCACGGTGCTGGGCGCGCCTTCCAGCGCGGTGTTGGTGTCCACCACCTCGCCCGTGACGGGGGCATAGACCTCGGAGGCGGCCTTGACGCTCTCGACCACGGCGGCCTCGCCGCCTTTGGACAAGGCCTTGCCCTTGGCGGGCAGTTCCACAAACACGACATCACCCAGTTGCTGCTGCGCATAGTCGGTGATGCCGACCGTGCCGACGTCGCCATCCACGCGAATCCACTCGTGGTCCTTGGTATAATGGGTTGTCATGGGGGGCTCCTCAGACGTGTGGTGCGCGGTAAAAGCGGTTGGGGACGAAGGGCAATTTCACGACGCGGGCCGGCAGTTCCCTGCCGCGTACATTCAAGGCAAGCGGCGTGCCGGGTGCAGCGCAAGTGGCTTCCACGTAACCCATCGCCACAGGGCCGCCGGATGTGGGGCCAAAACCGCCGGAGGTGACGAGCCCAACCTTGCGCCCCTCATGTAAGATTTCCGTGCCTTCGCGGGCGGGCTGGCGGCCTTCGGGCAGGATACCCACGCGTCTGCGCGATGGGCCGTCTGTCAACTCACGCTGCACGCGGGCATGGCCGGGAAAACCGCCCTCTTCGCGCCGCCGCTTCTGGATGGACCAGCCAAGGCCCGCTTCAATGGGCGATGTCGTGGTGTCGATGTCATGGCCATAGAGACAGAGGCCTGCCTCGAGGCGCAGCGAATCGCGCGCGCCCAAGCCTATCGCCTTCACGCGGTCATCGGCCAGCAGCGCGCCCCAGAGCCGTCCGGCCTCGTCGTTGATGACAGAAATCTCGTATCCATCTTCGCCGGTGTAGCCGGACCGCGAGACCGAACAGGGCACGCCCGCGATCATCACATCCATGTTGCTCATGAAGGGCATGATCGCCACGCCGGGTGCGAGTTCCGCCAGCACAGCAGCCGCTTCCGGCCCCTGCAAGGCGAGCAGCGCACGGTCATCACGGCGTTTGAGCGCCACGCCTGCGGGCAGATGGGCCGTCATATGGGCGTAATCCTGTTCCTTGCAGCCCGCGTTGACCACCAGCATCAGCGCACCGGCATTGGCGGGGTCCGCGTGGCGCGTGACCATGAGGTCATCGAGAATCCCGCCCTCGGCATTGAGAAATTGCGTGTAGCGCTGCTGACCGGGCTGAAGCCCCAGAATATCCGCCGGAACCAGGGTTTCCAGTGCGCGGCAGGCGCTTTCATGCGAACCATCGAGCGCAATGACGAAGCACTGCCCCATGTGCGAGACATCGAACAGGCCGGCATGAGTGCGTGTCCAGATGTGTTCCGACATGATGCCGAGTGGATACTGCACGGGCATGTCATAGCCCGCGAAGGGAACCATGCGGGCACCCGATGCTACATGGGCGCCATGCAGCGCTGTTTTCAATACAGGTTGATCGGAGGCCAATTCGGCCATGGGTCACCACCAGAACACGAGAAAGCGCGGCCGTACGGAGAAATTCTCCGTGCAACGCCCCCTCTGTCGGGTGGACCTGAGAGATTTCACGGGCGGCCTTGCGGTGCCACGCTTACTCCGTCGGTGAGAGGCTCCGCCTGATGCAGACCTCTGCTTTCCAGAGTGACAGGAACCGCACTGCAGCCTTGTGAGGCTGCCATGCGATCGACCCTGCGGTCCATGGGCCTGAGCGTTTCCGGGGCGGTTGCGCCTTCGGCGGCCGGATAACTGACACCGTCACATATCCGACACTCTCCCGCAGGGGACTGTCTATCTGATCTCAGATAGCGGGCGATGACCGCCAGTCAATGCGGCGATTGCGCAATTCAGATGTATTTTAGCGTCTCTTGCGGCGATCCTGGCGCTGGGCTTGCGCGCCGGTGGGATCAAGGCCGACGTAGATGTCGTACTCGTCGCCCGGATCATACTGTGTGATCGGCACGGTGATGGTCTCTTCGACGATGGAAAAATCGGTCTGTGTATCGGAAGCCGGCACAGAGACCGCGACCTGCACGAACCGCTGGGCCACGATATCCTTGCGCCGCTTCACGACGACACGCACGGGAACGGAGTAGTTCCCGGCCTTACCGTTGGGACCGAGCAGCAATCGCCCTTCGATGCCGATGCGCAGACGCATCTGGTTGCCCTGCGTCACGCATTCGCGTGCCGTGCGCACGATCGAGGCCTGATAGGACACTGCGGAAGCCGCCTCTCCGCTGCCCCGGCCACGGTAGCCTGCGGCACCTTCGAGAATATCAAGCGTGGGACAGCCCAGATCGCGCTCGTCGTCGGGCTTCTGGCTCGGCGGCACCGTTGGCCCGCCGTAAAGTGCGAAGTTGCGCAGGGTTGCGCCGGCGCCTGTCTGCTGCGCCGGGTCTGCTACCGGAGCGGAGGGACTGCCTCCCAGACCGGGAATGCCACCGCTGCACCCGCTCAGAGCCAGGGCGCCGAAAACCACCAAAGAAAATGCCAAACGCATGGGAACCCGTGAGACTGACCGCAAAACCATAACCTGTTTCAAAACCTTCTGCCACGAATGCGCGGCAAACGCCAATGTGCGGCATCTGCCGCGCTTGCTCATTTCAGCTGCTGCATGCCCCGCTCGATTCCGGCCAGGGACAGCGGCAAGCCGCGCCCTTCATTGGGCTTGTCGAAGATGATGAAGGTGGCCGAGCGCCCGTTGCGCAGTTCAATGGCCAGCTTGTCGTCGATCTCCACCTCTGCCACGCAGCCCGATGGCACGCATTTGACGAAGCCTGTCGAGCCGATGTCCTTGATCACGGGTTTGCCCTGCGCATCCTTTTCGGCCGCGCTTTCGATGCGCAGCCCCAGACCACGCGGCAAGAGCACACCCAAGGGTGCGATCACGCGCAGCACAGGCTTGCGGGTCACCGGTTTTCCATCCGTGCCCCCTTCCACGATGCGCAGCACGACAACGACCACATTGATGTTCGAATCATTCTCATCCGCCACATTCTGGTAGAGGATGCATTGCTCCTCCTTGCCCTGAGGCTGCTCGCAGCGCAGCTCCCAATCGTTGAAGTTGCCCTTGAGCACACCCTGCGCGGCCGCAGGCGGCGCGCCCGTCACAAGGCTGGCTGCCGCTGCAAGGGCAGCTGCCTTCACCAGAGCAGGCAATCTCAAAGGGCTGATCATGGTCGAATGTCCTGTCTGGTCCGCGATTCCGGACGTCGCGGGGCGCACAGCTCCCGGTTAGCAGCGCTCACCTGTCAGTCAAGGAACATGGCACCAATAGGGCGAGCGTGCATATGACGCATTAGAAAATCAACGAGTTTGTGTTGAAAGGACACGCACACTGTGATGAAAGCCCCTACATTGCTTTCTACAGCGGCTTGGTTGCGCATCGACGGCTTTGCCAAGCGTCAGACACGAGGGATAATGACATGCGCCTTGCATGGAATCGACTAAATCTGCGTTCTGGACGTGACCTACTGGCCGGGATTGGTCTGCTTGGTGTCTTGGCGCTGCTCCAGCCCGCTGCTGCCCTCGCGCAGCAGGAGCCAGGGCTGGGCCAAGCTGCGCCGTGGCAAATGACATTGCAGGGATCAGCCTCGGAGATCATGGATTTCGTCACATCCATGCACACGGGACTTTTCATTCTTATCACGGCGATTTCCGTGTTCGTGCTGGGGCTTCTCATCTGGGTTGCCATCAAGTTCAACGAAAAAGCCAATCCCGTGCCCTCACGCGTGACGCATAACACGACCATCGAGGTGGTGTGGACCCTGGTGCCGGTGCTGATCCTGCTGGCTGTCGTCATCCCCTCCTTCCGCCTGCTCAAGATGCAGGAGGAATTTCCACCGGCCGACGTCACCATCAAGGTGACCGGCAAGCAATGGTACTGGAGCGTTGAATACACGAAGGATTCGGGCGGCTTTGGCTTTGATGCCATCATGCTCGACGAAAAGCAGCGCGCCGACGCCATGGCGAAGGGTGCCAAACCCTACGAAGTGCCGCGTCTGCTGGCCGTGGACAACGAGATCGTGCTGCCCCTGGGCCAGAACATCCGCGTTCAGGTCACGGCTGCCGATGTCATGCATGCCTTCGCCATGCCATCCCTCGGCGTGAAGCGCGATGCCGTGCCGGGCCGCCTCAACCAGACATGGTTCAAGGCGACGCGCGAAGGCATATATTACGGCCAGTGCTCGGAACTGTGCGGCACCAGCCACGCTTTCATGCCGATCGCCATCCGCATCGTCTCGCCCGCCAAATACGCCGAATGGCTTGAGGGTGCGAAGAAGAAATATGCCTCGACCATCGACGAGAGCCCCGTTCGCACGGCGGCCTCGACGCCATCGAACTGAACCAACGCGACCGATCTTTCATTGCGCCTAAAATGGGGAATATGAGAATGGCAACTGCCGCAGCTCATGCAGACGACCACGATCACATGCATGCCCATCCAACCGGGTGGCGTCGTTATGTGTATTCGACGAACCACAAGGACATCGGGATGATGTACCTGATCTTCTCGCTCTGCGCGGGGATCATTGGCGGTGCGCTGTCCGTGGCCATGCGCATGGAATTGCAGGAACCGGGCATGCAGATTTTCGCAAACGCCCACACCTACAATGCCTTCGTGACCAGCCATGCGCTCATCATGATCTTTTTCATGGTCATGCCCGCGCTGATCGGCGGCTTTGCCAACTGGTTCATCCCCATCATGATCGGCGCGCCGGACATGGCCTTCCCGCGCATGAACAACATCTCGTTTTGGCTGCTGCCGGCCGCGCTTGGGCTGCTCATCATCTCGATGTTCGTGCCCGGTGGCCCTGGCCCCGATGACCGCGGTTTTGGCGGGGGCTGGACGATCTATCCGCCCATGTCCTCGACTGTGGGCTCGCCGGGCCCGGCCATGGATTTCGCAATTCTCGCACTCCACATCGCCGGCGCTTCGTCGATCCTGGGGGCCATCAACTTCATCACCACCATCTTCAACATGCGTGCGCCTGGCATGACCATGCACAAGATGCCGCTGTTCGTGTGGTCGGTGCTGGTGACGGCCTTCCTGCTCCTGCTCTCCCTGCCTGTTCTGGCGGGTGCGATCACCATGCTGCTGACGGACCGCAACTTCGGCACGGCCTTCTTTGACCCGGCCAACGGCGGGGACCCGATCCTGTTCCAGCACCTGTTCTGGTTCTTCGGCCACCCTGAAGTGTACATCCTGATCCTGCCAGCCTTCGGCATCATCAGCCAGATCGTTTCGACCTTCAGCCGCAAGGCCGTGTTCGGATACCTCGGCATGGCCTATGCCATGGTGGCGATCGGCGTGGTCGGCTTCGTGGTCTGGGCGCACCATATGTATACCTCGGGCATCAGCCTGGCCGCGCAGCAGTATTTCATGGCGGCGACGATGGTGATCGCGGTTCCGACCGGCGTGAAGATCTTCTCCTGGATCGCCACGATGTGGGGCGGCTCGATCTCCTTCCGCCCGCCCATGGTCTGGGCCATCGGTTTCATTTTCCTGTTCACCGTCGGCGGCGTCACGGGTGTGGTGCTGGCCAACGCGGGCGTGGACCGGGTGCTGCACGACACCTATTACGTGGTGGCGCACTTCCACTACGTGCTGTCGCTCGGCGCCGTGTTCGGTATCTTCGCAGGATGGTACTACTGGTTCCCCAAGATGACCGGCTACATGATCCCCGATTGGGTCGGCCACACGCACTTCTGGGTGTCGTTCGTGGGTGCCAACATCCTGTTCTTCCCGCAGCATTTCCTCGGCCTCGCCGGCATGCCACGCCGTTACGTGGACTACCCCGATGCCTACGCTGGCTGGAACTACATCTCCTCGATCGGCTCCTACATCTTTGCTGCCGGCATGCTGGTGTTCTTCGTAGGCATGGCCATTGCACTCATCCGCAAGGAGAAGGCGGGCGACAATCCCTGGGGCGTGGGTGCCACGACACTGGAATGGACGCTGCCTTCGCCGCCTCCCTTCCACCAGTTCGAAACGCTGCCACGCATCACCGAAGAAGCGCATTGAACTCTTGATCGGGCTGGCCACGCGCCAGCCCTTTCAGCCAAGTGGCTCTGCCTCGGCGGGGCCGTTTGTCTGAAGGGGTTACCCTCACAACGGACTGTCGAACCCATGAACGGACGCGCAACCACAGTTGATGAACCCGCAGGCGACGTCCTGTCGGCGGGCTCCGTGCGTGATTTCATCGCCCTGCTGAAACCACGTGTGATGACGCTGGTGGTCTTCACGGCTCTCGTGGGCCTTGTCGCGGCCCCCGGCACCATGCATCCGGGTCTTGCGGCCATTGCGATCCTCTGCATCGCAGTGGGCGGCGGCGCCTCCGGGGCGCTCAACATGTGGTACGATGCCGACATCGACGCGAAGATGCGCCGCACGGCCGATCGTCCCGTACCTGGCGGTCGCATTCTGCCCGGCGAGGCTCTGGGCTTCGGGCTTTTTCTTGCCGCCATATCGGTCTTCACCCTCGGCATGGCGACCAACTGGTTTGCCGCGGGCTTTCTGGCCTTCACCATTTTCTTCTACGTCGCGGTCTACACGATGTGGCTCAAGCGCCGGACACCGCAGAACATCGTCATCGGCGGGGCCGCGGGAGCTTTTCCCCCCATGGTGGGCTGGGCGGCGATGACGGGCGGCATGAGCCTGGAAAGCATCGTGATGTTCGCCATCATCTTCATCTGGACGCCGCCCCATTTCTGGGCACTGGCGCTGGTGAAGAAGGCGGATTACGGCGCGGCGGGCGTGCCCATGCTGCCCAATGTCGCGGGCGATGCGGCGACGCGCAGGCAGATTCTGTGGTATTCCATTGCTCTGGCCTTCACGGGTCTGCTGCCAACGATTTTAGGCTTCAACAGCCTTGTGTACGGGGCCTTTGCGGTGCTGGGGGGCGTGTGGATGATCTGGCTTGCGGCTGATATCCTGCGCAAGGCAGATACGGCTGCAGAGCCCAAGGCGTGCTGGCGCATGTTCGGCCAGTCGATGCTGTATCTGTTCGTGCTGTTTGCGATCATTCTGCTGGACAAGCTGGCGATGCAAAGGGGTTTCTGGTGAGCATGATGTCCGATCTGAAATCCACCGGGTTGACACCATCGCCCGCCGACAAGCGCCGGCAGAAGACGCGTTCGCTCGCGATTGCGGGCGCGCTCGTGTTTCTCGCGATCCTGTTTTACCTGATCACCATCTTCAAGATGGGTGCGGGCATCCTCAACAAGGGAATCTGAAGCCATGGCCAGCGGTCGTTCCGATATCAAGGTCGCAGTCCTTGCAGGGGGGCTGGGTGCGCTGATGCTGGGTGCGAGCTTTGCGGCGGTGCCCCTTTACGACTGGTTCTGCCGCACCACCGGTTACGGCGGCACCACGATGGTGGCGAAGGCGGGCCCATCGGTGCGCGGCACCCGCCCGATCGAAGTGCGATTCGATGCCAACGTGACCGGTCTGCCCTGGCGATTTGATGCCGAGACAACAACCGTGACCGTGCTGCCCGGCGATGTCGCGACCGTTTACTACCGCCTGACCAACACCAGCGACCGCGAGACAGTGGGCATCGCCTCTTACGGCGTATCTCCAGAGATCACCGGGGGGTATTTCAGCAAGATCCAGTGTTTCTGCTTCACCGATCAGGTGCTCAAGCCCGGCGAAAGCCGCGAGGAGGCTGTGGTGTTCTTTGTTGACCCCGCGATAGAAACCAATTCGGATGCGCGCCATGTGCGCAGCATCACCTTGTCATATACCTTCTTTCCATCCAGAACGCAGGTGAAGCCGCTGGCTGCGGCGGCACCTGCATCGATCACGCGCTGAAGTAGAAAAGAACGAGGCACACCATGGCTGGAGCCCAGACCAAGAACCACGATTACCATCTGGTTGACCCATCACCATGGCCCTTCGTGGCGTCCGTTTCGGCCTTCGTCATGGCGATCGGTGCCGTGATGTGGATGAAGAGCATGACCATGATGGGGCTCAAGGTCGGGCCCTATTTCTTCGGGGCGGGCCTGCTTGGCATCCTGTATGTCATGTTCGCATGGTGGGGCGATGTGATCCGCGAGGCTGACCGGGGCGATCACACGCGCGTCGTGCAGATTCACCACCGTTACGGCATGATCATGTTCATCGCGTCCGAAGTGATGTTCTTCGTGGCGTGGTTCTGGGCCTATTTCGATGCGTCCCTGTTTGCCAATGAGGCGATTCAGTACGCCCGTGTCGAAAAGCTGGGCGGTGTCTGGCCACCCAAGGGCATCGAGGTGTTTGACCCCTGGCACCTGCCGCTGCTCAACACGCTGATCCTGCTGACTTCGGGCACCACCGTGACCTGGGCCCACCACGCTTTGCTCAACAATGACCGGGAGGGCTTGAAGCAGGGTCTCTGGGCCACTGTCTTGCTGGGCGCGCTGTTCTCGGTGGTGCAGGTTTATGAGTATGGCCATGCCGCCTTCGGCTTCTCCGGTCATATCTACGGCGCCACCTTCTTTATGGCGACAGGCTTTCACGGCTTCCACGTCCTCATCGGAACCATCTTCCTCGCGGTCTGCCTGATCCGTGCCTACAGAAATCATTTCACGTCCCAGCAGCATCTCGGGTTCGAGTTTGCAGCCTGGTACTGGCACTTCGTCGATGTGGTCTGGCTGTTCCTGTTCGTCGCGATCTACCTCTGGGGGTCGCACTGGGGCATGGCCGCCGCGCACTGAGACTTCAGCCTGTGACATCGAGGGCGGCGGGGCGTGGTACCTGGCCGCCCTTCGTCATTTGAAGGGATCAAGACATGCCATCCGGTAATGCCTGCCCGCGATGCGGCAACGCCCCCCTCTTTGATGGCTATCTCAAGCTGAAACCGGCCTGCACGGCCTGCGGGCTCAATTATGCCTTTGCGGACAGTGGCGATGCACCAGCCGTCTTCATCATGCTGGGTGGCGGAGCTTTCATCGTGGGCCTCGCGCTTTTTCTTGAGGTCAACTATGCGCCGCCGATCTGGCTGACTATGGCCATCTGCCTGCCGCTGGGCGCGGTGATGTGCCTGGGGCTGCTGCGCCCCTTGAAAGCGGCGATGATCCACCGGCAATACGCCACCAAGGCCGAGGAGGCGCGGCATAAATCATGAACAGGGCCAACACAACCGGCGCCGGCAAGAGCATCGTGATTCCGGCTGTGATGACCGGCATCGCTCTGGCTGTTCTCCTGGCGCTTGGCGTGTGGCAATTGCAGCGCAAGGCGGAGAAGGAGCAGTTTCTCGGCGGATTGCAGCAGTCCATCGGCGCTGCGCCCATGGCGCTTGCCAAAGACAGCGTGCCGCCGGAACTGACACGCGTGCGCGTGACAGGGCAATATCTGACGGCGCGCAGCGTGCCCGTGCGGGTGACGCTCGCGGCACCCCGGAACCTGCGCGAGTTGGGCGGCCTCGGTTTTTTCTGGATGACGCCCCTGGCGCTGGATGGTGGCGGCACGGTGTTTGTCAACCGGGGCTTTGTGCCTGCCAATTCCGATGGGCGCGCGCCCGCCATCGAAACGCCGACAGGGCCTCAAACCATCACGGGCCTGATCCGCCACCCGGAAAACCAGGGGCCGTTTGCACCGGCCGATGTGCCCGCGCGCGGGGATTACTTCAACCGGGATCCGGCCAGGCTGGCGACGGCCGCTGGTCTTGCAGATGTTGCGACGGCGTATTTCATCGACGAAGAGCGCGGCCCTGACGGCTCGGTTGCACCCGTGGGGCTGGATGCCAAGGCGCTGATGGCGCGCATCCCCAACAAGCATCTCGAATACGCCCTGACATGGTTCGCGTTTGCGCTGACGCTGGCCATCATCTTCGGGCTCTTCGTGCGCAACCGGCGGCGCGAAACTGCAGCGGCGCTATGACCAATCCCGTTCTGGTCGAGGCGCTGCGGGGCGGAATGGTGGAGTCTGCGCATCGCGGTGCAATCGCTGTGGTGGATGCTGACGGCGCATTGGTGCTGGAAATCGGCGACATCGACCGCCCGATTTTTCCCCGATCGGCCATCAAAGGCCTGCAAGCGATCCCGTTGATCGAGAGCGGCGCCGCAGAGCGCTTTGGCCTGACGGATGCGGAAATCGCGCTGGCCTGCGCCTCGCATAACGGTGAGCTAGCCCATGCGGCTCTGGCGGCGAGCATGCTGGCCAAAGCCGGACGCGATGCACGCAGCCTGGAGTGCGGGGCGCACTGGCCCATGCGTGCCCATCGGCTGGCCGAGAAAGCCGCGCCCTGGGGCCGCTTGCGCGACAGCCTGGAGCCTCTGTTCGCAACAGGCGCACCGTCAGCGCTGCACAACAATTGTTCGGGCAAGCATGCGGGCTTCATCTGCACCGCCTGCTCGCTGGAGCACGATCCTGCGGGTTATGTGGGGGCCAATCACCCCACCATGCGAGCCGTGACGGCCGCTATGGAGGACATGACCGGCGTGGCGCTGGCCAATCAGGCAACCTGCGGCACAGACGGTTGTTCGATCCCGACCTATGCCCTCCCCTTGCGCGCGCTGGCGCTTGGCTTTGCGCGCTTTGGCACTGGCCATGGGCTGGGAAGCCTCCGCGCCAAGGCTGTTGCGCGCATTCGCCGGGCTGTCGCGGCCGCACCGTTTTCTGTCGCGGGCACGGACCGCTTCGACACAGTTCTGATGCAGGCCCTTGGGGCGCGTGCCTTCGTCAAGGTGGGGGCGGAGGGTGTCTACTGCGCGAGCTTCCCCGAGCTGGGCATGGGCATTGCGCTCAAATGCGATGATGGCACGACGCGCGCCGCCGAAGTGATGATGGCCGCGCTTGTGCGCCGGTTTCTGCCGCTGGATCATGCGGAAGAGGCGACGCTCGGCCCCTTGCTCACCCAGCCCATGACGAACTGGAATGGCCTACGCACGGGCGAAGTGCGGCCGGCGGGTGCGCTGGCGTGACTTGGTGTTGTTCTACGCCGTGATGGCTTTGCCTTCACGGCGCATCAAATCTGCGTTGGGACGGCTTGTTCCCGCCGCCAGAAATTGCATAAGGCCATACATGCAACCACCACCTGCCTCGCTTTCCATGCCCTGGAATGACCGCGCCGGGCGGCTCTCGCCGCTCAAGCTTGGCGTGTTCATATATTTGCTCGTGCCCGTGGCCTGGCTTGCGGTGCAAGCCATGGCCGGCTGGCTTGGCGCAAAGCCCCTGACGGAGGCCATTCACCAGACCGGCGATTGGGCGGTGCGTTTTCTGATGCTGTCGCTGGCCGTCACGCCGCTGCGCTCCATCGCGCAATGGCCGCAGCTTATCCTCGTGCGGCGCATGCTGGGCCTGGGTGCATTGGCGTATGTAGCGCTGCATCTGGCCCTCTACACCGTAATGATCTGGGACCTTGGCAAGGTGGTGAGCGAGATCGCGCTGCGGTTCTACCTCACGATCGGGTTTGTCGCCCTGCTCGGCTTGGCGGTGCTGGGGGTCACCTCCACCGATGGCATGATCCGTCGGCTGGGCAGCGCGCGCTGGAATCGCCTGCATGCCAGTGTCTACGCGCTCACGGCGCTGGCGCTGCTGCACTACCTGCTGCAATCCAAGATCGACATCACTGAAGCCGCGCTGAACACGGGTGTGTTTTTCTGGCTGATGGGATTTCGCCTGCTGCGCAAGGTCAAACTCAGCACGGGTCCGCTTTCACTGGCGCTGCTGAGCGTGGCTGCTGCGTTGCTGACGGGCCTGGGTGAAGCGCTGTGGTATGGCTTCATGACGGGCGTGCCGGGCTGGCGGGTGCTCGCCTCCAACCTTGATTTTTCCTACGTGATTCGCCCTGCATGGTGGGTGCTGGGCCTCGGCCTTGTCATGGCAGCGCTGGCTGCCCTGCGAATAAATCGCAGGCGCTCGGTTTCGCTTCCCATTGCAGTGACCACACCGGCTGCCCATTAAACAATCATGCTGAATATGATCCGGGCTTTCTTCAGACGTTTTGAAACCGGCAACCTCTCGGGAGTGGCACGCGTGAACGACACACCTTTTCCAGTCATTAAAACCGATGCAGAGTGGCGCACGTTGCTGACGCCTGAACAATATGATGTGCTGCGCGGCCATGGCACGGAAAGACCCGGCAGTTGCGCGCTCAACCATGAGAAGCGCGCGGGCACCTTCTCCTGTGTTGGTTGCGGGCAGAAGCTGTTTGTCGCTGGCAAGAAGTTCGAGAGCGGCACCGGCTGGCCCAGCTTCGACCAACCGCTGGCGGGCTCTGTCGGCACCACGGTGGACCGCAAGTTCGGCATGACGCGTACGGAGGTGCATTGCAGCCAGTGCGGCGGACACCTCGGCCATGTCTTTCCTGATGGACCGCCGCCTACCGGCCTGCGCTACTGCATCAACGGCGTGGCGCTGGAGTTCGCGCCTGACGCATGATCGCGCGCAGAACCACCTCCCCGGCGCGCTCCAGTTCCTTCTTGCCTGGGCGCAGCCGCTGAACGCGCGCCTTTGGCATCATCTTCAGCGGGCGCGGCACATGAATGAAAATGGCTGGAATGCCTGCCCCGAGCACATGCCAGAGGAGCGCGTTGCACAAATAATCGCCTGCATCGCGTGAGACCCTGGCAGGCAGGCCGCTGGCCTTGAGCACTGCCGTCAGCTTCGCGGCGTCAAAGGTAGAGCGGCGTGCTGCCCCAGCGCCGCGCGTCAAAAGCAGCGCCGTTGGCCTGTACCGAACCGCATCGGGCCGCAGCACACTGGCACGGTTGCGCGCCACAAGTTCGGGCGTGATGGCGCGGCGGCGGCCGGCCAACCCAAACATCAGCACCGCATCGGGCTGTGTCTCAGCCAGTATGGCATGCAGGTTTTCAAGCATGGCCCATGTGGTGGGCAGGATGCGTGTGATGCGCGTCACACTGGCAAAAGCAGGGGATTGAAGCGCGCCCATATGCCGAACGATCTGCATTGTGGGGTTATGCGGCGCGCCGGGAAACGGCCCGAAGCCTGTGATCAGGATCCGCATTACAGATGTGCCAGCAGCCGCGCGACCATGGCCTCCTGCGCCTTGCGCAGCGCCACGATTTTCAGCCGCCTGTCGGGCTGCACATCGGCGCGGGTGATCAGGGTGTCTTTGGCGATGGGGCGCAGCACTTTGGCCTGATGCGCCAGGCCAAGCGGCAGAATGCCCCGCTCAGCCGCATCGACACGCGACAAGGCATAGCCGCGGTAGCAGGTCTCCCCTATGGCATCCAGCGTTTCACCCGCCGCGATGGCGCGCTTGGCCATGGCACCAACTTCACCCGCCGGAACGGGCAGCGACGTCATCAACGTTTCGCCAAAAATCACGGCGCTGGCGGCGGTCAGTGGCACTTCCAGGCTGGTGAGGTGATAGGGGCGGTAGAGCGCATAATACGGCCCCTTGCCCACTTTCAAATCATCCAGCCGCTCCAGCACGCGCGGATGCGGCGCTTCGATGACCACGAAAATGCCGGGGGCGACCCCCTTGGCGACAGAGTAATCCACCACCCCCTTGCGGGTGAGAATGCCGCCTTCGCTCCTGGGGCGAAAGTAATCCTGCAGTTCTGCGAGCGGCGCATCCGGCCCGTGCATGCCGGGCACATCGGGCGCCAGGCCCGTGGCATTGGCGATGCATGTCATCTCCACGGCGGTCTTGGAGCCATCGACGAATTCCACCAGCATGCGCGGGTTCATGTTGCGCAGCTTGGCCTCGGCCAGGTAATCGTCGGGCATGGCATCTGTCTTGAAAGCGTTGTTCTTGCCCTTGCCCGCCGCAATAATGGGGTAACCGAGCGTGCGCGCGAAGCGGATGATCTCCATGGTGGAGCTTGGCTCATCGCCCGCGCCCAGCGTGTAGACCACGCCCTTGCGGCGCGCCTGCGCGGCGAGATACGCGCCCGCCGTCACATCGGCTTCCACATTCATCATCACCACATGCTTGCCCGCCGCGATGGCGGCCATGGCCACCTCCGCGCCCGCATTGGGACGACCGGTGGCGTCGATCACGACATCCACCTCGGGGATCAGGCACAGCGTTTCCAGGGAGTGCAGCGCGGCGATGACATCACGGCGGATGCAGGCGCGCGCTTCCGCCACCGTCCTGACAATGACGGCGCTCCGGCCATCGCCCGCCACATCCAGCGCAAGTTGCACATGCTCGGGATGCGTGGCGGCGCAAGCCACCACCGCGATGCCCTGCATCAGGCCCATCTGCATGAGAATGTCGGTGCCCATCTGTCCGGCGCCCACAAGGCCGATGCGAACCGGCTTGCCCCGCCGGTGTCGCAGATGCAGCGCTTCTTCGAGGGTGGGACGCAGGCGTGTTGTGCGGTTCAAGGCAATGCTTTCACGAACAGTCGATGCTGACCACTGTGGCATGTCGCGGCACAACACGGCACTGGCGTGAATGCTTAGGCCGTGAAAATCATAAAAGGAGGGGTATCTGACGCGAGGGAATGGAAAGATCAGGTTTTGTTGGCTGATCCGCCGTCAACCGTCCGGTTTGGAAGGAGCAGGCGGCAAAAGATGGCCCACATTCACCGCGCCTGCGGTGGACTTGACGAGCAAACCTGCCCGCAACCGGCCCTTGCCTGGACGGACGTCAAGGCGGCACGCCGCTTGCGGTCATTTTTGACCCTGAAGCCCATCAAATGCCCCTCTTTTTATGAGTTCGCGGCCTAGGCCGCTTCGCGTATCGAGTTGATGAAGCCCTCAATTTCCGCGCGCATGGCTTCAGCCTGGGTGGATAATTCGCGCGCAGCATTGAGCACCTGCTCCGCCTCATTGCTAGAAAGCGCAGCGGACTCCTGAACGCTTGCTATGTTGGTTGTAACCACACGTACACCGTCACTCGCCTCAGCAATGTTTGTGGCAATTTCTTGTGTCGCTGCGCTCTGCTCCTCGACGGCTGATGCAACCGAGGATGCAATCGAGTGCATTTTGCTGATCGTATTCTGGATGTTGTTGATGGCTGTGACATTGCTATCGGCAGAAGATTTTATCGCCTGAATCTGCATGCCGATTTCCTGCGTGGCCCGCGTTGTCTGCTCGGCAAGCAGCTTCACCTCATTGGCCACAACCGCAAAACCTCTGCCGGCATCACCAGCACGGGCGGCCTCTATTGTGGCATTGAGTGCCAGCAAGTTCGTTCTTGAGGCTATATCAGAAATCATGGATGCGACCGACCCAATCTGATCCGTGACGCCGGAGAGCTTGCGGAACTCTTCAGCGGTTGTGCTGGCCTCGGAAACAGCCTGGGCGGAAATGGTGGATGAATGCGCGACCTGCGAACTGATTTCATGAACCGAGCTGGACAGTTGGCTGGCTGCACCCGCAACAAACTCGACATTGCGGGAAGCCGTTGTCACAGCCGCAACGACATCTTTTGAACGTTCGTCTGTTGATCCGGCATTCGCAGAGAGCCCTTTGGCGGCGACTTCAAGTGTCTGGGCAGCTCCCGCCACACCATTGACGATGGCTCCAACGCTGGCGGCGAACCTGTCTGCGACGGTGTTCATGGCCGCAGTGCGCTCACGCACAATGGCTGTCTCGCGCAGGCGCTCCTCTTCTTTCAACTCCTCAAGGCGCAGGACATTGGCACGAAATACATCAACCGCATTGGCCATGTCGCCTATTTCATCATCGGCGCGCACTGAGGATGTGTCGATGCCCGTATCACCCCCGGCAAGTCGCAACATCAAGGCTTTGAGGCCATTGATACGTGTCACGACACGCACGACCAGCAGCCAAATCACAAGTGCCATGGAAGCAGCGACAAGGAGCGAATAAACAACTTCGCCCAGCAACGCATGCAGACTGGTCCGCTGTGCCTCAACGCTGGCTTTGACCATTTCGTCGTTGATCAACAACACAAGACGCTCGGCGGATGCCAATGCCTGACCCGACCGGGCGAAGAATGCATCAAAACCTAATGGATAATGGCCCGTACCTGAAGCCGCATACATCGCGGCGCGGACAGAGTTATAATCCTCGAAATAGGATTTTTGCAGATCATCCATTGCAGCGCCGATGCCAGGTGCCACATTGCCACGATTGGCCCTCATGTACCCCCATGCCTGAAGGACCTGGCCGTGGTTTTCTCGCATGAAGCCGAAAGTCTCAGCGTCGATGGGCGTGCGATGCAAGGCAGCAATAGCAAACTGCGTGCGGCCCCGGCCTCCATATTCCCGGATGGCGGCCGCGCGTGACTGCAGCGCATCAAGACTTGTGACTCCCGCTGCATCGAGTGTCTGCTTTTTCCGCAGCAGATTGCCGACGTCCATGGCACGGTCAATCAAGGCCATGTAGCGATTGCCCTGCTCGCGTGATCCAAATTCACGCTGCGACAAGGGTCTGGGCAGATCGGCATCAACCGTTTTGCGCAGGCTTGCCAATTCGTTTTTCACAAGTTCTGCTTCTCGAAGAAATTGCAGCACAGACGGATCGCTTGAAAGACCTGCGCGCTTGCGCATATCCTCAAACGCGGCGTCATTCAGGGCACGCTTTTCGTCTATCATCTTCCGAAACGCATCTGGGACGGTCCCTGGAATGGAAAGACTGACTTGCACGACTGAACGTTCAAATGTCAGTGGTAATATCGCTTTCGACAGCTTTCCCAGTAGTATTGCCGCTGTTTCAGCTTCCACAGAAGCATTATATATCTTGTATTCATGCCTGATGCTGAGACTGTGCTTGACCACAAGCAGGATCACTACGATCAAGGACGCAAATACGGCCAAGGTCTTTATGGAATATCTATTTTTTGAAACAGCCATCACAGTTTCCCAACACCATGGGAGAGGTTAACTGAAAGACATTAACAATGCCTATAAATTAAGCACTTTAAGCTGTTGCAATGCACTCTTAGATCCCATTTGAAACCGCTTCCGCTGCGTCAACCTACGCCCTTTATGCATCTCCCATGGCGATCAGGTTGGCGTTGCCACCTGCAGCTGCCGTGTTGGTGGAAATCACCTGCTCGCTGGCAAAGCGCATGAGATAATGCGGACCGCCCGCTTTTGGCCCGGTGCCCGAGAGGCCTGAACCGCCGAAGGGCTGCGTGCCCACCACAGCCCCAATCATGTTGCGGTTGATATAGAGGTTGCCCGCCGGGCTCAGGGATTCCACCAGCCGCATGGTCTCGTCGATCCGCGTGTGCAACCCGCCCGTGAGGCCAAAACCAGTGGCGGATATGGCCTCCAGCACCTGGCGCAGCCCACGCTTGGGATCACCCGCGCGCCAACGCACCACATGCAGGATGGGGCCGAACACCTCTGCTTTTAGATCAGAAATCCAGGGCAACTCGAAGATATGAGGGGCCACGAAATGTCCCTCCGCCGGTGCCGCGCCTGCCAGATGCGTTTTCGCCATGCGCTTCATGTTTGCGATATGCACCTCCAGCCCTGCTTTGGCTTCCGCGTCGATCACGGGGCCGATGTGGACCGAAACATCGGCGGGGTCACCCAGCTTCAACTCGCGTGCGGCGCCTGCAATCATCTCCAAAATGTGATCGGCCACATGCTCTTCGACGCAAAGCAGGCGCAGGGCCGAGCAGCGCTGACCCGCCGAGCGAAACGCCGATAGCAGCACATCATCCGCCACCTGTTCAGGCAGCGCCGTGCCATCCACGATCATGGCGTTGATGCCGCCCGTCTCGGCAATCAGCGGCACGATGGCGCCATCCTTGGCCGCGAGCGCGCGGTTGATCAGCCGCGCGACATCCGTGGAGCCGGTGAAGGCCACTCCGGCAACAGCGGGATGCTTCACCAGCGCTGCGCCCACATCGCCCGCGCCCTGCACCAGATGCAGCGCGCCCGCCAGCACCCCCACCTCGCGCAGGAGGTCAACGATCATGGCGGCGATGCGCGGCGTCTGTTCTGCTGGTTTGGCAATGACGGCATTGCCGGCCGCCAGCGCGGCCGCGACCTGCCCCGTGAAGATGGCAAGTGGAAAGTTCCATGGGCTGATGCAGACAAACACACCGCGTCCGCGCAGCCGCAGAATGTTCTGCTCACCCGTGGGACCGGGGAGCGTTACGCCTTCTGCTTTGAAATGCTGGCGCGCTTCGCAGGCGTAATAGCGCAGAAAATCCACGGCCTCCCGCAATTCGGCAACAGCGTCATCCAGCGTCTTGAAGGCTTCTGATTGGAGCACGCTCAGATACGCCCCGCGCCGCGCCTCCAGCAGGTCGGCGGCGCGCTCAAGAGCGCCAGCGCGCGCGTCAACCGGTGTGGCATTCCAGTGGGGAAAGGCCTGCGCGGCCTCTGCAAAGGCTTGGTGGATGTCAGCCTCTTTTGCAGTGTGCTCAACAAAGGGTCGCAGCCCCGCGCGCGACGTTGCCATCTCTCTTTGGAGCGCATGCAGGCTGGCCTCATACCCCAATTCAACACCTGCGGAATTCTTCCGCGCGCCGTAGAGCTGCGCTGGCAGGGGCAGCCTGGGGTGAGCGGCGCCGTTAGCCGCGCCAATCCAGCTGTGCGGACGGCGCAGCAAGGTTTCAACCGGCACGGCCGGATCAGCCGCCTGCGACACGAAAGACGAATTCGCGCCGTTTTCCAGCAACCGGCGCACGAGGTAGGCCAGCAGATCCTTGTGTCCGCCCACCGGCGCATAGGTGCGGCAAGCGACGCCCGGATGCTGCGCCAGAAGATGCTCATAGAGCGCATCACCCATGCCGTGCAGGCGCTGGAACTCGAAGCCTCCCTGGCCACCTAAGCGCTCAAGATCTGCACGCTCCAGAATGGCCGCCACCGTCAGCGCATTGTGCGTGGCAAATTGCGGATAAAGCTGGGGCCGCGCCGCCAGCATATCGTCGGCGCAAGCGATGTAATTGAGGTCGGTCATCGCCTTGCGGGTCCAGACGGGATAGCCGGGCAGCCCGCGCTCCTGCGCCCGCTTCACCTCCGTATCCCAATACGCGCCTTTGACGAGGCGCACCATGAAGCGGCGGTTGTGCACCCGCGCGAGGTCCGCCAGCCAGCGGATCACCTCACGCGCACGCTTCTGGTAAGATTGCACCGCAAGACCAAACCCATCCCAGCCCGCCAGGCTTTCATCCGCCACCACGGCGGCAATGACATCGAGCGACAGCTCCAGCCGATCCGCCTCCTCGGCATCCACTGTGAAGTTGAGATCGAAGGCCTTGGCCTGGCGCGCCAGCGCGATGACTTTAGGCACAAGCTCGGCCATGACGCGCCCATGGGACAACGCCTCATAGCGCGGATGCAGCGCCGAGAGCTTGACCGAAATGCCGGGGCGGTTGGGGAGCGCCTCATTGCCCGCTTCGCGCCCGATGGCGGCGATGGCCTTGGCATAGCTCTCATAATAGCGCGAGGCATCATCGGCGGTGCGGGCGCCCTCCCCCAGCATGTCAAAGGAATAGCGGAAGTTGCGCGCGCTGCCCGATGTGGCGCGTTTCAGCGCCTCGCCGATGGTTTCGCCCAGCACGAAATGGCTGCCCATCACGCGCTTGGCCTGGCGCGTCGCGGCGCGCACCGCTGGCACGCCGATGCGTTTGGCAAGGCTGCCCAGAATGCTGGATGGCTGCTCGCCGGGCTGGATGATGCGCGCTGTTATGCCCAGCGCCCACGACGAGGCATTGACCAGAAACGCATCCGAGCGCGGATCGTGATGGGCAAAGTCGCCCTGCCCCAGCTTGTCTTCGATCAACTGGTCCTGCGTGGCACTGTCCGGCACGCGCAGCAGCGCTTCGGCGAGCACCATCAGCGCCAGCCCTTCCTTGGTGGAGAGCGCATAGGCCCGCAGCATGTCTTCCACGCCGCCCAGCCCCCCGCCTGCGGCGCGGATGGCCTTGATCATGTCCGTGGCGGATTGATCGATGCGGGCCTCACGCACGGGGCTCAGAGCCGCCTCACGCAGCAATACAATTGCCAAACCGGCGTCATCGGGTGCGTAGGGTGCGCGAAAGGGCACGACAGCGCTCATGAGCAGCTCCAAGGATTGGCTTGCGCAGTCGAGCCCATCGCGGCCCAAAAGGAAAGGCCGCTAGATTGCTCCGGCGGCCTTGGTGTTGTGGTCGATCGTCTCAGCTCGGCTTGTGAGCGGTCTCGCCGCGCGTCTTCCACATGGAATAAATAATGCCACCCGCGATCAGGGTCACGGTCACGCCCAGCGAGATGGCCGGGTTGAGCTTGCCGACGATCTCGTTCCAGAAGATTTTCAGACCGATGAAAATCAGCACGGCGGCCAGCGCATACTTCAGGTAGTGGAAGCGGTGCACCATGGCCGCCAGCGCGAAATAAAGCGCCCGCAGGCCGAGGATCGCCATGATGTTCGCGGTGTAGACGATGAAGGTGTCCGTCGTGATGGCGAAGATCGCCGGCACGCTGTCCACAGCGAAGATGATGTCCGCCACGTTGATGACCGCGAGGGCCAGAAACAGCGGCGTCGCCCAGAGCACCAGTTTGCCCGTGACCGGATCAGGCTTGCGCACGAAGAACTTCTGATCGTGCAGCTCATCGGTCACGCGCATGTGCTTCTTGAAGAAACGCACCACCGGGTTCTTGGAAATGTCCGGATCGCTGTCAGGCACCATCAGCATCTTGATGCCGGTGGCGATGAGGAAGGCGCCGAAGATGTAGAGAATCCAGCTGTAGCGCTCGACGAGTTCCGCGCCGATGGCGATCATCAATCCGCGCAGCACGATGACCGCGATGATGCCCCAGACCAGCGCGCGGTATTGATATTTGCGCGGGATGGCGAAGAAGCCGAAAATGAGCGAAATCACGAAGACATTGTCGATGGACAGGGCTTTCTCGATGAAGAAGCCCGTGAAAAAGGCGATGCCGGCGTGCACGCCATCAGAGGTTTTGAGTGCCCCGGTGCTGTAGGCCCACCAGACAGCTGCACCGTAAGCGCAGGAAAACGCGAAGTAGAAGGCCGAGAGCCACAGACTTTCGGAGATGCCCATCTCCTTGTCATCCTTGTGCCAGATTCCAAGGTCGAACGCGAGCAGGGCGACGACGATCGACATGAAGCCGAGCCACATCCAGACCGGTTTATCGAGCCATTCGGTGAGCAGAAATTGTGTCATGAAAGTTCCCCAATGCAATTGGCCAGGAACACATGACGCGCTGAGAATGAACGCGTGAACCGGGCCAGATGAAAATCATATCCGCCGACATCGCATGCACGACGTGCATGCCAGAGGGGCCCGGCCAGATAGTTGCTAGATACGGCAAACTTCGCATGCGTCAAGGGGCGAGACGCGGCTTTGCGCACATTGGGGAAAAGGGCGACCAAGCGGGTGCCGGGCGGTTGAGCACTTTGCGGGTGATCGGCCTTTCGCAAATAATCGGGAAGTTTGCGGCATGCGGCTTGCAAGGGACTTGCTGCGCCTATAGCAAAAAATCACTGATGGATTTCATGAGGAGAAACAGGACATGACACGCTTCACCCGCCGCGCGATTTTGGCCACCGCCGCAGCTCTCTTGAGTGGTCCGATACTGGTGTCGGCTCCCTTCCTGGCGGCTCCTGCGATCGCGCAGGCGCCCACGAAGGTGCGCATGACCCTTGACTGGCGTTTCGAAGGCCCGGCTGCCCTGTTCGTCAACGCGATCGACAAGGGTCTGTTCGCAGCCGAGGGCCTCGATGTCACGGTCGATACGGGCAACGGATCACGCGAAGCGATCCCCCGCGTGGCCTCCAACACCTATGATATCAGCTTCGGCGATGTGAATTCGCTCATCCGCTTTCGCGACGAAAATCCGACGGTGGATGTCAAGGCCGTAATGATGATCTATGACCGGCCACCGTTCTCGATCGTCGGGCGCAAGTCCCGCGGTGTAACCACCGACGTCAAGAGTCTTGAGGGCAAGAAGTTCGGGGCTCCGGTCGCGGATGCGGCCTACGCCCAATGGCCGATCTTCAAATCCGTGAACAAGCTCGACGACAGTGCCATGAAATTCGAGAATGTCGGCTTTCCCGTCCGTGAGCCGATGCTCGCCTCGGGCGAGGTCGACGCCGTGTTCGGATTTTCCAACTCGTCCTTCATCAACATCAAGGCGCGCGGCGTGCCTGCCGATGATATCACGTTGATGATGATGAGCGATTACGGTGTGCAGCTCTACGGCAACGTCATCATGGTATCGCCCCGGATGATGTCGGAAAATCCCGAGGCGGTGCGCAAATTCCTGCGGGCGCTGACCCGCAGCATCAAGGACGTGGTGAAGAATCCCGATGGTGCCATCGACAGCGTGATCCGGCGCAACGACGTCGCCAAGCGCGATGTGGAGCTGGAACGCCTCAAGATGACGCTCGACATGAACGTGGCGACGCCCTGGGCCAAGGCCAACGGGATCGGCGGCATCGATGCGGCGCGCTGGAATACGGCGCTTGACCAGATCGGCCTCACCTTCGCCTTCAAGGACAAGGCGAAATCCGGCGCGGCTTTCGTCAGCGATTTCCTGCCATCCGCCGCCGACCGCAAGCTGGATTGAGTTTGCTTTCTTGCTCTTCTCCCCTTGCAGGAGAAGGGGGGGAAGGGGGAGAACAATCGAATGTCCTTCATCGCGCTGACAGATGTGACCCACACCTACGGAGGGCAGGCCGGGGCCTCGGCGACTCTGGCGGTCGAAGGCTTGAGCATCAAGGTCAACGAGGGCGAGTTCTCCGCCGTCGTTGGCCCCTCTGGCTGTGGCAAATCCACGCTGATGAAGTTGGCGACAGGCCTGCAGTTTCCGCAGAAGGGCACGATCGTCGTGGATGGCGGCCATGTCGACCGCCCGGTCAAGATCGCCGGCATGGCGTTCCAGAATCCGGTGATGCTGCCGTGGCGCACCGTGCTCGACAACATCATGCTGCCGCTCGAAATCGTGCAGCCGCATCGCTCGCAGTTGCGGGCCAAAAAGGCCGAGTATATCGCGAAGGCGCAGGATCTGCTCGCGACGGTCGGGCTCAAAGGTCTGGGCGACAAATTCCCGTGGCAATTGTCCGGCGGCATGCAGCAGCGCGCCTCGCTCTGCCGGTCTCTGATCCATGACCCCAAACTCCTCATGCTGGACGAGCCGTTCGGCGCGCTCGACGCCTTCACCCGCGAGGAGCTGTGGTGCGTCATTCGCGATCTGCATGCGCTGAAGAAATTCACGGTCGTGCTGGTGACGCATGATCTGCGTGAGGCGGTTTTTCTCTCCGACCGTGTGTTCTGCATGAGCGCGCGGCCGGGCAAGGTGATCGCCGAACGGGAGATCAACCTGCCCCGCCCGCGCGACCTTGAAGTGACGTACACGCCCCCCTTTGCCGACATCGTGCATGAGCTGCGCGGATTGATCAAAGGCGCGAGGACAGCGACATGACCAAGCCTCTTTCGCAAAAACTTGCGCCACTGCTGTTCACGGTGGGCTTCTTCGTGATTTGGGAAGTCGCATGCCGGGTCCTGAAGGTGTCCAGCTTTCTTGTGCCCACGCCCACGGCAGTGTTCGGTGCCATGGTGCAATACCAGTGGCCGCTGCTGCGCGGCGCTGGACACACGCTGTGGATGACCCTGCTCGGCTTTGGGCTGTCCATCGTCTTCAGCGTGCTTGTGGGGCTGATCATCGGCTCCTCCCGCTTTCTCTATGCCGGGCTCAATCCGCTGCTGGTGGGTTTCAACTCCATTCCGAAGGTGGCGGTGGTGCCGCTGCTGGTGATCTGGTTCGGCGTCGGCTGGCTGCCACCGGTCATCACGGCGTTTGTCATTTCGTTCTTTCCCATCGTGGTGAATGTCGCCACGGGCTTGGCCACCATCGAGCCCGAAACCGAGGACGTGATGAAGGCGCTTGGCGCGTCGCGTTTCGACATCATGTGGAAGGTCGGCATACCGCGCTCGCTGCCCTATTTTTTTGGCTCGCTCAAAGTGGCCGTGACACTGGCTTACGTCGGCTGCGTGATCGGCGAGCAGATCGGCTCCAACTATGGCCTCGGCAATCTGATCAGCCGTGCTGCGCCCGATTTTAACACGCCGCTGCTGTTTGCAGCCCTGCTGGTGCTGGCGGTGTTGGGCGTGGCATTGGTGGTTATTGTCGATATCATCGAAAATCGCACGACGGGTTGGGCCAAGCGCAGCGGATTTGGCGCCTAGGTGACACTCTGCGGCACTGTTTGGCCTTGCGGACCGGCTCTGTGACCCCGTATCTCTGACAGACACGAGCCAGAGAGGGCCAGACCACCCCGATGATGCGTCAGTATGAATTGGTCGAGCGGGTCAAGAGTTACAACCCGCGCGCCGACGAGGCGCTTCTGAACCGCGCCTATGTCTACGCCATGAAGGCTCATGGCACGCAAAAGCGCGCTTCTGGCGATCCTTACATTGCGCATCCGCTGGAAGTTGCGGCCATTCTAACAGAGATGAAGCTGGATGACGCGACCATCGTCGCAGCTGTGCTTCATGATACCATTGAGGACACCGAGGCGACGCGCGAGGAGATCGACAGGCTGTTCGGCGAGGAAATCGGCGCGCTTGTCGATGGGCTGACCAAGATCAAAAAGCTCGACCTTGTCTCGAAGAAAGCCGCGCAGGCGGAAAATCTCCGCAAGCTGCTCATCGCGATTTCGGCGGACGTGCGCGTGCTGCTCGTCAAGCTGGCGGACCGCCTGCACAACATGCGCACGCTGCATTACGTGCCGCCGGCCAAGCGCCTGCGCATTGCGGAGGAAACACTCGACATCTATGCGCCGCTCGCGGGCCGCATGGGCATGCAGGAGGTGCGCCACGAGTTGGAAAACCTGGCATTCAGCCATTTCAACCCCGAGGGTTTTGCGCTGGTGAGCGCTCGTCTTCAAGAGCTGGCGGAAAAGAACAAGGGTCTGATTGCGCGCATCGAGCAGGAGTTGGATGCGAAATTGCAAGCGCAGGGGATCAAGGGCGAGGTCGAGGGACGCCAGAAATCGCCCTACTCGATCTGGAAGAAGATGGAGCGCAAGGCCATCGCCTTCGAGCAGCTGTCGGACCTTTTCGGCTTCCGCCTGATGGTCAACACGGTGGTGGATTGCTACCGCGCGCTGGGCCTCGTGCATGTGAACTGGCCGATGGTGCCGGGGCGTTTCAAGGATTACATTTCGACGCCCAAGAGCAACGATTACCGCTCGCTCCACACCACCGTGATCGGCCCCGGCAGCCAGCGCGTCGAATTGCAGATCCGCACCTACGAGATGCACCAGATCGCGGAGTATGGCATCGCGGCGCATGCGGTCTACAAGGATGGGGTCGAGTTCCGGCCCGAGGGCGGGTTGTCCGATTCCAACGCCTACCGCTGGTTGCGGCGCACCATCGATGCGCTGGCGGAAGGCGACAGTCCGGAGGAATTTCTCGAACACACCAAGCTGGAGTTGTTCCACGACCAGGTTTTTTGCTTCACGCCCAAGGGCGCATTGATCGCGTTGCCGCGCGGCGCGACGCCCATCGACTTTGCCTTTGCGGTGCACAGCGCGGTCGGCAAC
The DNA here is from genome assembly GCA_031373545.1 of Hyphomicrobiales bacterium. Taxonomy (GTDB): domain Bacteria; phylum Pseudomonadota; class Alphaproteobacteria; order Rhizobiales; family Beijerinckiaceae; genus JADCCX01. The sequence goes on from JANMMT010000216.1 coordinate 37,109, forward strand.
GAAGCGGTGGGCTGCCGCATCAACGGGCGCGTGGGTCCGCTGCTGTCGGAGTTGCAGAACGGCGACGAGGTCGAGATCATCCGCGCGGCGGGTCACACGCCGCCCGCAGCCTGGGAAAAGGCCGTGGTCACAGGCAAGGCGCGCGCCAGCATCCGCCGTGCCACGCGCGATGCCGTGAAAGCGCAGTATGTGGGTCTGGGCCGCCAGATCGTGGAACGCGCCTTCGCGCGCATCGGCAAGACCTATTCGGAAGTGAAGCTGAAAGCCGCGCTTTCCCGCCTCGCGCGCACCAGCGTTGACGACGTGCTCTCCGCTGTCGGCCGGGGCGAAATGATGTCGCCCGATGTGGTGCGGGCGGTGTTCCCCGATTTCAAGGAGCAGCCCGTGGCCGGGCCGGAGACCGATGGCAAGGGCGGTTGGTTCGGGCTGGAAAAAGGCGAAAACCTCAAGTTCAAGGTGCCGGGCGACAATGCGGACGAGACAACATCCATCCCCATTCGGGGCTTGCAGGGCAATCTACCCGTCAAGTTCGCCGAGAACGGCGGCGCGGTTCCCGGCGACCGGATCGTCGGCATCCTGTCGCCGGGTGTCGGCATCACGATCTATCCGATCCAATCGCCAGCCCTGGCGGATTTTGACGATCAGCCCGATCGCTGGCTCGATGTGCGTTGGGACATCGATGCGCACAACCGCGCGCGTTTCCCCGCGCAGCTTCTTGTTTCAGTCATCAACGAGCCTGGTGCGCTTGCAGATATCGCCCGCGTCATCGGCGACAGCGACGCCAACATCGACAACATCACCATGCAGGCAAGGTCGCCGGAATTTCGGGAGATCCTGCTCGACGTTGAGGTCTGGGATTTGAAACAACTCAATGCCGTGGTCGCAGAATTGAAGGCGAAACCGGGAATCTCCCGTGTGCAGCGTGTGAACGGCTGAGAGCGCCCGCCGCTCGGTTCTGTGCCCGGCGGTTTTGACTGCTGATTCCGGGATGAAACTGTTTTGGTGCATGAATCTCCTTGGCGGTATGGTCGATCCTGTGATTAACGTTTTGTTAGGGCAGGTGCTTGCGCAAGCAGGGCAATGACGGCGTTTATGCAAACACCCAACCCGTGTCTTTCCTTTACAGGCCGTTTGGGGGCTTCATGATGTGTCAACCGAAAAAATGGTGGTGGGGTCTGCCGATCCTCGCCTTGCTCTGGTTTCTCGCGGGGCAATTTCGCAATGATCCGATCCAGACGGATCTCGTGGTCAGAGGCAGCACGTCTCTGGCATCAGCCGGCTACCCATGGGCAAAGGTGACGATCGAGGGCCGCGATGCAACGCTGACCGGCGTTTCGCCGACGCCCGAGGCGCGCACGGCCGCTGCCGATTCAGCATTCAAGACATTCGGCATTCGCCTCGTGAATGACGGCTCGACCGTGATGGCGGAGGCCAAGCCGTGGCTGTGGTCGGCCACGCGAGAAGCCGGCAAGATCACGCTGGGCGGATTTGTGGCCGATGAAGCGGCACGCACCAAGCTGATTGCCGACACGCGCGCGGCTGTGCCCGGCGCCGAAATCATCGATCAGATGAAGCTCGCCCGCGGTGTTACGCCGACATTCAGCGCTGCCTCGGCTTACACGCTTGCGCAACTCGCACGCCTGCCCGACGGCAAGGCCACTTTGTCGGATGCGACCCTCACGATCACCGGCAGCGCACCTTCGCTGGATATCTACCGTGCGGCAACGGCGGCTGGCCTGCCCCAGGGCCTCGCGGGCTCGGTGCAAATTGGTCTTCCGGTGGTGCGCCCCTACCTCTGGCAGGCGCAGAAGGAGGGCGCGACCATCACGCTGACCGGTCTTGTGCCATCAGCAGATGTCAAAGCCAGACTTGCAGAGGGCGCACGCGCCGCTGCCCCAAACGCCACCGTGGTGGATCGCCTGCAGCTTGCGGGCGGCGCACCCAGCGGGCTTGATGGCATGGCAGCTGCCGCATTCGGTCACCTCGCGCGTCTCACCTCGGGCATCGCGAGCCTGACGGACGCCGCGTACACCATCAACGGTGTTGCGGGAACGGCCGACAATTTTGCGGCTGTGACACAGGCCGTCCGTGCCTTGCCGCCGGGTTTCAGCCTCGCGCGCTCGGACATCAGCGCACCGACGATCAACCCTTACACTTGGTCCGCAACGCGCAATGGCCCCGCCATCACGCTTTCGGGATATGTGCCGACGGCAGCCGTTCGTGAGGCCAATGTGGCCGCCGCGCGCACGGCGGTGCCCAATGCCATGATCACCGATCAGCAGTCCCTCGGCGCGGGCGCACCCAATGGCTTCCAGGCCATGACGGCCTACGCCCTGGGCCAGCTCGGCCAGCTGACCAACGGCGTTGCGAGCCTTTCCAACACGCTCTTCACAATCACCGGTGCCGCTCCTTCCCCCGCCACGCGCGATCAAATGATGGGCACGGCTTCCGCTCTGCCCACCGGCTTTGCCTTGGCGCGGCGGGAGATCACGGCCCCCGCTGTGATACCGACGGCACCGCCCCCGCCTGCGCCGGCCGAAGTGACGCTGGCGGCCCCGGCCCTGCCGCCGTTGCCGGTCGTGCCTGTGCCGCTTCTGGCTCCGGCACCTGTTGTGGTGACGCGTGATGACTGCCAGGCGCGCTTCAATGCGCTGCTTGCGGAATCGATCCTCTTCGCGACCAACAGCGACGAGATTCAGCCCGTGTCGTACCTTTTGCTCGGCCGCCTCGGCACCGTGGCCAAAGCTTGCCCCGGCAAGGAAATCGAAATCGGGGCACACACTGATACGGACGGCTCTCCAGCCTACAACATCGACCTTTCGCAGCGCCGGGCAGCCAGCGTGCGCGAGTTCCTGATTCGCGATGGTGTTGCTGCGGCATCACTCAAGTCCGTCGGTTATGGCGAAGTGAAGCCGATCGCACCCAATGACTCAGCAGCCAACAAGGCGAAGAACCGCCGCGTTGAATTCACCGTGAAGTGAGAGGAATCGATCCATGTGGTATCTGACGACAACTCTCATCTGGTGGCTTCTGGCTGCTCTCGCTCTTGGTGTCGTGGTGGGTTGGTTCTCCTGCCGCCACGAACCGCGCAAGGATGGCCTGGGCTGGGTCGGCCTGGCGCTGATCGCATTCATCATCGGCCTGTTCGTGAGCGCTCTCACGCTCATCAAGGGCAAGGCCGGACTCTGGTTCGATACGGCCATGCTGTTTGCGGCGGCGTATTTCATCGGCTGCTGCATCGGCTGTCTCTTTGGCCGGCAAGCGGTGGCGGCCGTGCCCGCGGCATCGGTTGCGGCGCCTGTGGCCGCGGCAGTGATGGCAAAACCTGCGCCGGTCGCAGCTGCGCCTGCTGCCATTCGTCCCTATCAATGGCAGGCCGCCAAGGATGGAACAGCTGTAACGCTGACCGGCTACGTGCCGACGGATGATGTGCGCGGCAAGGTCGTTGCTTCGGCGAAAGCGGCGCTGGCTCCTTCACCGATCGTCGACAAGTTGCAGATTGGCGCGGGTGCACCTGCAAACATGGACGGCATGGCGGCGACCGCTTTCGGTCATCTGGCCAAGCTCGACAAGGGCATCGCCAGCCTGATCGACACGAAGTATACGCTGACCGGCATTGCGGGCACGCAGCCCAACTATGACGGTGTCATGGGCATGGTGAAGACGTTGCCGTCAGGCTTCAGCCTGGCAAAGGCGGACATCGTTGCACCGCCTGCGCCCAAGGTTGCCGCGCCAGCGCCCAAACCTGCTGCACTCAAACCTGCCGTTCCCAAACCTGCCGTCACCAAACCAGCTCCCGCTCCTGTTGCTGTCAAAGCCCCTGAGCCTGCGGCTGCGCCAAAGATCGAGGGTGAAGACAAGGTGCCTGGCCGGCGTCCCGCTGGCCTGGTGGGTCCGCGCGGCGGTGTGGCGGATGATCTTAAGCGCATCCGCGGCATCGGCCGTCAGAACGAGGGACGGCTGCACGGTCTGGGCATCTGGCACTTTGATCAGGTTGCGTCCTGGGTGAAGGATGAGGCGCTCTGGGTTGGCAGCTACCTCGCCTTTCCTGGGCGCATCGAGCGCGAAGAATGGATCAAGCAGGCGAAAACATTGGCCGCCGGCAAGGAGACCGAGTTCTCCAGGCGTGTCGCCAAAGGCAAGGTCGCCACATCGCAGGATGATGGCAAGACGGGCCAATCCAATGTGGAGGTCGTCAAGCCCCTGCGCGCCGTGGCCGGCAAAGCACCCGCAAAAGCAACGCCTGCCAAACCAGCACCCGCCAAACCCAAGAAGTAATCTGGCCCGGAAATGATCTGATCCGGAAGTGGATCAGACCTTGCAACTCTGCCGCAAACCCGGTCACGGGCTTCGGCACAATCAAAAAAGGGCGCCTCGTAGGGGCGCCCTTTTTTCCTGGAACAGCACCGGATGATTCCCGCTGGTGCTAGACCTTCGGTGCATCCGCGCCGGTGAGTGCCTGTGTTTTTTCGGCTTGCCAGGCCTTGTTGAGGGTGCGGTAGCGGGCAACCCCCACGGGGATCAGCGCGAGATAGATGAGGATCAATCCCGCCAGCGTCTCAAATGTGTGCATGAACAAAAGCGCCACCAATGCCACTGCCCCTGTGAACACCAACAGGACATAGCGCCGATCAATGGTCATGCTGATCTTCTTCGATGACACGGTCGGAATGGTGCTAACCGTGAAAAATGCGATCAGAAGCGTGTAGACAAGAACCATTACAGGCAGGCCGGGAAAGCTGGGGAAGCCCGCGAGCGTGGCATAAAGGGGCAGCATCACGCAGGCCGCGCCCATGGGTGCCGGCATGCCGACGAAGAAGCCCTTCATCCATTCGGGACGGTTAGGGTCATCGAGCATCACGTTGAAGCGCGCGAGGCGCAGCACCATGGCGATGGCGAAGACGAGGCAGACAATCCACCCCAGTGATTTCAGATCTTTCAAAACCCAGAAATACAGCACGAGCGCCGGAACGCAGCCGAAGTTGACAAAATCGGCGAGCGAATCCAGCTCAGCACCAAAGCGCGATGTGCCCTTGAGCAGACGCGCCAGATTGCCGTCGATGCCATCCAGAAATGCTGCGACCAGAATGGCATAGACCGCAGCTTCGAAGCGCCCCTCGATGGCAAGGCGGATCGCCGTCAGTCCGAGGCACAGCGCCAGCAATGTAACGAGATTGGGGATGAGCACGCGCAATGGAATGGGCTGAAAACGCCGCTTCCGGGGCTCGTCAGCATCAGGCTGGAAAGGGGGGAACAGTTCGCCGATGGGATCGCTCATGGCGCGGACTTAAGCCCATCCCGCACAAAAGGAAAAGGGCCAGAGCATTTTCAAGCGATGTGCGGACCGGTTCGCATTGGGAAAATGCGACAATGAAACTTAAGCCTATGCGGTCTTGAAAAACCGCTGCCCTTCGGCTGAGCCGATGTCGGCCAACACGGTTTCGCCCGCCAAGGCCGTCTGCCCCACGCTCACCATCGGCGCCGTGCCAACGGGGAGGTAGACATCCACGCGCGATCCGAAGCGGATCAGGCCAAAGCGCTCGCCCTGGGCCAGCACGGCCCCTTCCTTCGCGTGGTCGAAACTGACGATGCGCCGGGCAATCAGCCCGGCAATCTGCACCACACCCAGCTTGACCTGCCCCTGCTCCAGCACAAGGCTGCTGCGCTCATTGTCTTCGCTTGCCTTGTCGAGATCGGCGCTCAGAAACAGCCCGGGTTTGTGCACCATCTTGATGATCCGCCCCGCCAGCGGCGCGCGGTTCACATGGCAATCAAACACCGACATGAAGATCGTGACACGGGGCAGCGGCTTGTCGCCCAAATCCAGCTCGGGCGGAGGCACGAAGGCCCCGATCAGGTCCACACGGCCATCGGCCGGGCTCACCACAAGACCATCGCGCTGCGGCGTTACACGGGGCGGATCGCGGAAGAAATAGGCGCACCACGCCGTCAGGATCCAGCCCAGCCAGCCCAGCGGCGACCAGAGCCAACCCAGGATCATCGCGGCCAGCGCGAAGATGCCGATGAAGAGATAGCCCTCGGGATGGACGGGCACGATCTGTTTGCGAATGGAAGAGAAAATGGACATGAGGCTCCTTAACGGGCGCACAGGAAAATGGGAAGCGCCTCAACCATCCAGTTTCACGCGAACGGTCTCGCCCTCGGCTTCCGCCGCCCGCTTCAGGGTTTCGCGGGCCGCATCCGCCTCGCGCTGGCGGTTCCACATCGAGGCGTAGACGCCGTTTTGCGCCAGCAGCACATCATGGCGCCCGCGCTCGGCGATGACGCCCTTTTCAAGCACGATGATCTCGTCCGCGTTGACCACAGTGGACAGGCGGTGGGCGATGACGATTGTGGTGCGGTCCGCCGACACACGGTCGAGCGCTTCCTGAATTTCGCGCTCGGTGTGGGTGTCGAGGGCCGAAGTGGCCTCGTCGAGCACCAGAATCGGCGGTGCCTTGAGGATCGTGCGGGCAATCGCCACACGCTGCTTTTCACCCCCCGACAGCTTCAGCCCGCGCTCGCCGACCTGGCTCTGATATCCCTCGGGCAGTTGTGCAATGAACCGATCGATCTGCGCCAGGCGCGCCGCCTCGCGAATGTCGTCTTCGCTCGCACCGGCGCGGCCATAGGCGATGTTGTAGAGGATGCTGTCGTTGAACAGCACGGTGTCCTGCGGCACCATGCCGATGGCATCGCGCAGCGAGGCCTGAGTCACGTTGCGGATGTCCTGGTCATCGATGAGAATACGCCCGCCGGAGATGTCGTAGAAGCGGTAGAGCAGCCGCGAGATCGTCGACTTGCCTGCGCCCGAGGGTCCCACGATGGCGACAGTACCCCCCGGCGGCACCTCGAAGCTGATGCCCTTCAAAATCGGCCGCTCGGGGTTGTAGGCGAAGGTGACATTTTCAAAGCGCACCGCGCCCGCTGTCACGGCCAGCGCGGGCACGCCGGGCACATCCTCAACCTCGGCATTGGTGGACAAAATGTCGAACATCTTCTCGATGTCGACGAGGGCCTGCTTGATCTCGCGGTAGACCATTCCCATGAAATTGAGCGGTTGGTAGAGCTGGATCAGCATGGCGTTGATCAACACGAAATCACCCACCGTGCCGCGCCCGGCCAGCACATCGCCCGCCGACATGGCCATGCAAGCCGTCAGGCCAGCTGTAAAGATGACCACTTGGCCCGAGTTGAGCATGGCGAGCGAGACGTAGCTTTTGGTGCTGGCTTTTTCATACACCGCCATGGAGCGATCGAAGCGGGCGTTCTCGCGCTTTTCAGCGCCGAAATATTTGACTGTCTCATAGTTGAGCAGGCTGTCGATCGCCTTGGTATTGGCGTCCGTGTCGCTGTCATTCATCTGACGGCGGATGGCGATGCGCCAGTTGGTGGCCGACACCGTGAACCAGAGATACGCCGTGATCATCACCACGATCACCGCCACATAGCGCCAGTCATAGGCGAAGTAGAACACCCCGCAGACCAGTGTGAATTCGATGATTGTGGGAATGAGCGTGAGCAGCGCCATGCGCGACAGCTCCTCGATGCCGCGACGCCCGCGCTCCAGCACGCGGGTCAGACCGCCCGTCTTGCGCTCCAAATGAAAACGCAACGAGAGCTTGTGCATATGCTCGAAGGTCTTGTTCGCCAGCTTGCGCACGGCGTGCATGGACACCGCCGCGAAGATGCCATCCCGCAACTGCTGCAACAGCGCCATCGCCACGCGGGCCATGCCGTAGAGCACGGTTGCGGCGATGGGTGCGCCGATCAGCCACGGCAGCACGCTGGCAACCGTGATGCCGCCCCCCTGCCCTGCCGCGACCAGCGCATCCGTCGCCCACTTGAAAGTGAATGGCACCGTGATGGTGACCAGTTTGGCAATGAGAATGAACACGAAGGCCAGCACCACGCGGCCTTGCAGATCGCGCCTGTCCGATGGCCACAGATAGGGCCACAGCAGAATGAGCGTGCCGAGCATGGATTGATCAGCGGAAGGCTGCGGAGATGGGGGCGCCTTGGACGACGCCGGTGAAACAACGGACATTCAAACGATTCCAATCTTTCACGCTCATATAGGATGCGCGGATAGACATTGCACGGTGGCGAAAAGGCCTACCTGAGATCAAACGGGAGGAACCGGGTAGATCGCATCCGCACGCGCCTCGAAGGATTCGGCCATGCGGCGGAACACCGCCTCGAACACCGCGCCCGCCAGCAACTGAAAGGCGCGCGAACGGAAGGCATAATCGATGTCAAACACCACGTTGCAGCCTTTTGGCGCGGGTTCAAAGCTCCAGCGGTTTTCCAGATGGCTGAAGGGGCCATCCACATATTCCACCAGAATCTTGAGATTGGGGCGATCCAGCGCCACGCGGCTGGTGAAGCTCTCGCGGATCATCTTGTAACCGATGGACATATCGGCCAGCAACACTTCGGAGCCGTTCACACCCGTGGTCCGGCGGCGGATGGTGAGCGCACTGCACATCGGCACGAACTCGGGATAGCGCTGCACATCCGCAACCAGATCAAACATCTGTTCGGGCGAATGGCGCACGGAGCGCGTGGTGACATAGCGCGGCATCAGACCACGCCGCATTTCGATTGAACAATCAAAACAGCGGAAACGTGCTCCGCAACAATAACTTGGAGCATGTCCTTCTCCATTATCCGGGTCCCACTGATTTGCGACATGCCCTAACCGAAGACGCCCACGCCAATGAGATAGCGGTGGAGGCCAAAAATCATGGCGAGGTAAAACACCACGCCGCCAATAACCGCCGTGGCATCATGGCCCGGGTTGGGAATGAGGGCAGGCCCCTCCTCTGCCGGGCGACGGCGCATGCTGATGAAGGCCACAACCGCCCAGGCCAGAAACGAACCAAACAGAATGATGGACCCCAGATCACCGTTGGCCAACAGATGCGCCAGCGCCCATGTCTTGACCGCCAGAATCATGGGGTGCTTCAGCTGCGCCTTGATGAACCCATGACCGAACGAAGACAGCAGCAGCGGCAAGGCCGGCAGCATGATCAGCGCCGCCAGATGGCGCGTCCAGGTCGGAGGATCCCACAGCGGGATGTACCCCGCGCTGCGGTAACTCGCGTATCCCCAGACGATCAGCACAAAGCCAATGAGCGAAAGCACACTGTAGACCACCTTGTAGATCTCCGGCCCGACCTTGGCGACCAGCGCCGCGCGATTGCCCCGCTGCATGCTGTAGCTGTGTGTGCCCAGAAACAGGATGAGGCCGGTCATGAGGATTAAAATTGTCATATTCTGGCGCATAGCACATGTGCCCGCGCAAAATCATCACTCTTTCATACATAATCCATCGGCCGAAACTTGCATTACGACCCAGACAAGGCTTTGGCTGCGCCGTGCCTGATGCGGGCCGTGAAGGACCTCCCTTGACCTTTGAGACCACCACCGATGTGATTGTGCTGGGCGCGGGCGCGGCGGGCATGATGTGTGCCATCGAAGCCGGGCGGCGCGGCAAGCGTGTGCTGGTGCTCGACCACGCCAAGGCACCGGGCGAAAAAATCCGTATCTCTGGCGGCGGGCGCTGCAACTTCACCAATGTGCATTGCGGGCCCAAAAATTTTCTCTCCGACAATCCCTATTTCGCCATCTCGGCGCTCAAGGCCTACACGCCGCAGGATTTCATGGCTCAGGTCAAAAAGCGCGGCATTGCCTTTCACGAAAAAGCACTGGGCCAACTTTTTTGCGACGGTTCTGCGCGCGAGATCATCGCCATGCTGACCGATGCGATGGCCGAAGTGGGGGCCAAGTTGCTGCTGGACACGCACATCCACGCCATCACGCGCGAGGGGGTTGATTACTGCGTGCAAACCTCCGTCGGCCCCTTGTGCGCGCAGCGCCTTGTGGTGGCGACGGGCGGCAAATCCATCCCCAAAATGGGCGCGACGGGCCTGGGCTACGATCTGGCCAAGCAATTCGGCCACACGCTCACCGAAACGCGCCCTGCGCTGGTGCCCTTCACCTGGCCCGCCAACATGCTGGAGAACTGGGGCGGGTTGTCCGGCGTGTCGCTGCCAGTGCGCGCCACGTGCCACAAGGGTGTGTTTGATGAAGCGCTGCTGATGACCCACCGGGGCATCTCTGGCCCGGCCATGTTGCAGGTGTCCTCCTATTGGCGCGAGGGCGACGGCGTGGAAATCGACCTGCTGCCCGGCGTGGATGCGGCTGCCTATCTCAGGGCCGAGCGGACAATGCGGCCCAAAAGCGCCCCCTCGACAGCGCTCGCCGACATCATGCCCAAACGGCTGGCGCAACAACTGGGGGATGAACTCAAACTGGTGGGCGCGCGCCTGACGGACCTCAGCAACGGGGCCATCGACAAACTGGCGGCCAGCCTGAAGCGCTTCACCTTCACGCCCGGCGGCACAGAGGGCTACCGCACGGCGGAGGTGACGCTGGGCGGCGTGGTGACCGATGGTCTCAACCAGAAAACCATGGAGAGCAAACTGAGCCCCGGCCTGTTCTTCATCGGCGAGGTTGTGGACGTGACGGGACATCTGGGCGGGCATAATTTCCAGTGGGCCTGGGCCTCGGGCGCCGCCGCCGGACGGCATGTGTAGGGCTCAGCCCTTGCCTTCCAGAAAGGCCTCGACCTCATCGAGGTCTGCCGAATAATTGTAATCCTTGTTGCCAAACACGATCGCCAAGGTCTTGCCATCCCGCAGCATGTAGCCGCCGTGCGCGAGGATCAGCTTGTCAGGCTTTTGCGAGATCATGAAATGCAGCCCGAGGCGTGTGCACAGCCTGCGCACGCGCCGCTCGCGTGATGGATCGGAGTTTTTGTAGCTCATGGAATGTGGCTCACAGCGTGACTCGCATGGTTCGATTTGCCTTGCTCCAACACGATTTTAAAGAATCTTGCAATTGAAGCCATAACAGACTAGTTATCTGACTAGTTATTTATGGGGCGCGAGATGAAAAGCTGGCCAGTGCAGGATGCCAAGGCGCGATTCAGCGAACTTCTGGAGAGTTGCATGACAGATGGACCGCAACTTGTGACCAAACGCGGTGCTGATGCGGCTGTGCTGGTTCCTGTCAAAGAATGGAAACGGTTGCAACAATCGACACGGCCGAGCCTCAAAGACCTGTTGCTTGCAGATTTTGCACGGTTCGATCTGAACATTCCACCACGTGGAAAACTGCGCAGACGCCCACCTGTTGAACTTTGATGGCGATGTATCTGCTGGATACCAACGTCATTTCAGAACTGCGCCGCTCCAAACCGCACGGGGCGGTGCTGGCGTGGCTCAACAGCGTCGATGACAAAGACCTGCATGTGTCTGCCGTGACCATCGGCGAGATACAGGCGGGCATCGAAATCACGCGGGAACAGGACAGAGCCAAGGCGGCAGAGATCGAGGCGTGGCTGAACCAGGTGGCAGGCACCTTCAATGTGATGCCTATGGATGCGCGAGCATTTCGCGCCTATGCGCGGCTGATGCACGGGCGGTCGGATGATCTGATTGAAGATGCAATGATTGCTGCGACGGCGTTGGTGCACGGGCTGGTGGTGGTGACGCGTAACGTGCGAGATTTTGACGGGATGGGCGTGAAGGTGCTTGATCCGTTTGGGTTTGGTGTATGAAGCAAGCTGTCTCCCCCGTCATTGCGAGCGCAGCGAAGCAATCCAGCACGATCTGTCAGCGTAGTATGCAGCCGCAAGCTTGGTTCTGGATTGCTTTGTTCCTCGCAATGACGAGCGGGCGGAGCCATCGGCACTCAGACATGCTGCGCGACTGTGAAGGTGGTCACGAGAGGTGTAGCAAAGTACTGCGCCGGAGATTCTTCGAGATATAATTCTACTGCTTCGCGCAAATTGATCAACGCGCTTTCGACTGTTTCACCCTCGGTGGTCGTGCCCGTTTCGGGGTTGAGGGCGATGTAGCCGCCCTCAACGGAGGGCATGAGAACCGCTGTCATTTGCATCGCAAGATGAGACATATAGGGAAGGCAACAGTTTGGGACGAAGGTCTCAAGTTCATCACTCCCACTCAATCGTGCCCGGCGGCTTGCTGGTCACGTCATACACCACCCGGTTGACCCCCTTCACCTCGTTGATGATGCGCGTGGCGCAGCGGCCGAGAAACGCCATGTCGTAGGGATAGAAATCCGCCGTCATGCCGTCCACCGAGGTCACAGCGCGCAGGCCCAGCACGTGGTCGTAGGTGCGCCCATCGCCCATGACCCCCACGGTGCGCACGGGCAGCAGCACGGCGAAGGCCTGCCAAATCGTATCGTAAAGTCCTGCTTTTCGGATTTCATCGAGATAGATCGCGTCAGCCTTGCGCAGGATATCGCATTTCTCCTGCGTGACTTCGCCCGGAATGCGGATGGCGAGGCCGGGACCGGGAAAAGGATGGCGGCCTACGAACGCCGCTGGCAAGCCAAGCTCGCGGCCCAGCGCGCGCACCTCATCCTTGAACAACTCTCGCAGGGGCTCCACCAGCTTCATGTTCATGCGCGCGGGCAGACCGCCCACATTGTGGTGGCTCTTGATGGTAACGGACGGCCCGCCGGAAAAGCTGACACTCTCGATCACATCGGGATAGAGCGTCCCTTGGGCGAGAAACTCTGGCGCACCCTTGCCGTCACTTGCAATTTTCTTGGCTTCCGCATCGAACACATCAATGAAGAGCCTGCCGATGGTCTTGCGCTTGGCTTCGGGGTCGGACACACCCGCCAATGCACCCAAAAACAGCGCGCTTGCATCCACCGCCACCAGCGGGATGTTGTACGAGCCGCGAAACAGGTTCACGACCTCCTCGGTCTCGCCTTGGCGCATGAGCCCGTGATCGACGTAAACGCAGGTCAATTGATCGCCAATCGCCTCGTGGATCAGCACGGCGGCAACAGCTGAGTCGACCCCGCCCGACAGCCCGCAGATGACGCGGCCCGTGCCGACCTGCGCGCGGATTTTCGCCACCATTTCGGCGCGGTAAGCGGACATGGACCAATCGGGCGTGATGCCTGCGATTGTGGTCACAAAGTTGGCGATCAGCTTGACACCATCCGGCGTGTGCACCACCTCGGGGTGGAACATGGTGGTGTAGATGCGCCGCGCTTCATCGGAGGCAATCGCAAACGGCGCATTCTCGGAGGTGGCTTTCACCGTGAAGCCCTCGGGCAGCGCCGTCACGCGGTCGCCGTGGCTCATCCACACGGGGTAGCGCTGGCCCACCTGCCAGACCCCGTCGAACAGCGCGCTCTCGGCCTTGATCTCGATGTCGGCGCGGCCAAACTCCGCTGCATGGCCGCCCTCCACCGCGCCGCCCAACTGCACCGCTGTGGTCTGCTGGCCGTAGCAGATGGCCATGATCGGCAGGCCTGCGTCGAACACCGCTTGGGGCGCGCGCGGGCTCCCCGCCTCAGTCACGGAGGCTGGCCCGCCCGACAGGATCACCGCTTGGGGCTTGAGCGCATGAAAGGCCGCTTCGGCGTTCTGGAACGGATGGATTTCGCAATACACCCCCACTTCGCGCACACGCCGCGCGATGAGCTGTGTCACCTGCGAGCCAAAATCGATGATGAGGATGGTGTTGTGCGCGGGGGTTGTCATGCTTCAAGCGTTTAGTCGCGAAGGCTGTGCTGGGCAACGCCGGGGCTTGATCATTGCTCCACATAAGCACAGAGAAATTCCCAGCGCACCGGAGCAGATCCATGTTCGACCCCGCCTCCCCTTACCCGCGTGATCTGAGCGGCTATGGCCGCACCACGCCGGACCCCAAATGGCCGGGCAAGGCGCGCATCGCGGTGCAGTTCGTCATCAATTATGAGGAGGGCGGCGAGAACTGCCTGCTGCACGGGGATGCGGCCTCGGAGGCCTTCCTCTCCGAGATCGTGGGCGCGACGGCCTGGCCGGGCCAGCGGCACATGAATATGGAATCGATCTATGAATACGGCGGGCGGGCGGGCTTCTGGCGGCTGTGGCGCATCTTTACGCAGCGCAAGTTGCCCGTGACGGTCTACGGCGTCGCCACCGCACTGATGCGCTCGCCCGAACAGGTCGCGGCCATGCAAGAAGCGGGCTGGGAGATCGCCACCCACGGCCTGAAATGGATCGATTACAAGGATTTTGCCCGCACCGACGAAGCGCATCACATCGCCGAAGCCGTGCGCATCCACACCGAGGTGACGGGGGCACGCCCGCTGGGGTTCTATCAGGGGCGCTGCTCGGCAAACACGCTTGCGCTGGCGATAGAAGACGGAGGCTTTGAATACTCCGCGGACAGCTACGCCGATGACCTGCCCTATTACATCAAAGGGCCGCAAGGGCCGCACCTGATCGTGCCCTACACGCTCGATGCCAACGACATGCGCTTTGCCACGCCGCAGGGCTTCAACGCTGGGGATCAATTTTTCACCTATCTCAAAGATACGTTCGATGGGCTTTACGCCGAAGGACGCGCGGGGCAGGCGAAGATGATGTCCATCGGTCTGCATTGCCGCCTTGTGGGGCGGCCAGGGCGCGCGCAGGCGCTGGTGCGGTTTCTTGACTATGTGGAGAAGCACAACAAGGTGTGGGTGGCGAGCCGGCTCGACATCGCGCGGCATTGGCGCCGGGTGCATCCGGCGGAATGACCGATGTGATAAACAAGGCAAGGAAACCGCTCGCGCTCACCATGGGCGAGCCAGCGGGCATTGGCGGCGAAATTACGCTCAAAGCCTGGGCAGCCTTGCGCGAAAGTGGGCCCGTGTTTGTGGCGCTGGATGATCCGGCGCGGCTGGAGCAGATCAGCCAGGTGCTCGGCTTCGGTGTGCCGATCCGGACGGTGCAAACCATGGCGGAAGGCGCGGCGGTTTTCGGCGATGCGCTGCCTGTGCTGGCGCAGCCGCTAAGCGCGCCCGCATTGGCAGGCAAGCCTGATCCCGCTCATGCGCCTGCCATCATCGGCTCCATCCGCCTTGGCGTTGAGCTGGCGCAGGCGGCCAAAGCAGCGGGCGTTGTCACCAACCCGATTCAGAAATCGAACCTGACCGCCGCTGGCTTCCAATTTCCCGGCCACACGGAGTATCTGGAGCATCTGGCTGGCGAAGGGTTTCACGCACAAATGATGCTGGCGGGGCGCGGCCTGCGCGTGGTGCTGGTGACGGTGCATGAGCCACTGCGCCAAGCCATCGCGCGGCTGACGACGGACATGATCGTGGATTCGGGCCTGCGCGCGGCTAAATCCTTGCGCCAAGAGATAGGCATCATGAACCCGCGCATCGCCGTGGCTGGGCTCAACCCCCATGCGGGCGAAAACGGCACGCTGGGCGCAGAAGATGACGCCATCGTCGCGCCAGCCGTGCGCGCCCTGCAGGCGGCGGGGATCCGCGCCTTCGGACCGCTGCCGCCCGACACCATGTTCACCAGCGCGGCCCGCAAGGGTTATGACTGCGCGCTCTGCCTCTACCATGATCAGGGGCTGATCCCGCTCAAAACCCTCGACATGATGGGCGGCGTCAACGTGACGCTGGGTCTGCCCTTCGTGCGGACCTCGCCAGACCATGGCACTGCGCTCGATATTGCTGGTAAAGGGGTGGCGAAAGCATCCAGCCTGATCGCGGCCCTGCGCATGGCGGCCCAACTGGCGGCACACAGACAGATATAGGGAAGCGTGATGAAACATCTCCGCCTCGGCATCAACGTGGATCATGTGGGCACTGTGCGCAATGCGCGGGGCGGCACGCATCCTGACCCGGTGCGCGCGGCACTGGCGGCCATCGAGGCGGGGGCGGATGGCATCACCATTCATTTGCGCGAAGACCGCCGCCACATCATCGACAGTGATCTCACGCGCTTGAGCGCCGTGCTGAATGCGCCGATCAACCTTGAAATGGCGGCCACCGAAGAGATGCTCGCCATCGCGCTCGCACTCAAGCCCCATGCGGTGTGCCTTGTGCCCGAAAAGCGCACGGAGGTAACGACCGAAGGCGGGCTGGATGTGGCCGCGCAGCAGGCCATGCTGACACCCTACGTGAGCCAACTGGCGGCAGCGGGCCTGCGCGTGTCGTTGTTCATTGATCCCGATGCGCATCAGTTGGAAGCCTCCAGAGCCGTGGGGGCTGCCGTGGTGGAACTGCATACGGGGGCTTATGCCCATGCCACAGGCACGGCGCGCAAGGCCGAGTTGGCGCGTCTGGAAAATGGCGCGCGCATGGCAGCGGCTCTGGGCCTGGAATGCCACGCAGGCCACGGGTTGGACTATGACAACGTGGGCGCGATCGCTGCCATCGGTGACGTGGTGGAGCTGAACATCGGACACTTCCTCATGGGCGAGGCGCTGTTTGTGGGCCTGCCTGCCGCCATCCGCACCATGCGGGCCGAGATGGACCGGGGGCGTCAATCCTAGGCTTTGCCCGCCGTCCGGTTCAATCGCGCAAAGCCCTTGGCGAGATCGCGCTTGAGATCGACGTTGGCCTCAAGGCCGATCTGCATGCGGATGCAAGGGCCGCCCGGATCAAAGCGCGTGGTCGTGCGGTAGTCCGAACAATCGAAGGGCACCACGAGGCTCTCGTATCCTCCCCAGGAGAAGCCCATGCCGAAGAGGGACAGCCCGTTGAGCATGGCCTCCACCGCCTCCCTCGGCGCGGGATTGAGCACAACCGAGAACAGGCTGGACGAGCCCTTGAAATCGCGCTTCCAAATCGCGTGGCCGGGATCATCAGGCAGCGCGGGGTGGAGCACGCGCAGCACTTCAGGCCGCTTTTGAAACCAGCGGGCCATATCCAGCGTCTTTTTCTCCTGCTCTTTCAAACGCAGTGCCATGGTGCGCAGGCCGCGCAGGCCGAGCCACACATCTTCCGGACTTGGGCAGCAGCCAAAATGGATGAAGGTCTCGCGCAGTTGCTTCCAGCAGCGCGGGCTGGCGGAAATCATGCCCAGCAGAATATCCGAATGGCCACCGAGATATTTCGTGCCCGCCTCGATGGCGAGGTCCACGCCGCGCTCATGGGGCGGAAACAGCAGCGGCGTCGCCCAGGTGTTGTCCATCAGCACCACCGCGCCCTTGGCATGCGCCACAGCGGCGATGGCAGGGATGTCCTGCATCTCGAAGGTCTGCGAGCCCGGCGCCTCGGTGTGCACAGCCGCCGTGTTGGGGCGAAACAACTTGGCGATGCCCGCGCCGATCAACGGATCGTAATATTCCGTCTCAACGCCCATGCGCCTCAGCACCCCCTCACAGAACTGCCGCGCCGGGCGATACACCGAATCGGGCACCAGAAAATGGTCGCCCGCCTTGAGGCAGGACATGAAGGCAATGGTGACCGCCGCCAATCCCGAGGGCACCAGCACGGTGCCAGCTGCGCCTGCCAGTTCCGTCCAGGCCTTTTCCAACGCCTCGGTGGTGGGCGTGCCGTGGGTGCCATAGACAAAGCGAGACTCAGCCCGGCTGTTCAGCGCCGCGACGGTGGGTTTGAGCACCGTGGAACCACGATAGATCGGCGTGTTGACGAAGCCGAACTGCTCATCAGGGTTACGCCCGCCGAGCACGAGCTTGGTGGTGATGTCGAGCTTGGCGTGATCCTGGGCTTTGAGCTTGCGCATGAGATGTGTTGGCTTCCACTGGATTTGCACGGTCGGAAGAGAGATTCAGGCTCTCCCCAAGAGATTAGGCGGCTGGCAGATCGCAATCAACGGCTTTGCCCACAGAAGGACTTGACCACACAGGCCTTTGTCGGCTGTGATGCAAATTCGTGATGGCGTCGATCAGGATCAATGATGATCCGGCACGCGCCGTTGTGAAACAGGAACATTAAACCGGCAGGTCGTGACAAGCCCATGCGGCAGACACATGACCCGCATGGGAATTGCGAGTGGAACAAATGCGCGTCAGTGCCCTGCATGGACATCAATTTCATGCCAAGGACCCTTGATGTTTGCGCCAACTCCCCTCGTTTACCCCAAGGTTTCAGGGGAACCTGAACTTCACGCCGCACCCGGATCATCCGGGCGGCTCAACCCAAGGTGATTCTACATGAAACGACTTCTCGCAACTGTTGCTGGCCTCGTGATCGGCCTTGGCGCCACGGCTGCCATGGCGCAGACGCGCTCCACCCTCGACACCGTCAAGACCCGCGGCATGCTCAACTGCGGCTCCAACACCGGTCTTGCCGGCTTTGGCCAGCCTGATGCGCAGGGCAACTGGACTGGGCTCGACGTCGAGTTCTGCCGCGCGGTGGCATCAGCCATCTTCAACGATCCGACCAAGGTGAAGTTCGAGCCCCTTTCGGCCCGTGACCGGTTCACCTCCCTGCAGTCCGGCCAGATCGACGTGCTGGCCCGCAATTCGACCTGGACGCTGTCGCGCGATACGTCGCTGGGTTTGAACTTCGTGGCCGTCAATTATTATGATGGGCAGGGTTTTCTGGTGAAGAAAGCCTTGCGCGTGGCATCGGCCAAGGAACTCTCGGGTGCATCGATCTGCGTGCAGCAGGGCACGACGACCGAACTCAACCTCGCCGACTTCTTCCGTGCCAACCGTATGGAATTGAAGTCTGTCACCTTTGCCACGGCGGATGAGACCATCAAGGCCTATGATGCCGGCCGCTGTGATGCCTTCACCACCGACGCCTCGGGCCTCTATGCCGAGCGTATCCGCCTCGCCAAGCCCGACGATCACATGGTTCTGCCGGAAATCATCTCCAAGGAGCCCCTCGGACCGGTGGTACGCCATGGTGACGACCAGTGGCACGACATCATCTCCTGGACGCACTATGCCATGCTGACAGCCGAAGAACTCGGCGTGACCAAGGCGAATGTGGACGAGCAGATGAAGTCCGCCAACCCGGACATCAAGCGCCTGCTGGGCACCGAAGGCAAGTTCGGCGAAATGCTGGGCCTCACCAACGACTGGGCTTACCGGATCATCAAGAACGTCGGCAACTACTCCGAGAGTTTCGAACGCACGGTCGGTCAGGGCTCGCCGCTCAAGATCAGCCGCGGCGTGAACAACCTCTGGAACAAGGGCGGCCTGCAATACGCCCCGCCCGTTCGCTGAGCTGAACCACCACAGGGCGCGGGGGAAGATCTCCCCGCGCCTTTTTCTGATTACGAGCCAGAATTGGCCTGGATATTGCTGTGTTTATTGTGCGGACGGGGGCAACGTCGGCATCTATTTCAGGGGGATGTTGCGTGACAGATGCATCGATCAGCATGCGAGGCGAGGTGCAGAAGCCCAAGGTCTCGCCGCTCTATGATCCGAAGGTGCGCAGCATCTTCTTCCAGGTGGCTCTCTGCCTCTTCATTTTCTGGCTGTTCTACGAAGCCTACAGCAATGCCGTCGATAACCTGCGGCGCGCGAAGATCGCCTCTGGTCTTGGTTTCTGGGACAGCGCAGCGGGGTTTCCCATCAGCCAATCGCTGATCCGCTATTCGGAAGATCCGTCGGTCTTCGGTGCTGCGTTTTCATCCTATGGTCGCGCCTTCTGGGTGGGCCTGCTGAACACGCTGCTGGTGGCGGGTATCGGGATCGTGCTGGCCACCATCCTGGGCTTTTCGGTGGGAGTGGCGCGCCTGTCCAAGAACTATCTCGTGGCCAAGATCGCCTATTGGTACGTGGAGATCGTGCGCAATCTGCCGCTGCTGCTGCAATTGCTGTTCTGGTACAATGCGGTGGTGAAAGCGCTGCCTGCGGTGGTGGACAGTCTGGCCTTCCGCCAGAGCATCTTTCTCAACAACCGAGGGCTGTTCGTGCCCGCGCCCATCACGGGGGACACCTTCTGGATTACCGGCATCGTGTTCTGGCTTGGGGTGCTGGGCGCGCTGTTCTATCGCTCCTACGCCAAGAAAAAGCAGGAGAAGACCGGCGAGCAATCCCCGGTTCTGATGATGACTCTCGGGCTGGTGTTTGGCCTGCCCTTCCTGGTGTTTGCACTTTCGGGCTTTCCGATGACCTTCGAATATCCCTCCGCCACGCGCTTTAACATCGGCGGCGGCATCTCTGTGCAGCCCGAGTTTCTGGCGTTGCTGTTCGGCCTTGTCATCTACACCGCCGGCTTCATCGCCGAAGCGGTGCGGGCTGGCATTCTGGCTGTGTCGAAGGGGCAGACCGAAGCGGCCATGGCGCTGGGCATCAAGCCCAAGCTGACGCTCAATCTGGTGGTGATACCACAGGCGTTGCGGGTGATCATTCCGCCTCTGACCAGCCACTACCTCAACCTCACCAAGAATTCCTCGCTCGCGGTGTTCGTGGGCTACCCGGATCTCGTGAACATTTTCACGGGCACGGTGCTGAACCAGACCGGGCAGGCTATCGAAGTCGTGGCCATTACCATGCTCGTCTACCTCACCATCTCGCTCACCACATCGATGTTCATGAACTGGTACAACACGCGCAAAGCGCTGGTTGAGCGCTGAGGGGCGAGGGACAATGACCGACATGACCGCCCCCCCGCCCCCTTCTTCCAGGCAACCCGCGCCGGCCGCCTACATCCGGCACAATGCCGCAGAGGTTCTGCCTCCGCCCATGGCGGTGTCCGGGCCGATGGCGTGGATCAGGGACAACCTGATTTCCTCGCCGTTCAACGTGGCGATGACGCTGCTGTCGGCCTTTC
This sequence comes from Hyphomicrobiales bacterium, assembly GCA_031373545.1. GTDB lineage: Bacteria > Pseudomonadota > Alphaproteobacteria > Rhizobiales > Beijerinckiaceae > JADCCX01. The sequence continues at coordinate 57,686 of JANMMT010000216.1, forward strand.
TGCTCTACTGGATTTTCGTGCCGCTGCTGAGTTTTGGCGTGTTTAACGCAGTGTGGAACGGCACGGACCGCGAGGCCTGCATCATCACGGCGGCGCGCCCCACGGTGGGCGCTTGCTGGCCGTTCGTCTTTGAGCGGTTTCAATACTTCGTCTATGGCTCCTATCCGGTGGAGGAGCGCTGGCGACCGACGATCTTTTTTGTGCTGCTGATCATCTCGATTGTCTGGGTGATGCGCCTCACGGCGCCGCGCCGCGACATCGGCATGCTCTTCGCCTTCGTGTTTACGCCGCTGGTGTCGTGGTGGCTGCTCTCGGGCGGCTGGGGCCTGAGGCCCGTGCCCACCAACCTGTGGGGCGGCATCCTGATCTCGATGATCGTCGCCTCGGTCGGCATCGTGTTCTCGCTGCCTTTCGGCATCCTGCTGGCGCTGGGGCGACGCTCGAAAATGCCCATCGTCAAGCTGTTTTCGGTGGCGCTGATCGAGTTCGTGCGCGGCGTGCCCTTCATCACCGTGCTGTTCATGGCCTCCAACATGCTGCCGTTGTTCGTGCCCGAGCAATATGCCCCGGACAAGCTGATGCGCGCGCTCATCGCCGCCGTGATCTTCGCCTCCGCCTACATGGCCGAGGTAGTGCGCGCGGGCCTGCAAGCGCTGCCCAAAGGGCAATACGAGGGCGCGATGGCCATGGGCCTTGGCTACTGGCAGATGATGCGCCTCATCATCCTGCCCCAGGCGCTGAAGGTGACGATCCCCAACATCGTCAACACCTACATCGGCCTGTTCAAGGACACGACCCTGGTGGTGGTGGTCGGCCTCTTCGACTTCCTCAAGACCATCGAGGCCTCGCGCATTGATCCCAAATGGGCCGCCCCCACCACGTCGGCGACGGGCTATCTCTTCGCCGCCATCTTCTATTTCATCTGCTGCTATCTCATGTCGCGCTACGCGAAGGCCACCGAAGAGCGGCTTGCCAAGGCCGACAAGCGCTAGAACCAATTCGCATCAAGGGGAAATCACATGTCCGCTGCCATCAATTTCAAACCCGGCGTGCTGAAGAACGAAGTCGCTGTCGAACTCAAGGGTGTGCACAAATGGTACGGCGAGTTTCACGTGCTCAAAGACGTGAACCTCGCGGTCGCCAAGGGTGAGCGTCTTGTGATCTGCGGCCCCTCGGGTTCGGGCAAATCCACCATGATTCGCTGCATCAACCGGCTGGAAGAGCACCAGAAGGGGCAGATCATCGTCGATGGAACGGAACTGACCAACGATCTCAAGAAGATTGACGAAATACGCCGCGACGTCGGCATGGTGTTTCAGCACTTCAACCTGTTTCCTCACTTGACCATTCTGGAAAATCTAACGCTTGCACCGATCTGGGTGAAGAAAATGCCCAAGAAGGAGGCCGAGGATGTGGCCATGCACTTTTTGCGCAAGGTCAAGATTCCCGAGCAGGCCCTCAAATATCCCGGGCAGCTTTCGGGCGGCCAGCAGCAGCGCGTGGCGATTGCCCGCTCGCTCTGCATGTTCCCCAAGATCATGCTGTTCGATGAGCCGACTTCAGCGCTTGACCCCGAAATGGTGAAAGAGGTGCTCGAAACCATGGTGAGTCTTGCCGATGAAGGCATGACCATGCTCTGCGTGACGCACGAGATGGGCTTTGCCCGCCAGGTCGCCAACCGGGTGATCTTCATGGATTATGGCTCGGTGGTGGAAATCAACACGCCGAACGAGTTCTTCAGCAACCCGCAACACGAGCGAACCCGGCTGTTTCTCAGCCAGATCCTGCATTGAGCGAGCAATCAGCTTTTTTCTTCGTTGTCGGTCATTTTCCGCTTCAGGCGCCGCACCAGATACCAGACCAGCAGGATGACGACCGGGACCGAAACAGCCGCGCCGACCTGTGCGTCCTTGATAAGGCCGAACTTCGCCAAACCCTGCAGGGCGTAGTAGATAAGCCCGACAAGGTAATAGCTGACGGCGGCCACTGACAGCCCTTCCACGGTCTGTTGCAGGCGCAGTTGCAACCGTGTGCGTTCGTTCATGGATTTGAGCAGTTCCTGGTTCTGCTGCTCCTGCTCCACATCCACGCGCGTGCGCAGCAATTGTGTGGCGCGGGTGAGTTTTCGGGACAAGTCCGCCAGACGATCCTGCATGGCGTTGAGCGTGCGCCGCGCAGGCGCCATGCGCCGGGCGAGAAAGCCGCGCCAGGTCGTATGCATGCCGATCTGCTTGTCATCCAGCACGTCGAGCCGCTGAAACACGATGTCATCATAGGCGCGGCTTGCGGCAAAACGATAACTCACTTGGGCCGAGAGGGCCTCAAGATCAGCCGTCAGGCCCGACAATTCGTTGAGAATGCGCCGGTTGTCGGCAATGCCCGAGGCGCTGCGGCTTTCATCGATCAGCTTGGCCAGCGTCATCTCGATCTCGCGCACCTTGGGCGCAATCCGCCGTGCCTCGGGGAGGCCCAGCAGTGCCAGTGTGCGATAGGTCTCGATTTCAATGAGGCGTTGCACGAGCGAGCCGGCTGCGACATCACCCATGCCGTGATCGACCACAACAATGCGCGTGAAGCCCTTGGAATCACGCTTGAAATCCGAAAACGCTTCGCCCAGTCCGTCGTCGGTGCGTGAGTGTGCCAGGCTGGTTTCATCAAAGGTGCTTTCGATCCCCCGCGAGTGGTTGAGCTTCAGCACGACGATGTCGAGCGCCACGAGCAGCGGGCCGGGTTGCCAGAAGTCTTCCATCGGCAGCGGTGTGTGCCCCTCGGGCTTCAGCGCGGCGCGGTTGGTCATGGGAAAATCCCATGTCTGCGTGGTAAACTCGCTGTGCTGCTCCCAGCGCAGGTTGAAGCCGGGGCGCATCAGTCTGTGATAGGCGGACCCCGGCGTGGGAGCCAGAAACATGTGCCGCTCGCACAACGCCGTTATGGCCTCACGGTCGCGGCGGCCTTCTTCCTGGCTGACCTGGAAGGCGAAATGCATGATCCGCCGGGGCGTATCAAGACGATGAAACGGCCGGGCGTGGATTTCGTCCAGCGCTGCATCGCGCAATGGATGCACCTTGAGGTCGATGGCCGCGCCATCGAGTGGCAAGTAGGCAGGTTTGGTCATGCAGCGCTCCCCAGATCTCTACGTGGCAAACAGCGCACAGGATTTGCAAGCAATAAAGAAAGCGCGCTCAAAACAGGCCTTCGATCTCGCCTTTCGCATCAAGGTGGATGCGCTCGGCCACGGGCATGCTTGGCAGCCCCGGCATGGTCATCAGGTCACCACAAATGGCCACCACGAAGCCGGCACCGGCCGCAAGGCGCACCTCGCGCACGGTGATCACATGCCCCTCGGGCGCACCCAGCACGGCGGGGTCCGACGAGAACGAATACTGCGTCTTGGCGATACAGACAGGCAGCGCGGCGTAACCCAGCGCCTCGTATGCAGCGAGCTGCGCGCGCACGCCGGCGCCGAACTCCACCCGGGCGGCGCGGTAGATGCGGGTGGAGACCGCCTCGATCTTGGCCGCCAAAGGCAGTGCATCCTTGTAGAGCGGCCTGAAGCGCGCGGTGCCACTGTCCGCCAATTTGACCACAGCATGGGCGAGATCCGTTGCACCCTGCCCGCCTTCCGCCCAGTGACGACACAGATGCGCCTCCACGCCTGCCTTGCGGGCAGCCGCCGTGACAGCCGCGATTTCGCCCGCCGTGTCGCTTGTGAAGTGGTTGATGGCGACCACCACCGGCACGCCGAAGCCTCTCACATTCTCGATATGGCGGATGAGGTTGACCGCCCCCTTTTTGACCGCCGCGATGTTTTCTGCGCCAAGGTCTGCCTTGGCGACGCCCCCGTTCATTTTGAGCGCGCGCACCGTGGCGACGATGACGGCTGCGGCAGGCTTCAGCCCTGCCTTGCGGCATTTGATGTTGAAGAACTTCTCCGCACCCAGATCCGCGCCAAAGCCTGCCTCTGTCACCACGTAATCGCCCAGCTTGAGTGCGGCACGCGTGGCCATGACGGAGTTGCAGCCATGGGCAATGTTGGCGAAGGGGCCGCCGTGCACAAAAGCCGGGCTGTGCTCGATCGTCTGCACCAGATTGGGCAGGATCGCGTCCTTCAGCAGCACGGCCATGGCCCCGTCCGCCTTGAGATCGCGGGCGAACACCGGGCTTTTGTCGCGCCGATTACCGAGGATGATGGCGCCCAGTCTTTGGGACAAATCAGCGGGGTTTTCAGCAAGACAAAGGATCGCCATGACTTCGGAAGCCACCGTAATGTCAAAGCCCGCCGCGCGCGGATAGCCATTGGCCGGCCCGCCCAGCGCCACGGTGACATCGCGCAGCGCACGGTCATTCATGTCCATGACGCGCCGCCAGGTGATACGGCGGCTGTCGATGCCCAGCGCGTTGCCCCAATGGATGTGGTTGTCGATGAGCGCCGCCAAGAGATTGTGCGCCGCTGTGATGGCGTGAAAATCGCCTGTAAAATGCAGGTTGATGTCCTCCATCGGCACGATTTGCGCGTGTCCGCCGCCTGCCGCACCGCCCTTGGTGCCAAAGCAGGGGCCAAGCGAGGGCTCGCGCAGACAGATCACGGCCTTCTTGCCAATGGCATTCAGCGCATCTCCCAGGCCCACCGTGGTCGTGGTCTTGCCCTCACCTGCCGGCGTGGGGTTGATGGCGGTGACAAGGATCAACTTGCCATCGCGGCGGCCAGAGAGACTTGCGAGAAACGCGCCGTCGACCTTCGCCTTGTCGCGGCCATAAGGGATGAGATGCTCCGCGCCAATGCCCAGCCTGGCCGCCACCTCGGCAACAGGGCGTTTGGGCGCCGCACGGGCAATCTCGATGTCGGTCAGCATGAATCCACCCCCTTGTTCAAGACATAGGGTAGCGGGCGCGCAAGGGCGAGTGTTCCCTGGCGGTCAATCCGTCGCCTTGCCGCCCGTCCACAGACGATTATCATTGCACGCATGTCGAACGCCGAATCCAGCGCCCCACGAGATCACATCCGCTTCGTTTTCCGGGGGGCGGTGGTGCGCCTCGATGGCTTTGCCCCCACGTGCGCGCTGCTTGGCTGGCTGCGTGAGGATCAGCGCGCTACCGGGACCAAGGAGGGTTGCAACGAGGGCGATTGCGGGGCCTGCACGGTCATTCTGGCGCGGGTGGAGAACGGCAGGCTCGTGCATCGCCCCGTCAACGCCTGCATCACCCTGCTGGGCATGGTGGATGGCGCAGAGGTGCTGACAGTGGAAGACCTATCGGTCGACGGGCAGTTGCACAAAGTGCAGCAGGCGATGGTCGATCACCACGGCTCACAGTGCGGTTTCTGCACCCCGGGCATTGTCATGTCGCTGGTGGCGCTGGACAAAGCAGGCGGCGAGGTGACGCGCGCGCGCATCAATGATCAACTTGCGGGGAACCTGTGCCGTTGCACCGGCTATCGCCCGATCATTGACGCAGCGCTGGCGGCGCTGGATGGCACGCCCGACCATTTGGACAAGGCCGCGCCTGCGCGCATCGCGCGGCTGGAAGCCTTGGGCGATGCGGGGGCCATGGTTGGCGTGGGTGACGCGTTTTTTGCAGCGCCCCGCACGCTGGATGCGCTGCTTGCCTTGTATGCGGCGCACCCGGATGCGACCATTCTGGCAGGCGCGACCGATGTGGGCCTGTGGATCACCAAGCAGTTTCGGCCCATCACCAAACTGATCTGGCTGGGCCGCGTGGCAGCGTTGCAGAGGCTCGAAGAAGATGCCGAAACGCTCGTGATCGGCGCAGGCGTGAGCCACGCGGCGGCGCTGCCCGCGCTGGCGCGCCTTTCACCTGATCTGGGCGAGTTGGGCCGCCGCTTTGGCTCCACGCAGGTGCGCGCGCAGGGCACCGTGGGCGGCAACATTGCCAATGGTTCACCCATCGGCGATTGGGCGCCAGCTTTCATCGCCCTGGGTGCAACGGTTGAGCTGCTGAAAAGCGCTGGGCGCAGACACTTGCCACTGGACGATTTTTTCATCGCTTACGGCAAGCAGGACCGTCTCCCCGGCGAGATCGTGGCCAGCCTCGTTATTCCCAAGTTGGCAGAGGGCGAACATTTCCGCTGCCTCAAAATATCCAAGCGGTTCGATGAGGATATCTCGGCGCTCATGGGCGCGTTCAAGCTGACAGTCTTGGATGACACCATCACCGCCGCCCGCATCACCTTCGGCGGCATGGCAGCCACACCCAAGCGCGCGCCGCTGACCGAGGCTGCGCTCATGGGCGCCTCCCTCACCGACCGCGCCACATGGGCCGCCGCGCTGGAGGCGCTCGGCCACGATTATCAACCCATCGGCGACATGCGCGCCTCGGCCCGCTACCGCATCACAACTGCGCGCGCCTTGCTGACCAAGGCACTGATCGAGATCGGCGGTGGCAGCCACACGCGCCTGCAAACACCCGGTTCAAGCAATATGCCGGAGGTGACCCATGCGTCTTGATCAGTTCACGGTTGAAGATCCCATCGCCGATTACGACAAACCCGAGCACGCGCTGAGCGTGGTGCGCCAGCCCCTGGCGCATGATTCAGCACCGCTGCATGTGAGCGGGACCGCGCAATACATCGACGACATGCTGGAGCCTGCGGGCTGCCTGCACATCGCTCTGGGCGGTGCACCCAAGGCAGCGGGGCGGATTCTCGCTCTCGATCTTGCATCAGTGCGCGCTTATCCCGGCGTGGTCGCTGTCATCACGGCGGCTGATATTCCAGGCCAAAATGACATCTCGCCCGTGGCAGGCGACGAACCTGCCTTTGCGGAGACCGAGGTGCTGTATCACCAGCAGCCCGTGTTTGCCGTGGTGGCGACCACGCGCGATGCAGCGCGCCGCGCGGCGCGGCTTGGCGTGATCGACATGGCGGCCACAGCCGCTCTCGTAACCGTGGAAGATGCGATTGCCGCAAACAGTATGGTGCAGCCCGATTATGCCTTCACGCGCGGGAATGTGCAGGCTGCGCTGGAGGCCGCACCCCATCGCCTCAGCGGGCAGATGCGCATCGGCGGGCAGGAGCATTTTTACCTGGAAGGACAGGCGGCGCTTGCCATCCCCGGCGAGGGAGGCGACATGCATGTCTATTCCTCCACCCAGCACCCCACCGAGGTGCAGCATGTGGTGGCCCGGGTGCTGGCCCTGCCCGACCACGCCGTGGTCAGCGAGGTGCGCCGCATGGGCGGCGGCTTCGGCGGCAAGGAAAGTCAGGCGACGCAGTGGGCGGTTATCGCCGCACTGGCGGCGCGCACAACAGGCCGCGCCTGCAAGCTGCGCCTTGACCGGGACGATGACATGGCCATCACCGGCAAGCGCCACGATTTCCGCTTCGACTACGATGTGGGCTTTGATGAAAACGGCGTCATTCTGAGCGTCGACAACACCTACCACGCCCGCGCGGGCTGCTCGCTGGATCTCTCCTCTGGCGTGGTCGATCGCACGCTGTTTCATGCGGACAATGCCTATCATCTGCCCGCGCTGCACATTGGCTCGCGGCGGCTGAAAACCAACACCGTCTCCAACACGGCGTTTCGTGGATTTGGCGGACCGCAAGGCATGCTGGGCATGGAACGCGTCATCGACCGCATGGCCTGGGCGACCGGGCGCGACCCGCTGGATGTCCGCAAGGCAAATTTCTATGGGCCGGGGCGCGATGTCACGCCGTTCGGACAACAGGTGAAGGACAACATCATCCTGCCTCTCGTGGAAACCCTGGAGCAGACCGCACAATACCGCCAGCGCCGCAAGGAGATCGCGGCCTTCAACGCACAAAGCCCCATCCTCAAGAAGGGCCTTGCGCTCACGCCGGTCAAATTCGGCATTTCCTTCACGCTGAGCCATCTCAACCAGGCGGGCGCGCTGGTGCATGTCTATTCCGATGGCTCGATCATGCTGAACCATGGCGGCACGGAAATGGGCCAGGGCCTGTTTGTGAAGGTCGCGCAGGTGGTGGCCGAGGAATTCGGTATCGGCATCGAGCGCGTCAAGATCACCGCGACCAACACCGCCAAAGTGCCCAACACCGCGCCGACGGCCGCCTCGGCTGGCACGGACCTCAACGCCATGGCGGCACGCAACGCAGCGTTGGCAATCAAGGAGCGGCTCACGGCCTTTGCCGCTGAGCTTTACGGCGTGGAGGTGCGCCGTGTGCGGTTTCGTGCGGGGCTTGTGCATGTGGGTGATTTTGCCCTGCCCTTCGGGGAGCTCACCAAAAAGGCGGTGCTGGCGCGCATTTCGCTCTCCTCCACAGGCTTCTACCGCACGCCCGACATCACGTGGGACCGCGCGAAGGGCACGGGCAACCCGTTCTTCTATTTTGCTTACGGCGCAGCCTGCAGTGAGGTGATCATAGACACGCTGACAGGCGAGAACCGTGTGACACGTGTGGATATTCTGCATGATGTCGGGCGCTCGCTGAATCCGGCCATCGACATCGGGCAGATCGAGGGCGGCTTCGTGCAGGGCATGGGCTGGCTGACAACGGAAGAGCTGGTCTACGACGCCGAGGGCCGCCTGCGCACCCACGCGCCGTCCACCTATAAAATCCCCGTCGCTTCAGACGTCCCTGCCGACTTCCGCGTGGCGTTGTGGGACGGCGCCAATGTGCGCGACACAATCTACCGCTCGAAAGCGGTCGGAGAACCACCGGTCATGCTGGCGATTTCGGTGCTGTCGGCATTGGCGGATGCCTGTGAGAGCGCGGCCAAGGGCGCAGGTGCGCGGCTGGATGCGCCGGCGACGCCCGAGGCCGTGCTCAAGGCTGTGCAGGGGTGGGAGTAAGCGCCCCCAACTTCTTTTCCAACCCGTACGCACGAGCGGCTTGACAAGGCCGATCATGTAATATTGTTACATTCTTGAGTGTAACACTATTACATAGAGCCCATGACCCAGTCAGACCTACTCCTCGACCGCCGCCTTCCTGTGACCGTGCTTTCCGGCTTCTTGGGGTCGGGCAAAACCACGCTGCTCAACCACATTCTCAACAACCGCGAGGGCCGCCGTGTCGCCGTGATCGTCAATGACATGAGCGACGTCAATATCGATGCCGACCTGGTGCGCGAACAGGGTGGCTTGTCACAGACAGAGGAAAAACTCGTCGAGATGAGCAACGGCTGCATCTGCTGCACCTTGCGCGATGATTTGTTGATCGAGGTGCGCAGGCTGGCCGGGGAAGGGCGATTTGATTACCTGCTGATCGAGTCGACAGGGATCGCAGAACCGCTGCC
>JANMMT010000005.1:0-23944 GCA_031373545.1 Hyphomicrobiales bacterium
ACGGATCGTCCGCGCGACAATGGCGCCGAGAAGGATAACGTCTTGAGACAGACGACGGGTGCGACACAAACGACACACTTCGGGCAGCCAGCACGATTTCGGCAAACGACCCTTGGCCAGAGCGTGATGCTGCAGGGGATCGGTGTTCACAGCGGCGCTCCCGTGACGATTTCCCTCAATCCCGCCAGCGCCGACAAGGGCGTCATCTTCCGCCGCTCCGGACTGCCTGGCGGCGAGAGCCGAGATGTTTTAGCCCGTCGCGAGTTCGTTGGCGCAACAGAATTATGTACCGTCATCGCTGAGCCGGGCGGCGCTTCGGTCTCCACCATCGAGCACCTGATGGCCGCCGTGGCCGCCATGAATGTGGACAATGTGCTGGTCGAGATCGACGGGCCGGAAGTGCCGATCATGGATGGCTCTTCCGCCGCATTCGTGGCCGCCATCGATGAGGCGGGCGTGGTGGAATTGCTGCCCCAGCGCCGCACACTCAAGGTCGTCAAGCCCGTCCGCATCGAAGTGGGTCGCGCCTGGGCCGAATTCCTGCCTGCGGCAAACGGCTTCACTCTGGATGTGGAAATCGATTTTCCCACCCCGCTGATTGGCCGCCAGCGCCGCGTCTTCGCACTGACCCCCGACACATTCCGGCGCGACATAGCACGCGCCCGCACTTTCGGCTTTATGAAGGATGTGGAGTTCCTCTGGAAGAAGAACCTGGCGCTGGGCGCATCGCTTGAAAATACCGTGGCGCTGGGTGAGGACCGCATCATCAACCCCGAGGGCACACGTTACCCCGACGAGTTCGTGCGTCACAAGATTCTCGACGCGATCGGTGACCTTTCGCTTAGCGGCCATCGGATCGAGGGGTTGTACCGTGCCCATTGCCCCGGTCACAAGGTCAATGCCCTTGTGCTGGAAGCGCTGCTGGCCGATCGCTCCTCGCATGTGTTTTCCGACGAGGTGCCCGTGCGGTCTGTGCAGGTGCCCGCCAAGGTGGCGGTTTTGCGCGGCAGCGCTAAACTCGGTGGCGCAAAACGCGGTGCGGCAACACTTGGTGATGCAGCGCACGGCGAGGCCTTGTGGCCTGTGGCTGCCTATGCCGCCAGCAAGAGTTGATTCAGCAAGAATTGATCTGGCAAGAATTGATCCAGCAAGAATTGATCCGGCGATTTTCAGAACTTTGCCACATCACCGCCGCAATGGGATGGCGTGCACCACTGGCGCGTTGAACAGCATGCATCTTGCGGCTTGCCTGTTAAGGGCCACCGTGGCAATTATCCGCGCTACACGCCTAGCGGCGCTTTGAACGGACGGAAGGACCCTGATTTTTGTCTCGCGTGCCGGTACTATTCCGAACGATGCGCCTGGCTGCCGTGGCAGCCGCCGCCCTGTCCCTCGCCGCCTGCGAGACCCTGTCATCCATCAATCCGTTTGGCGGATCGTCCAAGGCGAGCTCGGATATCGCAGCGGACGAGCCGGCGGAGGCGCTGTTCAACGATGGACTGGCGCGGCTGCAGAACCGCAATTACGATGGCGCGGCCCGCAAGTTCGGCGAGGTGGACAAGCAATATCCCTACACCAGCTGGTCGCGGCGTGCGCTGCTGCTGACGACCTATGCGCATTACGAGAACCGCAATTACGAGGACACGATCGCCAACGGCCGTCGCTTCGTCCAGCTTTATCCCGCAGACAAAGATGCGGCCTACGCGCAGTACCTGGTCGGCATGTCGTATTTCAGCCAGATCCCGGACATCGCGCGCGATCAGGAGCGCTCGCAGCGGGCCTTGCTGACCATGGATGAATTGATCCGCAAATGGCCGCAGTCGGAATATGTGCCGGATGCCCGCCAACGTGTGGCCGTCGCGCGCGACCAACTCGCGGGCAAGGAAATGGACGTGGGACGTTTCTACCTCGAAAAGCGCAACTACACCGGCGCGGTGAACCGCTTCCGCGAGGTGCTGACCAAGTACCAGACGACGCGCCACACCGAAGAAGCGCTGCTGCGCATCACCGAGGCATATTTGTCGCTGGGCATCGTCAACGAGGCGCAGACGGCGGCGGCGGTGCTGGGGCACAATTTCCCCGACAGCCAATGGTACAAGGATGCGTTCAAGCTGCTGGAAAGTGGCGGCCTCGCCCCGCGCGAGAGCGAGAGCTCATGGATCAGCCGCGCCTTCCGCGGATTCAGGCGCGCCGTCACGGGCTGACGGCCTGTTGGCCCTCACGCTGCTCCCTTCCCCCGAATCCCGCCCTGTGCCAGAAGGTCCGCATGCTGGCACGGCTTTCCATTCGTGACATCGTTCTGATTGACCGGCTCGATCTTTGTGTCGAGGCGGGGCTCCTCGTGCTGACCGGCGAGACGGGCGCGGGCAAGTCCATCCTGCTGGATGCCTTCGCACTCGCGCTGGGCGGTCGCGGGGATGGCGGGCTGGTGCGCCAGGGGCAAGCGCAGGGGCAGGTGACAGCGGTCTTCGATGTGGCGGCGGCGCATCCCGCCTGGGTCATCGCCGTGGCGGCGGGGCTGGAGGCCGATGGTGATCTCATTCTGCGCCGGGTGCAGATGGCGGACGGGCGCACGCGCGCCTTCGTCAACGATCAGCCTGTGAGCGTGCAGACGCTGCGCGCCATCGGCCATCAGCTTGTGGAAATCCATGGTCAGCACGACGACCGCGCGCTGATGGAGGCGGCGGAGCACCGCACCCTGCTGGATGCCTTCGGACTGCTGACCGCCGATGCCCGCGACGTGGCGCGGCTCTACAATGTGTGGCGCGAGGCGGGAAGCCGCTTGGCGCAGCGCCAGGCCGAGGTCGCCAAGGCAAAGACCGATCAGGACTATCTGCGCCACGCCGCCGATGAACTCTCCAAGCTCGGACCTGAAGCCGGGGAAGAAGACAAGCTGGCTGAAGACCGCGCCCGGATGATGCGGGCCGAGAAGGCAACGGCTGAACTGCGCGAGGTGCATGACGGGTTGGCAGGCCATGCCTCGCCCGTGCCGGAGTTGTCCAATGCGCTCCGGCGGCTGGAGCGGCGCGCGGTGGAATCACCCGAGTTGGCAGGCCCCGCCGCCACAGCGCTCGAAGCTGCATTGATCTCGCTGGAGGAAGCGCGCGACGGGCTGGAACGTGCGCTGCGCGATGCGGATTTTGACCCCCATGCGCTGGAGCGGGTGGAGGAGCGGCTCTTCGGCCTGCGCGCCGCGGCTCGCAAATACGCCGTGCCCGTCGATGCGCTGGCCGCGCTCGCGGAGCGCTACGCGCGTGAGCTCGCCGCCATCGATGCGGGGGAGGGCGAGTTGAAAGCGCTGAGCGAGGCGCTGGTGGCGGCGCGTGCAGCCTATGATGCGGCGGCGACGCACCTGTCAGGCGCCCGGCGCATGGCGGCCAGCGAGCTGGAAACGGTGGTGAATGCCGAGCTGCCGCCGCTCAAGTTGGAACGCGCGCGCTTCATCGTCGATATGGTGACGGACAGCACAAACCCGGGCGCGGAGGGCAACGACCGGGCGGAGTTTCATGTGCAGACCAACCCCGGCACGCGCGCTGGGCCGATGATGAAGGTGGCATCGGGCGGGGAGCTTTCGCGCTTCATGCTGGCGCTGAAGGTGGCGCTGGCGGAGCGGGGTTCTGCGCCCACGCTGGTGTTTGACGAGATTGACGCGGGCGTCGGCGGGGCGGTGGCCGATGCCATTGGCCAACGGCTGGCGCGCCTCGCGGCCCGTGTGCAGGTGCTGGCCGTGACCCATGCACCGCAGGTGGCGGCGCGCGCCGCGCGGCACCTGTTGATCTCGAAGGATATGGCGAGCGAGGGCAACCGCGTGGTGACGGATGTGCGGCCGCTGGAAGATGGTGCGCGCCGCGAGGAGATTGCGCGCATGCTCTCGGGCGCAACCATCACCGATGAAGCGCGCGCGGCTGCCGTGCGCCTTCTGGCGGGGGCGTGATGATTCCCGCCTCAAGCCTCACACCGCTCGAAGCCCGCAGGGAGCACGGCGCACTCAGCGATGCCATTGCAGGGCATGACCTGCGTTATCATCAGGAAGATGCACCCAGCATCCCGGATGGCGAATATGATGCCCTGCGTCAGCGTCTGAAGGAACTGGAGACGGCGTTTCCGGAGCTGGCAACCGCGCCTTCCGCGCTCAAGACGGTTGGGGCTGCGCCCGCTGCCCGCTTCGCCAAGGTGCGCCACACCGTGCCCATGCTGTCGCTCGACAACTGCTTCAGTGACGGGGATGTGCAGGAGTTTGCCGCACGCATCCGGCGCTTTCTGAGCCTTTCCGACTTGCCCGCGCTCACGGCGGAACCCAAGATCGATGGGCTTTCCTGCGCTTTGCGCTACGTGGGCGGTGACCTGGTGCAGGCCGCCACGCGCGGTGACGGCGCGGAGGGCGAGGATGTCACGGCGAATGTCCTGACCATTGGCGACATCCCCCAAAAGCTCACAGGACGCGGCTGGCCGGACATCTGCGAGATTCGCGGCGAGGTCTACATGAGCCATGCGGATTTCACCGCGCTCAATGCAAGCCAGGCGGCAACGGGCGACAAGGTGTTCGCCAACCCGCGCAATGCGGCAGCGGGCAGCCTGCGCCAGCTCGATGCCCGCATCACGGCGCGGCGGCCCTTGCGGTTCTTTGCTTATGGATGGGGCGAGCTGAGCGCCATGGCTGCCCCCACGCAGTTGGGCATGGTGGAGGCCTTCGCGAGCTGGGGCCTGCCCACCAATCCCCGGATGCGGCTCTGCGCCACCGTGGATGATCTGCTGGCTGTATACCGCGCCATCGAGGCGGATCGCGCCAACCTCGGCTACGACATCGACGGCGTGGTCTACAAGGTGAACGATCTGGGCCTGCAAGCGCGTCTCGGGTTCGTCTCGCGCGCGCCGCGCTGGGCGACCGCGCACAAGTTCCCGGCGGAGCGGGCGACGACTGTGCTCGAAGGCATCGAGATTCAGGTGGGGCGCACAGGGGCACACACGCCCGTCGCCAAGCTCCGGCCCGTCACGGTGGGCGGCGTGGTGGTATCGAACGCCACGCTGCACAATGGGGATGAAATCGCGCGCCTCGGGGTGCGGGTGGGCGACACCGTCACTGTGCAGCGCGCGGGTGATGTGATCCCGCAGGTGCTCGGTTTCGTGGCCGACAAGCGCCCGGCGGAGGCCGTGCCGTTCGTGTTTCCGGCGCGCTGCCAGTGTGACCTGAAAACAGCGCTGGTGCAGGAGGAGGTCGCCACGGGCGTCAAGGGTAAGGCCTTGGAGGGCAAAATCCGCCGTTGCTCGGGCGAATTCGCCTGCCCGTTTCAGCAGGTCGAGCACCTGAAACACTTCGTGTCGCGCCGCGCCTTCGACATCGACGGCCTCGGGGACAAGCAGATCGAATTTTTCTTCAATGATGCCGAGCTGCCGGTGAAAACGCCTGCGGACATCTTCACGCTGGCGCGCCGTGATGCGGCCGAGCCGTTCAAGAAGCTCAAGAACAAGGAAGGCTTTGGCGAGCTGTCCGTGACCAATCTCTTCGCGGCCATCGCGGCGCGGCGCAAGATCAGCCTGGAGCGCTTCATCTATGCGCTGGGCATCCGCCACGTGGGAGAGACCACCGCCAAGGTGATGGCGCGGCACTATGGCACCTGGCCCGCCTTCGAAGCGGCGGCGCTCAAGGTGGCGGCGGATGATACCGAGGCGCGCGCCGAGATGGACGCGATCGACCAGGTGGGCGAGACGGTGATCGACGCTGTGGCGCGCTATTTTGGTGAGGCGCAGAACCGGGTGATCGTGGAGCGGCTTGTGGCGTCGCTCACGATCCTCGCGGCTGAGCGGCCTGCTTCAGGCAGTGTGGTGGCGGGGCAAACCATTGTCTTCACCGGCAGCTTGGAGAAGATGACCCGGGACGAGGCCAAAGCCATGGCCGAGCGGCTGGGCGCGAAGGTTTCGGGATCGGTGTCGAAGAAGACCGATCTGGTGGTGGCAGGACCGGGGGCAGGCAGCAAGCTCGCGACCGCGACAGCGTTGGACATCAGGGTCATCAGCGAGGATGAGTGGCTGGCGTTGGTGGGGTAACGGGCAAGTTGGCCATGGCGTCAATAGGGAAACCGGTTCTTCCCTTTGCGCGACAGGGTCTTACGCCGCCACGGCTTTGAGGAAGTCGTCCACCGTGCGCACCAGTTCATCGGCCTCCTTGCGGAAGCTGGCGGCTGTGTTTTCCAATGCGTTGACGGAGTGGGCGGCGGAGGCCGACATCGTTTCGACGTTGAGCACCATCTGCGTCATGGCTTCCGCGCCGTCAGCCGCCTGCCCGGCGCTGCGGGCAATCTCGCTGGTGGCAACGCCCTGCTGCTCGACAGAGGCCGCGATGGAAGCGCCTGCGCCGTCCACCTCGCTGAGGGCGCCCAGAATGGACTCGAATGCAGCCACGACCGCCGTGCTGGCGTTCTGAATCTGCGCGATCTGCTCGGCAATCTCCTGCGTGGCCTGTCCGGTCTGATTGGCAAGCGCCTTCACCTCGGTCGCGACGACGGCGAAGCCCCGGCCAGCATCGCCAGCCCGTGCAGCCTCGATGGTGGCGTTGAGCGCCAGCAGATTCGTCTGTTCGGCGATGGCGCGAATGGAACCCACCACTTCGCCGATGCGGGCGGCGGCGGCGCTGAGCTGACTGACCCCTTGCTTGGAGGTTTGACCGGTCGCGACGGCGTTGCTGGCGATGCGGGCAGAGTCCTCCGCCCGGTTCGCGACTTCGCGGATCGAGCTGTCGAGCTGGCCTGAGGCACTGGCGACCATGCCGATGCCGGATGAGGCCTGATGCGCCGAGGATTTCGCGCTGCGGGCCACATCCGCCGTTTGGGACACCGTCGATGACAGCGTATGGGCCGCCGCCTCCAGGCTGGCCGAGCCGGTGGCCATGCGCTCGGTGATCAGGCCGACCGAGGAACGCAGCGCGGCAATGGCCTCCTCACGCGTGCGCACCAGTGCCCTGTCGCGGTTGCGGGACTCGATTTCGTTCGCGCGCAGCGTGTCACGCTCCTGCATCGAATTCTGCAAGGTGCCGAGCGCCCGTGCGAGCACGCCGAACTCGTCGGTGCGTTCACGGTAGGGGATGGTGATTCCGGCGCGATCGTTGGCAATGTCATTGGTGATGTTGGTGAGGGTCAGCATGGGCCGGATGAGCGTGCGCGAGAGGAACAACGCGCAGTATGTGCAGCATATGACGAGGAGCACGACGGAGGCGATGAACAGACCCCAGAGCAGCTCGTTGGTGGCCACGCGCAGTTCGCTGAGCTTGCCGACGCCGATGTAGAGGATGCCCTTGATCTTGCCGTCCTTGTCCGCGATAGGCATGTAGCCGGTCTGATACGGGAACCCGAGGATTGTTGCGATGCCGCGGTAGACGCGCCCTTCCATGATGACGGGGAAGACCACGCCCGTGTTGCCGAGGGTGGTGCCGATGGCGCGGGTGCCATCCGCTTTCTTCACCGACGTGGTCAGGCGCACGAAATCGTTCTTCTCGCCATCGAAGCGGAAAATGGTTGCCGTGCCCCGGTTGATGCGGGTGATGCGATCCACCGCATCGTTGTCATTGAAATCGGGCAGGGCAGGTCCGACCAGCCGGGCGACTTCACCCTCGCTGTCATAGACGAGCTCGTAGTTCGGATAATACGAGATGAAAGCTTCGGCCGCGACGCGCAGTGACCAGCGTGTTCTGTGATCGATGGTCTGGGTTGTCTCGCTCTCAACCGTGCGCCATGCCACGATGGTCAGCAGTGAGGTGGCGACGAAGATCGAGATCAGGCAGGTGGCGATGATCTTGGCGGCGACAGAGTTGAAGCTGAACACTTTTCCCCGTTTCTATGTCAGCGCCTTGTTGAAACCAGACGCCGTTGAGCTTGCATTCGTTGTTCGTTTGAACACTCACATTCTTTGGTTAACGAAGGATTGAAGGGTGCCCCTCCAGGGTGGGATTGGTCAGATTATCTGCGGCCCCAGACCACACAGACCCAGCACGCGCAGGTCAGCACGAACATGATGATCGCCACCGGCAGCGGCGATGCGCCTGTGACCTGTCCCGCGAGATAGCTGAACACCGCGCCCAGCCCCATCTGCAGGAAGCCCGTGACGCCTGAAGCCGCGCCGGCGGCTTTTGCATCCACGCTGACAGCGCCCGCGACGGCGTTGGGCAGCAGGAAGCCATTGCCGACGGATGTGAGGAAACACGGCAGGAAGATCGCGGCCGGATGAAGCACCGGCACGAGCGCCAAGGCCAGCAGGATGCTTGCCCCCACCATGCCGCAGATGTTGCCGATGCGGATCATGCGGTCGATGCCGAGGCGCTGCGAGTATCGTCCCGAGCAGAAATTGCCGATCATGTATCCGCCCGACAGTGCGATGAACCACAGACCATAGGTCGTCTTCGACATGCCCATGCCCTCGACGATCAGGTAGGGTGCCGCACCGAGGAAAGCGAAGAACACGGCGGAGGTCAGCGCCGCGCCCCCGGCGTAACCCAGGAAGCGCCGGTTCTGCACAACCTCCCATGAGCGGACGATCACCTGCCGCGTGGTCTGCCCTTCGACATCGGCCGGGCGCGTCTCGGACAACTGCGATAGGGTCAGCGCGAGAGCGCCCAAGCCCAATGCGGCGCTGAGCCAGAAGATGGCGCGCCAGCCCAGCGTGTCGTCGATGATGCCGCCGAGCGCCGGTGCAACGAGAGGCGCGACGACCATGCCCATTGTGACGTAGCCGATCATGCTGGCGGCCAGCTCGCGCGGTGCCAGATCCCGCACGATGGTGCGCGAGAGCGTCAGCCCCGCCGTCGATCCCGCCGCCTGCAGGATGCGGGCGAGCACCAGGAGAAGAATGCTGGTCGCGAAACTGGCCGCCACACTCGCCAGCACGAAAAGCGCCAGCGAGGCGATGAGCACCGGGCGACGGCCATAGCGGTCCGCCAGGCCGCCGATGAACAGCTGCGCAACGGCCTGCGAGGCCAGAAACAGCGAAAGCGTGAGCTGCACCTCGAAGCGCGAGGCGCTGAGCGCCTGTGCCAGTCCCGGCATCGACGGCAGCAGGATATTCAGCGAGAGGGGACCGATCATGGACACGATGATCAGGACGGGCATGAGCCGCCTGAGCAGGCTTGATCCGGGCGTATTCACAGCCGAGCGCAGGCCGCGGCAAGCCAGGATTTCGTCGGCGCGTCCACGAGGGGCGACAGCGCGCGGCGCACGCGGGCGTGGTAAGCGTCCAGCCAGTGCCGCTCGGTGTCGGTCAGGAGGGCTGGTGCGATCAGGCGGCGGTCGATCGGGCAGAGCGTCAGCGTTTCGAACCCCAGCATGGGAAGATCTCCGCCTTTCACGTCACGATCCTCGACGAGGACCAGGTTCTCGATGCGGATGCCAAAAGCGCCCGGCTTGTAATAACCCGGCTCGTTGGAAACGATCATCCCTGCGCACAGAGCCGCCGTACCCAGTTTTGCAATGCGCTGGGGACCCTCGTGCACGCCCAGATAACTGCCCACGCCGTGCCCGGTTCCGTGGGCGAAATCCAGACCCGCCTGCCACAGTGCCGCACGGGCAAAGCTGTCGAGCTGTGCGCCGCTTGTGCCTTTGGGAAAGACGCTGAGAGAAATCGCGATCATGCCCTTCAGTACGCGCGTGAAACGATCCTTCATTTCGCTGGTCACGGCGCCGATGGCCACGGTGCGGGTGATGTCCGTGGTGCCATCGAGGTACTGGCCGCCTGAATCGATGAGGTAGATGCCGCGCGTGATGCGCCGGTTCGTGGCCTCCGTCACACGGTAATGGGGGAGGGCCGCGTGGGGCCCTGCGGCGGAGATGGAGCCGAAGGAGATAGCCTTGAGCACACCGGTGGCGCGGCGAAACGCTTCGAGCCGCAGGGCCGCGTCGATTTCGGTCAGCTGGCCACCGGCCGCGCCGTCAAGCCAGCATAGGAAGTTGGCGACCGCCGCCCCGTCGCGCAGCTGTGCATCGCGCGCGCCCTGTCGCTCGGCCTCGTTCTTGATGGCACGCGGGAGAGCGATGGGATCGACGCCCAGATCAAGCTGACCGCCGGCGTTGCGGAACACATCGCACAGAACTGCGCTCGCGCTCTCGCGGTCAAAGCGGTAGCGGACCTGCGCCGCGCCCAGCTCCGCAATCCGAGTCTCGAGGGTGTCCGGCGCGCGCAGTTGGACGAATTTCGCCAGTGCCTTCGCATCGGCAGCCTTGAAGCGGCCGGT
The DNA here is from genome assembly GCA_031373545.1 of Hyphomicrobiales bacterium. GTDB lineage: Bacteria > Pseudomonadota > Alphaproteobacteria > Rhizobiales > Beijerinckiaceae > JADCCX01. The sequence goes on from JANMMT010000005.1 coordinate 10,214, forward strand.
ATCCACAAACAGCTCCGGCGAGCCGCTGGCCGGGACGATGGCATATCCCAGGGCGAGCGGTTTGTGCGGCACATCCTGCCCGCGCAGATTGAACAGCCAGGCGAGCGAGGTGGGGTCGGTGACGAGGAGTCCGTCCAGCCGCGCATCGTCGAGGCTGATCTGCAACTGCGCAATCTTCTTCTGTGCGGCCACGCCTGCGTAGGTCAGCGGATGGCGCACGATGGGCGTTGCGGGCGCGGGCGGCCGGGCCACCTGGCATTCCTGCCACAGCGCATCGACCGGATTGGTGCCCAGTGGAACGAAGGTCAGCGTGGTGCGTGCCGCTGCGGTGGCAAAGCGCCCGAGGCTGTCGAGCGTCATGCGGCGCGGATCATACCCGATGCGTGCACCGGCAGGCGCCTGGCGCGCGAGCCATTGCGGCGGCGGCTCATCAATGATGGATGTCGGCGTGAAGGCCGCAGGGTCCGTCTGCGCCGCGAGTTGCTCGGTGTAGCGCCCATCGGAAAACACCGCCGCTTGCTCGCGCAGCACGATTGCAAAAGCGCTGGAGCCCGTGAAGCCGGTCAGCCAGGCCAGGCGCTCCTCGCAGGCCGGCAGATATTCGTTCTGGTGCTCATCGGCGCGGGGAAGAAGAAACCCGTCCACCTCCCATTCCTGCAGTGCGCGGCGCAGGGCGGCCAGGCGCGCGGCGCTTTGATCGCCCTCGCTGACATCGGTGAAGGATTGAAAAGGTGGCATGCTCATGCCTCGAGAATTAGGCCGAGGCCTGGGCCCTGTCGAGTTGGTTTTCCGGCTTGACTGTTTTGTGTGCGCTGCCGCGATGCCCTGCACAAGAATTGCGCACAATGCATGAGTAAATGAATAATTAATGGCAGATATGCAATTTACACATGTCTGGTGGCCGGCATCGAGTCTGCTCGTGCGGCGATAATGGATTATATTCGACTTAAGAATAAGACGAGGAAAACGCATCGAGCCGGGTTCATGATCCTCTGTCCTGGAGATGAACGATGAACACGATGAGCTTCAATACTGTGCAGGCCGCCTTCAAGGCCGAACGCGCCAGCATGGCCAAGTCAGCCGGACCATCCCTTTTGCAGCGCTTGATCGGCGCGGTGACGGCGAGCCGACAGGCAAAGGCCGAAGTGGAAACGCGCCGCATTCGCGCCCTGCTGGGACAGGACGCGCCGGCATTCGATTACGCGCTGCTGCCATTTCGCGGCGAGTGAACGGCTTTCCCCGTCCAACCAATCAAGGAGACTTACATGCTTGCGATGATCATATCGGCATTCAACGCGGTAACCCGCATCATCGTCGACGCGCGCCAACTGCAACTGGTGATGCAGCGGCGTTACCCCAGCCAGCCGGAATAATCTGTCGCCTCGCTCATTTGCCTTGAAGCGGGCGGGGGGCCGCCCCGCCACGGCGCAGCAACAGGGCTGACCACCCCTCGATCTGCGTCGATTCGACCAGCGCAAACCCCTGCGCTCGGTAGGCGGCGAGCACGCCGGCAACATCCTGCGCGAGAAGTCCTGACAAGATGAGGCGCGCGCCCGGACCGACCACGCCCGCGAGACTCGGAGCCAGCAGGCGCAGGGGCTTCGCCAGGATATTGGCAAAGATTAGATCATACGGCTGTGTTCGCTGCAGTTCCGGATGCATGACGCCCCGCGCGGTGACAGGCCGCATGAAAGCGCGGGCACGGTTGGCGCCCGCATTGTCCCGCGCGGTGATCGTCGAAACGGGATCGATATCGCCACTGGCCACGAAGCGCCGTGTTGCAAGGGCCGCGGCAATGGCGAGCACGCCGGTGCCTGTGCCCACATCCAGCACATAACGGGGCGGATTGCGCTTCAGCTCCCGGTTCAGCAGTTGCAGGCAGCCCAGCGTGGTGCCGTGATGGCCCGTTCCGAAGGCCAGCGCGGCTTCGATCTCGATGGGAATATCGTTGGCGCGCACCGCAGCGCGGTCGTGGCTGCCGTGCACGATGAAACGTCCCGCGCGCACGGGCTTCAGGCCTTCCAGCGAAGCGGCGATCCAGTCCTTCTGCAGCAACGGTTCGAAGACGGCGTCACGCGATGCTGTTTCCCCCGCAGCGCCGGGGAGCGCCAGACGGATCAAAGAGCGGATGTCCTCGGGCGCAGGATCGCGGGAGAAGAACACCTCAAGAAGCCAGCTCTTGCCATCAGGCTCTTCAAACGACGCGACAGCGTTCTCGTCGGCATCCAGCATTTCGCCGAGGCGTGCCGACAGGGCATTGGCTGTGACACGGTCGGTCGCCAGACGCATGACATGGGTGACGGCAGATGGGACAAGACCTTCGCGCATGGGGAGGCCCTATCAGGCCTCTGCCGCGCACGCTAGAGATTATGGCACCCGCTTACGGCGTACCTGCGATCACTGTCTTGCGGGGCAGAGGCACCGCGACCTGGCCGGAAATTTCGACCTCAGAAAACCCGAAATAGCGCCCAACCACCAGCTTGACGGTTGCGTCGTAATCGACGGTCGAGATGCGTCCGTTCTTGGTCTCGCTCACCGCGACAGATAACTCATCCACTGTGACATCGGTGTCGGTCCAGACGTACTTGTCAAAGCGCTTCTGGCAAATGCCGGCCCGATCAGCGGGGCGGGCCTCGGCTGCGGCCGCGATGGCGGCGGCACCCGCCACGCGGTTGAGCGTGTCGCGCACGGCCAGGACCCGGTCCATGTCGAGCAGAATGCCGCCGGCCAGCAGCAGGGCACCCATGGCCACGGCGAGCTTGATGGCGGCACGTCTGCCGCGCGGCGGTGTCGAATCGGTCGTCGTCATGAAATCAGCCATCCCCTGAGACGCACAAATCGCACTTGGCCGATGAATTGCCACTGAATGCGTCTGACAGGGATTTGATGGCTGGGAGGGCACGTTCACAGCGGCGTGGAAATCGGATAGACAGTCACCTACCGTTCTCAAAAAGGTTGCAGTCCGATGACCATTCCCGTCCGCCCCCCGGCGCAGCGTCCCTCGTCCGAAACCATGACGACCGTGATCGCGGCATTGACGCGTAACCTCGGCAACCGCGTCGTGACCTCGCAAGCGGTGCGCGAGCAACATGCCAACACCCTGACTTGGACCGAGAACCAGCCGCCCGACGTGGTGGTCTACCCCATGACGACGGATGAGGTCGTGGCTGTGGTCAAGCTGTGCGCGGCCCATAAAGTGCCGATCATTCCCTTCGGCACGGGCTCGTCGTTCGAGGGCCACGTGAACGCGCCGCTGGGTGGCGTCTCGGTCGACACCTCCATGATGAAGGCGATCCTGCAGGTGAACCCGGAAGATCTCGACTGCGTCATCGAGCCCGGCGTCACCCGCAAGCAGCTCAACGAATACCTGCGCGACCAGGGCCTGTTCTTCCCCATCGATCCGGGCGCTGATGCCTCGCTGGGCGGCATGGCGGCCACGCGCGCCTCGGGCACCAACGCCGTGCGCTACGGCACGATGAAGGACTGTGTGCTGGCGCTCAAAGCCGTGCTCCCGAACGGCGAGATGATCACCACCGCGCGGCGGGCCAAGAAGACCTCGGCGGGCTATGATCTCACGCGCTTGTTCGTGGGCTCGGAGGGCACGCTCGGCCTCATCACGGAACTCACGCTGAAGCTTAACGGCATCCCCGAAGCCATCTCGGCGGCGACCTGTTCCTTCCCCTCGGTGAAGGACGCCTGCGACACCACGGTGCTGACGATCCAGAGCGGCATTCCCATCGCGCGCTGCGAGTTGCTGGACGCCATGGCGGTGAAATCGGTGAACATCTACTCCAAGCTCACCCTGCCCGAAGTGCCGATGCTGCTGGTGGAATTCCACGGCTCAGACGCTTCGGTGAAGGAGCAGGCGGAGCGCTTTGGTGAGCTGGCGGAAGCCTGCGGCGGCAGCAATTTCCAGTGGACGACCAAACCCGAGGAACGCACGAAACTCTGGCAGGCGCGGCACGATGCCTACTGGGCCTCGATGGCGCTCCGGCCCGGCGCCAAGGGCATTTCCACCGATGTCTGCGTGCCGATTTCACGCCTCGCGGAATGCGTGGAGGAATCCGTGAAGGATCTGGCTGAAACAGGACTTATCGGCACGGTTGTGGGCCATGTGGGCGACGGCAACTTCCATGTCCTGCCGCTGATCGACATGGACAGCGCGGAAGAAATCCAGAAGGGCAAGGATTACGTGGCGCGGCTCGTCGCGCGCGCGCTCGCCATGGAGGGCACCTGCACCGGTGAGCATGGGGTGGGGCAGGGCAAGATGAAATATCTGGAGAAGGAGCTGGGCGCGGGCACGCTGGAAGCCATGCGCATGGTGAAGCGCGCCTTCGACCCCGACAACATCATGAACCCGGGCAAGATCGTGGCGATGTAGCAGGTCGCGTGCAGGCGCAAGCCGCATCCGGCCCCTTCACAAACCCCGCCGCCAATGCAACGATGCGTGCGGCAAGGGGACGGCGCATAAAAGCGATGATGCGCATGGTGGCTGCGGTCTTGGCCCTCACTTTCGGGATGATGGCGCTGCCGGGGGCGGGGCAGGCGGACACCATCAACTGGAATATTCAGAGTTTTTCGCCCAATCAGGTGAACGTGAAATTCTATTCCATGAACCGCAACCACCAATGGCCGTCGGCGACCTCGCACTATCCGTTGAAAACCTCCAATCACACGAAAATGGCCATCTCCTGCATCAAGGGCGAGAAGGTTTGCTACGGTGCGGTGGTCGCGGGCGGGAAAACCAACTGGGGGCGCGGGCCGCAGGGCAAGACGGGATGCCCGACCTGCTGCTACATGTGCAATGGTACCGTGAACACGCGCCTCATCCAATTCAACGCGAGGTGATCATGCAAGCTTGGAACCTCGCCCTTCGCGCTGCTGTTTTGGCGGGCCTGATTTGCCTGCCCGCTGTCGCGCCGGCGCAGACGTTGCCTCCCGCGCCCGCAGTCGCGCCCCCGGCGGCACCGCCCATCCCCGATGTGGATCTGAAGTTGTTTGAAACGAGTGAAGCGGACCGCTCGAAGGGCTGCACCGTGGCCTTGTGGCAAGCGAACCGCGATCCCGATTCCGACAAGTTTGCCTATATTTTCATTGAACAGCTGACAGGACGCAACAATGCCCGACAGCCCGCGCGCATCAAGATCAGCGGCCAATCCGTCGCCATCACGCGCGTCGCCACAGGTGGCACGACCAACGGTTACAACCTCTTTGAATATCAGCTCTACAAATTGCCAGCGGAGGATGAATTCGTCGTGCTCGAGCTCAAGCTCGGTGAGTTGATGGGCGAGGCGGTGGCGGTGGAAAGCGGCACTATGAGCGTGGTGCAGAAAGGCCGCCAGGTCTTCCGCGCCAGCGTAAAGGGCGGGGCGGGCTGCATGACAGCGCCGATTACGGCTGCGCCCGCAACGGCGGCCCCTGCTACGCCGCGCGCGGCTGCGCCTGCGCCTGTCAAGGTTGCCCCTCCCGCAGCTTCCCCCGCCGCAGGCGAGGTCACACCCGGCATGTTCCAGCGCTACGCGGTGCGGGCCAACGAGGTGCCGCGCGTCATGGTGCAGGCCGCCATGAAGCAGTTCGGCTGTGAAGCCGCGATCCTGCGCCGGCCCGTGGTTGGCTATCAGATGTCGGAGGAATCCGCGCTCTGGCAGTTGTCCTGCGGGGAATACGGCGGCAAAAACATCTCGGTTGTTTTTGCGCTGGTGTACCTGACCAACCCGTCTGCCCAGTACAGCTTCGTCAAGCTCGGCCTGCCCAAGGGCGTCGAGCGCGGGTTGGGCGATTATACCCTGATGGACCCCAAATGGGATATGAAAACGCGCATCGTGACAGGCGTTTACATGGAAGGGGGCGGTGCGGACTGCGGGCAATACGAGCGCTACCGTGTCACCCCAGAAGGGGGCCTTCAGGTGGTCGAACTGCGCATGCGCGAGATGTGCGACGGCAAGCGGTTCAAACCGGAGGAGATGCCGCTGGTTTATCCCAAGCGGTAAGATCGCCCCTTATTTCACCTTGCAATTGCCGCTCGCTTGCCTTAGCTCACGCGGCGGCGGGTGATTAGCTCAGTTGGTAGAGCAGTTGACTCTTAATCAATAGGTCGAAGGTTCGAATCCTTCATCACCCACCATTCCCCAGCACCTTCGAAAGTATCTCCGCCGCTGTAAGCGCGGCTATGACTTCGGGTCGCTTGTCGGCCACAGCGAAGCCGCCGATGGGGCAGGTGAGGCGGGCGAGTTGCGCGTCGGTAAAACCCATGTCGCGAAAAGCGCTGAAAAAGGCCGCGCGCTTGGTGGCCGAGCCGATGAGGCCAAGATAGGCAAAGTCGCCGCGCTCCAGCACGGTGGCTGCAATCAGGCTATCGAGTGCATGGCTGTGAGTCATCACCACATGCGCGGCGTGTGCGGGTGCCGTTTCAGCCCAAGCGGCAAGGTTTTCTTGCGCCAGAAGTGTCACGCCGGAGGCCTGGGTCTGCGACAACTCCTCGGCGCGGCTGTCGAGAAGCGTGGTTGCGATAGGCAGCGGGGCGAGTGCCTGGGCCAGGGCCCGCCCCACATGCCCCGCCCCGTAAATGAAAACAGCCGGGCGCAGGGCGGCGGCCTTGTCTGCGGCCTGGCCCAATTCATGGTACAGGGCAGGCGTGAGAGGCTCATAGGACAACGTGACGCGTCCGCCGCAGCATTGACCGAGCGCGGGGCCGAGCGCGATGACCTCCTCAATAGGGGACGCGCCGCGGGTGGGCATGGTCCGCGCGAGCATGGCGCGGGCTGTCTGGGCGGCATCCCATTCGAGGCGTCCGCCACCGATCGTGCCGGTTTGCCCCTGTGAGGAAACAGCCATCCACGCCCCCTGTTCACGGGGAGTTGATCCGGCAGCTGTGCGAATGCGCACGATTATTGCCTCAACATGCTCGTAAAGCCAGACGTGCAGAGTTTTGATCGGGGGTCGTATCATCCTGATATTATGGCGCTGGTTGATCGGAACCGCCAGATGCGGCGGGTGTGGTGTGGTGGTGCACCCACCCTCGACAGGCCGGCGTAAATGGTGAATGACGGCCTTGATTTCTTGGCCTGGGCCTGAGGGCCGGAGAGCGTGGCAGATGCGTTTGACAAGACAGGTAGTGGTCGCGGGCGTGGTGGGGATCGTGGTTCTCGTCGCCATCCGCAGTTCCGAAACCGTGCGCGGCATGCTCCCCGCGCCCGTGCTTGCGCTGTTCAGCCCCATACTCCCGGCGCCGCCGCCAGCGACATCCCGGGCACCCGGAAGCCAGCCCGGTGGCTCGCCCCCCCCTGTGGTGGAAACCGTGCTCGTGGAGACGGGGGTGATCACCGACGTGGCAGAGGCTGTGGGCACGACGCGCGCGTTTGAATCGGTGGCCATAGCCTCGAAGATTGCCGGGGTGATCGAGTCCATCAAGTTCGATGAAGGCGTCAACGTGGTGGCGGGCCAGGAACTGCTGCGCACCGACAGTGCGGAGCGGCTTGCGGATCTCGAGGGCAACCGTGCCGCCATCGCACAGGAAGAGGCCAAGCGCAACGAACTGCGGACCAAGCTCGACCGCGCGATCCAGCTGCGCCGCTCGGGCGCGGGCACCGAGGCGCTGGTGGATGATCTGACCGCGCAGGTGAAAACAAGCGACAGCGCCGTTCAGAACGCCAAGGCCAAAGAGCGCGCCTCGCAGGCCCGTCTCGACGACGCCATCGTGCGCGCACCCTTCGCCGGCCGCGTCGGCATCCGCCAGGTCAGCCTGGGCGCCTTCATCGACACCCGCAGCATGATTACGACACTCGATGACATCACGAAATTGCGCGTGGATTTTCAGGTGCCGGAGAATCTGTCGGCGCGCTTGCGCCAGGGCGCCAGTGTGGAAACGCGCTCCTCTGCGCATGGGGCGCGAATCTTCAAGGGCGAGGTTGTAGTCATCGACACACGGATCGATCCCATCACGCGCAGCATCAAGCTCACCGCCGTCGTGCCCAACGCGGATCTCGCCCTCAGGCCCGGCATGTTCATGAACGTGGCGCTGGAAGTGGCCAAGCGCGACAACGCCGTGTTGGTCCCTGAAGAAGCGCTGGTGGGGGAGGGACCGCAGCAACTGGCTTTCGTCATCAAGGACAACCGCGTGGAGCGCCGCATCGTCAAGACGGGCCAGCGCGCGGCTGGCAAGGTGGAAATCACCGAGGGCGTCAGCAAAGATGAAGCGATTGTCGTGCGCGGGTTGCAGCGGGTGCGGGGCGGCATGATGGTCAATGCCCGGCCACTGGGCTCTGCGCCGCCCGCGCCTGCCGTTGGATCCCCGCCGCGCCCGCAACCTCAGGCCGCAGCGCCCGCTTCGGCGGTTCCTGCCGCGCAATCCGCCCGTCCGTAACCCGCCCATCCGTAACCCCCCCGTCCGTAAACCTGCCCGCGAGAGGCTCACGCCATGCAACTCTCCGATGTCTCGATCCAGCGTCCGGTCTTCGCCAGCGTGCTCAGCCTGCTCTTGCTGGTGGGCGGCCTGGCGGCGCTGTGGGGCTTGCCCGTGCGCGAGTACCCCGCCATCGATCCGCCGATCGTCTCGGTGACCACGGCCTATCGCGGCGCGGCCAACGAAGTAATCGAGAACCGCATCACGGAACTGGTGGAAGGGGCGGTGGCCGGGATCGAGGGCATCAAGCAGATTTCCTCGCAGAGCCAGAACGGGCGCTCGTCCGTGACCATCGAATTCCAGCCCAACCGCGACCCGGATGCGGCCGCTGCGGATGTGCGCGACCGTGTGGCGCGCATTCTCTCGCGCCTGCCCGAGGGTGTGCAGAGCCCGATCATCCAGCGCGTCGATGCCAATGCCTTCTCGATGATGTGGATCGGCGTGACCTCATCCGAGATGACCCCGCTGGAGATCACGGATTATCTGCGCCGCAACATCGTGGATCGGCTCTCGACCGTACCGGGTGTCGCCAATGTCACCATCAACGGCGAGCGGCGCTATGCCATGCGCGTCTATCTCGACCGTGCTGCGCTGGCCGCGCGCGGGTTGACACCGACCGATGTTGAAGCGGCGATCAAGCGCCAGAACGTCGAACTGCCCAGCGGGATTCTTACATCCACGCAGCGGGAGGCCACGCTCAAGCTTGAATCACGCGTGTCTTCGCAGGCGGATTTCGAGAACCTCGTGCTGACCACGCGCGGCGGATATCCTGTGCGGCTGGGCGAGGTCGCCAAGGTGGAAATCGGCGCGCAGGATGACCGCTTCGAATTCTACGCCCAGGGGCGCGAGGGGCTGGGCCTGGGCATCATCCGCCAGGGCACGGCCAACACGCTTTCGGTGGCCGAAGGCGTCAACAATGAGCTGGCCGCCATCCGTGACAACCTGCCCAGCGGCATGAAAATGGAGGTCCTCTACAACGAGGGTGTCTTCATCCGCGCCTCGATCGACGGGGTGCTGACCACGCTGCTGGAAGGCATCATTCTCGTGGTGCTGGTGATCCTGGTGTTTCTGCGCGACTGGCGCTCGACCTTGGTGGCGGTCGTTGCCATTCCATTCTCCGTCATCCCAACCTTCATGGTGCTCTGGCTCTTAGGCTTTTCGGTCAACACGCTGACGCTGCTGGCGATCGTCATCGCCATCGGCATCGTGGTGGATGACGCCATCGTGGAGGTGGAAAACATCCGCCGCCGCATCGAAGAGGGCGAGAAGGTGCTCTACGCCTCCGTCATCGGCGCGCGCGAGATCGCCTTTGCGGTCATCGCCACCACCATCACGCTGATGTCTGTGTTCCTGCCCATCGCCTTCATGGAGGGGCAGACGGGCCGCCTGTTCCGCGAATTCGGCGTGACACTGGCGGCGGCCATCGGCTTCTCGGGGTTGGTCGCGCGCACGCTCACGCCCATGATGTGCTCCAAGCTGTTGTCGGTGCACCACGGCCGCATTCACGATTGGTCGGAGCCTGCCTTCATCGCGGTCAACAATGGCTATCGCAAGCTGCTCAGCCGTGCTCTGGCGGCCCCCGTTCTCGTGCTGTTGTTTGGTGCTTTGGTGAGCGTATCGGCTTACGGCCTGTTCAGTTCCATCAAGAAGGAGTTTGCGCCGACCGAGGACCGTGCGACGATCTTCGTGCCCATCACCGCGCCCGAGGGCTCCAGCCTCTCTTACACCCGCGACCGCGCCAAGGAGGTGGAGCGCGTGCTGCAAAGCTACATTGATCGGGGCATCATTTCCTCGACGCTGACCATTGTGGCCCCCGGCTTCCAGCGGCCGGCGCCGGTCAATTCCGCGCTCGTGATCGTGCGACTCAAGCCCTGGGGGGAGCGCACGCAGGGGCAGGTTGCCGTGCAGCGCGAACTGATCGGGCGCTTGCAGGCGGTCACCGGCGCACGCGTCGTGGCAGTGAATCCCCCTTCGCTCGGCCAGCGCGGAGCCACCAACCAGCCTGTGCAATTCGTACTGGGCGGACCGGATTACGAGACCATCAAGGGCTGGCGCGATGCGCTGATCGCGCGCGTGCAGACCACAGGCAAGGTGCTCAATCTCGACAGTGACTACCGCGAAAGCCAGCCGGACCTGCGCGTGCGCATCGACCGCGCACGGGCGGCCGACGTGGGCGTCTCGGTGGAAACCATCGGGCGCACGCTGGAGCTGATGTTCGGTGAGCGCGAGGTCTCCCAGTACATCGACCGGGGCATCGAGTATTCAGTGATCATGCAGGCGCGGGCCGCGGACCGCAACAACCCCCAGGACCTGAAGAACATCTTCGTGCGCGCCGGGCAGACTTCGGCGGGCGAACTCATCCCGCTTGCGCAATTTGTGACGACGGCTGAGGTTGCGGGGCCACAGGCGTTGAACCGCCTCGATCGCATCCGCTCGATCACCGTGCAGGGCACGCCCGCGCCCGGCGTGTCGCTGGGCGAGGCGCTGGATGTGATGGAGCAGGCCGCGCGCGACGTGCTGCCGCCCGAGGTCAAGATCGGATACAACGGCCAATCGAAGGAATTCCGCCAGACGTCGAACTCCATCTTCATCACCTTCGGCGTGGCGCTGCTGGTGGTGTTTCTGGTGCTCGCCGCGCAGTTCGAAAGCTGGATCGCGCCCACTGCCATCATGCTGGCCGTGCCGCTGGCGGTGACGGGCGGACTCGCGGCGCTGGTGCTCACCGATCAGTCGCTCAACGTCTACAGCCAGATCGGCATGATCCTGCTCATCGGCATCATGACCAAGAACGGCATTCTGATCGTGGAGTTTACCAACCAGTTGCGCGAGGAAGGCAAGGCGCTGCCCGAAGCCATTCTGGAAGCCTCCGTCACGCGGTTGCGGCCCATCCTGATGACCTCGATCGCCACCGTGCTGGGGGCTGTGCCGCTGATGCTGTCGGGCGGGGCGGGCGCGGAATCGCGCCAGGCCATCGGCACCGTGATCGTGGGCGGCGTTTCGGTTTCAACGCTGTTCACGCTGTTTGTCGTGCCTGCGATCTACCTCCTCATCGGCGGCTTCACCAAACCGCGCAATGCGATCGCGGAGGAACTGGAATCGCAGACGGCTGAACAGGAACGGGCGCTTGCGGGCGCCCGCCATCCAGCGGAGTAAGAGCGCCTTCTGTTCCTTCAGGGCAGCTGGATGATCTCAGGCGGGTAACGTCCGCTGCGGGTAAAGGCAATGCGGCTGCCCGACGGCACCATCGCGGTGAAATGCGAGCCGCCCCTCTCGACCTCTTCGAGGATGTCCTCGGCGGTCGCGTCGGGGGCAAGACCCATCTCTTCCAGCGCTTCAGGACGAACACCGACGCTGCTCTGCTGCAGACCCAAAGCGGCCGCAACAATCCACTCACGCTCGCCCGGCAATTGGACCAGGATGGGCGTAGCCGCATTGTCCAGAGACGAGATCATGTAGCGTTCACCGCCGCTTCCAGCCTGCGTCGTGCCAAGATCGCCGATGGTGAAAGCGGGCCGTTCGTCCTCGACGACGACGTCATCCTGCTCGTATGTCTCGCCGTCCGAGGCGCGCGGTTCGTGAGCGACAATGGCACCATAATCGTCGACCGCGATGGTGACGCCTCTGCTGTTGCGCACGAAGTACTCGTCCACAAATGCACCCGCATCGAAGTGCCGTGCCGCGTTTTCCAGCCGGGTCACGATCGCCTGCAGGGCGGCCGTCTTCTCCTCGATGGGTAGGGAGCGGGCGAGCACGGCCTGGACATCCTCCCGGCTGACGGAGGCGTTATCCAGGACCGGACGGGCAAACTCGTCGTCCAGTTCGCGCATGCGCCGGATGGCCGGTGTGAGAGCGCGCGCGTCATCGGGTGTCAGGCCGGCGATCGTGTAGCGGTTGCCGAAATCGCTGCCAAGGGCATCTTGAAGCACATTGAACCCTTCGAGTGTCTCCAGCGCTCGACCCATGTCGGACCCATCCATCCGGAGTTGCTGGACGGCATATTCGGCCTGCCGCGTGCTGGCATTCCGGTCAATAAGTTGGCCAAGAAGCGCGTTCATTTCCGGCAGGGTGACCGTGCGCATGCCTTCGGGCGTGTGGGCGGAGGCCGCGCGGTTGATTGTCCAGTCCGTCTCCTCCTGGAAATCTTGGGCCTGCGCAGGATCGCGGTCCGCGATGTTCTGGCTCAGACGCTCGAAGGTGGCAATCTGCGGCTGCAGGTCGGCGATGTCCGCATCGGACTGCGCATGCGACCTCGCGTAACGCAGCCATTTCGGTTCGAACGTTTCGAGCAGGCGTGCAATCTTGACGGGATTTTCGCCTGCACGCAGCATTTCGTTCGCCTCATTGATGTAGGCCTCTTCCTGCGCGCCAGGACGGCTGGCGATGATGTTGGCGAGTTGATTTGCGGTCTCGTCGGCGACGGTGCCACTCTCGATCTGATCGCGGATTGTCGCTGCTTCCGGCAGGCGCATGCGGGGAGCTGATATGTCATTAAATCCGTGTTTGTCCGGCATCAGCGCGGCCAGATTTATCCCATCGTCGTGCATGCGCCGCAGCTGCTCCGTGTTGGCCTCAAGCTGCCCGGGCGCGTTCGAGAAATCGGCGGCAGCCTGCAGGTCAGAATTGGTGGCGACTTGTTGCTCGACCGCGGTAACCGCGCGTGTCTGGCCTGCCTTGACGCCGCCGAAATCGGGCAGGTCGAATGCGGTCGCGGCACCGGGCTCCACTCCAGCATTGCGCAAAGCTGCGGCTCCGTTGCGGAACAATTGCCCGCTCATGAAGGCCTGAACGAATTCATCGCGGGTCGTTGTGGCAGCCACGAGGTCGGCAGGCCCCGAAAGGCCAGGCATCGGCTTGCCCGAAAGCTTTTCGAATGCGGCGGCCATGACAATGTGATTCGTGCCTGCGCCGCCGCCCGTCCAGCCGCCAGAGGTGGAGCTCAGGTCATACCACGCCCCCGCAAGCTGCTGCATGCTCTCCGTTGTGGGGTTGCCCGAAGCCCTTCTGAGAAGTCGGTCGAGGTCGGCGTGGGTTTTCTGCGTCACATCCTGGCGCACCGGCTTGCCGCTGGCTGTCAGATTGGGTGTGCCCTGATCCAGGATAACCTCGATGCTGTACTCATGCGTGCGCCCGACCAGTTCAGGATGGTTTGCCGCATAGGCGGTAGACATGGCAGGTAAGTTCCATTCCACCTCAGTAATATAGACTGCGCCACCTTCGCCATTGGGGCCGGTCATTGGCATCCGCAACGTGCGCCCTCCAAGAATGGGTTCCAGGTGCGGCTTTTCACCCAGTCTTTGTTTGACTTTGTCCAAGGTTGTTTCGCTGACATT
>JANMMT010000076.1:0-2172 GCA_031373545.1 Hyphomicrobiales bacterium
GGTGACATCGGTGACGGCGCTGGTTTCGGTTGGGCCTTGGATGCCGTTGTTGTCGGCATCCAGGTAGATTGTCCAGCCTGCTAGGCCTAGTTCGGTGTCCTGTTGCTGCGTGCCATTTTTGTTGCGATCGTTAAATTTGAACCCGCTGATCTTGCCAACCTGGAAGTTCCCGAAGTTGGTGGGAGTGGTTGCGCTGTTGGTAATGTTCACGCCACTGCTGGGAGTGATGCTACCAGTGGGGGCAAGAGTTGGTTGCCAACCAGTCTTTGGCACTTCCTTTAGGGTGTATGTGCCGGGCCCAATATCGGTAAAAGTGTAGTTGCCGGTGGTAGTTGTACTTTGGGTTTTTACCACTGCACCGGCGGTGTTGAGTAACTGAATATCAAACAGAGTTGCCGGTGCTCCGTCTGTCCCATCTAGGACTCCGTTGCCGTTTTTGTCCTCGAATTTGCTACCGCTAATGGTGATGTTTTGGAAGATACCAAAGTTTTGATTGATGACAGGAGTGCCACTGTTGACGGTGACTGGAAGTGGCGCAGGGGTAAAAGAGATGCTGGAACCGACTAGGGGCGTGGCTTGGATGAAATATTTGCCTGGGCCGATATCGGAGAACAGGTAATCTCCGGTTCCTGCTGTTATTACCGGCGCGCCGACAATCGTATCTGTGGCTGCTTGGAATATGCCGTCGCTGTTGGTGTCTTTGTATAAAGTGACGGTGACACCGTTTAATGTGGTGTCGGTGGGAAGGTCTAAGACTTTGTTACCGAGGATGTCGGTGTAGGTTTTGCCTGCGATCGAGGTTTTCAGGAAATTACCGAAGTTTGCACTCGTGACATCAGCAATACCACTCGTCACTGTTGGCGCTAAAGTCTGCACCCAACCAGTTTGTAACGTTTCTGCGATCGCGGTATTTGTCTTAACGTCTTTGATGGTGTAAGTCCCGTCGGCTGCTGTGATCGCGCTTTTTGTACCTACGGTAATCGTCCAGCCTGAGAGACCGATTTCAGTCGCCACAGCACCTTTGAGGCTATCGCCGTCGAAGTCGTTGAATTTAGTCCCTGTGACGATCGGGCCGTATTCATAAGCACCGATGTCAATAGCAGTGCCGATCGTCCGAGGAAAGCCAGTACCCCGTGGGTCAGTTGCACCAGCAGCCGCATCAGCGATACCGCCGTTGATGGCCGGATTTGCGATCGTCGCAGTGCTATCAACCAAAGCATAGGTGAGAGGAACGGCTGTAGCCTGGTTCAATGCTGCGGTAGGAGCAATGACATTTGCCAGAAGAACAGTCGCCGGCAATTGCTGGGCGACGGGCAAGTTGCTGCCGACAACACTCCCGATCAAATTATTGCTACTAGCGGCTGCGAATGCCCCAAACACATCAGGACTTCCGCCGGCCAGATTCCCTGCGACGATCGTATTCTTGAGAGTTACAGTACCGGTGTTAGTAGCAATGCCCCCGCCGTTAGCCAAAGCAACAACAGTAGAAGTAGCAGTGTTAGCGGTGATCGTGTTGTTAGTCAGAGTTGCAGTAGCGCCGTTGTTGACAAAAATCGCGGCACCCGCCCCAGCACCCGCTGTAGCGCCCGCGCCACCCGCAGCGCCTCCTGTTACTGTGTTGCCGAATAAAGTGCTGTTGTTGAGCGCCAAACTGCCAGCCCTCACAAAAATTGCACCACCTAGGCCGGCACCGCCACCGCCACCTAAGTTGTTAGTGCCACCAAGACCACCTGTGATTAAACCTCCGAGGGATGTGCTGGCGAATCCTAATGTACCGCTACCGCTACCTCCACCGAAGCCACCGACACCGCCGTTTCCACTAGCGCCTGCGAGACCGCCAGGAGCAGTGGCAGCACCACCAACGCCAGCACCGCCGCCACCGCCACCAAATCCTCCCAAGCCGCCAGCGCCACCAACTCCGCCATTACCGGCAGTTGTAGTACCAGCAACGCCACCGATGCCGCCAACGCCGCCGCCACCGCCACCGCCACCCAAGCCACCCAAGCCACCAACACCGCCAACACCGCCAGCGCCACCGTTAGTACCGCCGGTACCAGCACCGCCAATACCACCAGCGCCGCCGATGCCGCCGTTGAGACCAGTTCCCGGCAATCCGCCATTTCCATTGCCACCAGGACCGGCGGTGCCGCCGCCGCCGCCAGGGCCACCAGG
>JANMMT010000103.1:0-3499 GCA_031373545.1 Hyphomicrobiales bacterium
CCTGGTGCCCGGTTCGCACGAGTGGCCCCACAGCTCCTCGCCGGTGAAGGCGACCGTGTAAAGCCATTGCGGGTTCTCGCCCTCACCATGCGCCGATGTGTCAGGCAAGACATGAGGCGAGGCTTGCATCTTCTCGATCACGCCGGTCTTGCCGCGTGCATAGCGCGGCAGGCGTGTGTGTCCTTTGGGATGGTCATGGATCATCCGCACCCGCTGGCCCACCGCGTAGAGCGGGCCTTGCGTTGCCGGACGATCAACGGCGAACCCGCGCAGCAAGGTGGCGGTGACATCCCCGCCCTTCAGCACGCGCCGGGGCTGCGTACCGGTGCTGAGCACCTTGCCTTGCGCCAGCTCTTCGCGTGAGACGAATGTGTGGTTGAGCAGCAAGGTCTCCAGTCCGCCGATCCAGATCGTGTAGTAATCCGCCGCCTGGTACTGCACTGGCGGGATATTCTCGCGGGCGAACCGGCTTTCATCGATGCTCCAATGGCCCATCGCGCCTGCCGCAACCGACATGGCCAGCACGCGCTTTTCCCACGGGGCATGGAACACCGGCTCGTTCGGCTCCGGCGCAATCGGACCAAAGCCCATCTGCCCGCCAAGGTCTTGTCCGCCATTCATGCCGGAACCTCCGCATGTGGCAGGTCTTCCATACGCGGCAAGCCGGTGCCGATCATGCTGTCGCGGGTGACGATGCGGGCAAGCTGCTCCTCGGACCAGCCAGCCGTGCCCTCAGGCCGCATCGGGATGACGATGAAGCGGGTTTCGGCGGTCGAATCCCAGATGCGGATTTTCGTCGTTGCCGGAAGTTCCACGCCAAACTCCGCCAGCACGGCGCGCGGCTCGATCACGGCGCGCGAGCGGTAGGGCGGCGATTTGTACCAGACCGGCGGCAGGCCAAGCACCGGCCACGGATAGCAGGAGCAGAGCGTGCAGACGATCAGGTTGTGCTCGTCCGGTGTGTTGAACGCGGCCACCATGTGCTCGCCGCCGCGACCGGAATAGCCCAGCGTGGCGATCGCTGCCGTCGCATCGGTTCTCAGCGCCTGCGCGAAAGCCGGATCAGCCCAGGCCCTTGCGACAACCCGCGCGCCGTTGCGCGGCCCGATCTTGTACTCATAGGTTTCGATGATGGCATCGAGCGCTGCCGGGTCGACAAGGCCTTTTTCGACAAGGATGGTTTCCAGCGCGCGAACGCGCGCCGTCATCGGCTCGAGATGTGAGTGATCGCTGCTTTCAGTACCCATAACCATACTGCTACCCGAAGCAGGTTGAGGACTGCAAGTTTCAAAACGCCGCCACCGGCGCGAATGGCCAGAGTCTTCATTGGAATGCACCTTCCGGCAGCACACTCACAAGCGCTGCGACCACCACCCACAGCATCAGGCCAATGCCCAGCAGAAGGCGCGCGGATGCTGCGGTCTCGATTGCATTGCCCATGACGCCCTCCCTCTCCCATGTGTCCAGATCTTGTGCCTGGATCAACACCACGAGAATGACACAGGAGTTGCAAGGAAGCGCCAAAACGGACCGGCAAATTGCGCGGGTGCGGGTCAGGTCCTGTTAACGCTGATCAGCCCTGCAACGGTCGCGGGGCGCTCAGAAACCCACGACGGCCAGCGACACTTCAAGGCTCCAGTTGGCGGGCCTGTCCCGGCCAATGCCGACACCGGGCCGGATGCTCAGGTTGACGACCGCATCGTCGATCTTGCCCAGCGATGTACCCAGTGCCACCTTCCATGTCGCAGGCGTGGTCCTGGCGACATGGTCATAACCGACCGTGACATCCGAGGTCAGCCACCAGTTCAGGCCCTTGGGCTTGTAGACCGTGTAGAAATCGAAATCAGTGCGGCTGACGCGGGCACGCAAGGTGTCACCGGCGAAGGATTCGCTGTGCACCAGCGCAGGCGCAATGATCCATTCCGGGCTGAGGAAATAGGCATAGGTGATGCCGGGCGCAGCGATCCACCTGCCCGATCCGAAGACCTTCTCGCTGGCCGTGGGTGCGGTGATCTCGGTCGAGAACAGGAGGCCCTGCCGCCGGTCGAGATAAGCCACCCAGTTCCACTTGGCCGAGACATCGCCGAAGCCAGTGAGTGTGCCGCCCGTCAGGTTGGTGGACGGGACAGGGGCCTTGAACGCGATCGCCATGCGGCTGTCATTGAAGGGCTGGGTGAAGCGCGCCGTGGCGTTGTTGAACCAGCGGCCACTGGGCAGCGACCGGAAATCCGTGCCGATGGTGAAGGAGCGGCTGAGTGTTGTCGGGTTGGTGCCGGATTTGTCGGCAGTGCGCTCTGTCTCTGAAGGTACGTCACCGCTCTGCGCAGTTGCCGAGCCGGGGATGGCGAGCGCGGCAAAGATGCCAAAAACAAACCGCGATCTCAGGAAGGTCATGCAAATTCCAGCTTTGATACAGGCGAACAGGGAATGTGCAGCGCCATGATGGCGTCACAACGTGTTCTTGTGGACCTTGCCATCCTTCATGATCACCTTGAAGTTCTTCGCAGGGTCGCCAATCAGCGCCAGATCCTTGGTCGGATCGCCATCGACCAGCAGCAGGTCGGCATAGGCACCCGCCTCCACCACACCAAGGTTGCCCGGATACGGATTGCGCGGGCCGGAGAGCTTGAGCAGTTGCGCATTGTCATGCGTGATCAGCTTCAACGCCTCGGCTGGTGTGAACCATTTGGCCAGCTTCACCATGTCGGTGCTCTGGTTTTTGGTAGCGGCGGGATTGAGCAGGATGTCGGTGCCGAAGGCCAGCCTGACCTTGTGCTTTTTCGCCCAGGCAAAGGCATTGTCGGTGCCCTGAATGACCTGCGCCTTTTTCTCGCGCACGTTCTGCGTCGCAGTGGGCGGTGCCGGGTCAAGCGCCTGCAGGCTGAGCCAGACGCCCTTGTCCGCCAGCAACTTGATGGTCGGCTCGTCGAGCAACTGGCCATGCTCGATGCACTTGACGCCCGCCTCGACCGCGCGGCGCACGGCTTTCACCGTATAGGCATGGACCGTGACATAGGTGTTCCAGTCAGCTGCCGCATCAACCGCAGCTTTCAGTTCGTCCAGCGTGAATTGCGCCACATCGAGCGGATCATAGGCCGAGGCCGCACCGCCGCCCGCCATGACCTTGATCTGCGACGCGCCAAAGCGCAGGTTCTCGCGCGTCGCCGCCAGCACCTCGGCGCGGCCATCGACGATGAAGCCCGCCCCCATCAATTCGCCCTTCGACACCGTGCCGCCAAAGCGCCGCGAGAGTTCACTCGGCGTGCGAAAATCGCCATGGCCGGAGGTCTGCGAGATCATCGCCCCACTGGGCCAGATGCGCGGGCCAAGCGCCCCCTTGTCGATCGCCGCTTTCAGTGGAAACACCGGCCCGCCGACATCGCGCACGGCAGTGAAGCCGCGCAACAGCACGGCTTTCGCCTCTTCCATGGCGCGAGCGCTCAGCATCTCGAAGGTTTCGGCCGGATCGAGAAGCTGCCTTTCGGTGCTGGCGCTGGAA
>JANMMT010000043.1:0-10219 GCA_031373545.1 Hyphomicrobiales bacterium
CCTGCTCCTCCGTCATGCCCCGCGCCTTCATGGTGTCGGGAATCTGCGCCGCCACCAGCGGCGTCCAGACATAGCCGGGGGCAATGGCATTGACCGTGATGTGCTGCTTGGCCACCTCGAGCGCCACGGTCTTCGTCAGGCCCGCAAGGCCATGCTTGGCTGCGACATACGCAGACTTGTAGGGGGAAGCCACGAGCGCATGCGCCGACGCGATGTTGATGATGCGGCCAAATCCGGCGGCTTTCATGCCTGGCAGCGCCGCCTTGATGGCATAGAATGAGGCCATGAGATTGATGCGGATGATGGCATCGAACTTGTCGTCAGGAAATTCATCGATGGGCGCGACGTGCTGGATGCCCGCATTGTTCACCAGGATGTCCACCCGCCCGAATGCGTCTGCCGCCTGGGCGATCATCTGCCGAATTTGCTCCGCTTCCAGCATGTTGGCCGGCGAGTAGAGGCACTTGACGCCGTAATCTGTCTCAATGCCGGCGCGCTCCTTTTCGATTGCTGCGGCGTCTCCCAGGCCATTGATCAGGATGTTGGCGCCTTCCGAGGCGAAACGGCGCGCGATGGCAAGCCCGATTCCGCTTGTCGAACCCGTGACGACGGCTGTTTTTCCCTTGAATGACATGGATTTCCCCAAAGTTCCGCTGGATGACAAATGACACTACAAAGCCATGAACGGACCTGCGCGTCAAAAGTTCAGTGCGGGCGCAACAAGGGAAGTTTGGTGGGAGAAGTAGGACTCGAACCTACGAAGGCGTAGCCAGCGGATTTACAGTCCGCCCCCTTTGCCGCTCGGGACATTCTCCCCACCGCTCTTGCGAGCAGGCTGGCTTATGGGAAAGCACCTGCGTGATGTCAACCAGAGATCGATCCGTCGCGACAGATTTGCAACGGGCATCGTTGACAAGCGCCCGCGCGCACGCCACCCACATTTTCCATAAGCCAGGATTTGCCATGAGCCAGGATTTGATATGAGCGAGGATGACAAGCCCCGCGCCAGCCGCCCGCCCTTCCGCAAGCCGCCCTTCAAGGGTGCCGGCGGCAAGTTTGGCGGCAAGTTCGGGGGAAGTCCGGGCAACGGTCGGTCAGGTGGTCGATTTGGCGGCGGATTTGGCGGTGGGCGTCGCCCGGCCGTCACGCGCCCCGGTGTGCGAGAGGATGGCAACCATGTGCTCTACGGCATCCACACTGTCATCGAGGCGTTGAAGAACCCGCGCCGCATCTTCGTGAAGCTCGTGGGCACGGAAAACGGGCTCAACCGCCTGCGCGAGCTGACCGACTTGACCCTGGAGCCGGACATCGTCAGCGCAGACGACATTGGCCGGCAATTGACCTCGGATGCCGTGCACCAGGGCGTGTTGCTCATCGCCGAGCCGCTCATTCCCCTGGAGATTGATGAGTTGCCCGACACATCCATCGTGCTGGCGCTGGACCAGGTGACCGATCCGCACAACGTCGGTGCGGTGCTGCGCTCAGCGGCCGCATTCGGGGTGACTGCGGTTGTCGTCACGGGGCGTCATAGCCCGGAGGTGACTGGCGTTCTGGCCAAGGCGGCCTCGGGCGGGCTGGAACATGTGCCCTTCGTGGAGGTGAAAAACCTCGGCAAGGCGCTGGCGGCTCTTCGTGACCGCGGCTTTCAGGTCTTAGGCCTCGATTCCGACGGCAGCGTGCCGCTTGGCGAGGTGAAGCTGCGCCGGCCGCTCTGCCTGGTGCTGGGGGCTGAAGGCAAGGGCCTGCGCCCGATCACTCGAGACAACTGCGACGCGGTCGTGCGCCTCCCCATGCCGGGTGCGATCCAGAGCCTCAATGTGTCCAATGCTGCCGCGATCTCGCTTTACGCGGTGACGCAGGGGCTCGGTTGACACCTATTTGCGGGCTGCCCCGTCGGGCCGCAGCCACACCACCTGCGGATCGGGTCTGAAGCGCCGGGAGGGTTCAACCCCATAGGTCACATGCACCGGGCCGCTCATGTGCTTGCGGGACGCCTCGCCGATCACGATGAACCTGGGCTGCGCGTAAGGCGCGCTGCGTTGCGACGTGTGGCGAGGGCGATAGGACGGCGCGTAGGTGGCGACACCTGCCGGTGCGCCCATGAATACACGTCCCGATGGGGTTTCGCCGATGAAGGCCCGCGGATCAACTGGCGCAAATGAACCAGGCTCGATGCGGCGCTGCGGCACACCCAGTGCGAGGGGCGGCAGGGCATAGGGATAGCCATAACGCGGTTCATCCCCCTCCCCGGCCAACGCCACGCGCGGAACAGACGCAGGAAAGCCGAAGGCCAGAGGCAGCGCGATCACGGGCGGGCTTGCGTTTCGCGGGGTGGGCGCTACAGCAGGCGCCACAGGCCGCAGCGCATCGGCGCCGTAACCGGTTCCGCCACCGTTGGCAGGCCTCACCGGTGACACAAAAGATGGCTTGTGCACCGCAGAAGGAGCATGAGCTTTGGCCGGCGGCGGGGCAGAGCTGCCAAATCCGCCCTTGCCTGATGCCGTTGCAGGGGATGTGAGCGCCGCCAGAGCCATCAGGCCAAGCGCCATGCGCGACGATGCGATGATCATACGCAACCTCTCGTCAAACTTTTTCGCGCCGCAACGCCTCAAGGTTAACGAATGATGATGCACATCACAAGAGCAACATCGGGAGCGCTGCGCCCAGCAGCACGGCGGCTGCCCAGGCACTCAGATGGGCCCAATGGACGAGCGCACGCATCCGCGCCTTGGGAATGATGTGCTCGGCGACCTTCACCGGCGGGCGCTCCTCCTGGTTGAGCATGATCCAGACCTCAGTCGTGCGGAAATTGATCAGCGGCGCGCGCTTCGCCTTGAGCATGAGAATGATAGCCATCAGCAAGAAGCAGACACCGCCGCCCTCCAGCGCGCGGGCAACATTGGTGGAAAGACCAACCATGAGGCAGATGATGCCCAGCACACCGAAACCCACGCCGCGCGCCACCGAAAAGAATGCCAGTCGTTCGACGGTCTGAATCATGCACCAATTCCTGCATTCTGACGTGTCTACATGGCCAGAAATGCATGAGATGGGCAAAGGTCCGCGCAGGGCCGCAAAAACACGCTTTCGTGAAGGCTCACCAGAAGCCGATCATCCGGGTCAGGGCGGGCAGTGCCAGGGCAACGGCGGCCAAGAGCCAGATCATCAGCGACGTCGCATTGCTTTCGCCCAGGCCCTTGTTCTGCTCGTAGAGCGCGGCAGGCACGCCCGCGATCAGCACGGTGAACACCGAGACCGACATGGACACGAAATAGAACAGCAGAACGGGCGAGGAAATGTAGAACCCGGCCAGAATCGCGGCGATAGGTGCCGCCATGACATCGAACCAGGGCGACATGTGCGAACCGTTGACCAGCCCGGCCGTCGCCAGGCCGATCAGCGTGCCGTCGCGGCGCAGCAGACTTTCGCGCTCGTCCATTTCAGCCTCCAAAGCGCGGCGCGAAGCCGAAGATGACGGCCACAATCAACAACAGGATGCGGGCCAGTATGATCCAGAAGATCGAGAACACCATGACCAGCCCATCGGGCACCACGAGGGGCGTCAGGCCCCGCACAAACCGCAGGATGGGATTGGTGAGCTGCTGAAACACGGTCCAGATCACCATCTGGCTCTCCGGCTTGAACACCAGCGAAAGCAGGTAGCGCCCCATCAGCGTGTACATCGCTGCCGCCAGCAAGAAGTTGGGTATCGTGTAGAGCCAGTAGCCTTGGCCGTCGATCATTGGAAACTCTCACATCATGCCGGGGCGGCGTACCAGAAACAAACAGGGCGGGGGTAGCCCCGCCCTGCCTGCATCAACAGCGATGGCCTGCTCAGGCCATCTTCTCTTCCATCAACGTCTTGCCCTTCGGACGGCGGCAGGCATCGACGAAGTCCTGAATCTCCTTGGAAGGAGCAGGGGTCATCATCGACACAACATACATCACGAGGAAGCCGACGGGCAGACCAAAGACTGCGGACGAGATGTTGTTGATGTTGAACCAGCCGACACGTGAGGCCAGCGGGTTGGTGGCCAGCACTGGACCATCTGCGACCGCAGGGTTGGCCAGGGCGGCCTTCATGGCATCGGCGTTGACCAGCGGCGCGCCCGTGATGGGGTTGAGCAGCGAGACCATGCCGAAGTGATTGACCCCGACATGCGGCCAGTACCGCGTGATCACGAGGTAGAACAGCGTGACGAAGAAGCCTGCGAGAATACCCGCCACGGCCCCCGGCCCCGTTGCCCGCTTCCACCACACCCCCAGCACGAGCGCCGGGAACAGACCTGCCGCCGCAAGGCTGAAGGCCCAGGCCACCATGGCCACGATGTCCGTCGGACGGGTCGAGGCCACCCAGGCCGCCGCGATCGCTACAAGAACCAGCAGGGTCCGCGAAACAACCATGCGCTTCTGCGCCGACGCATTGGGGTTGATCACCTTGTAGTAGACGTCGTGAGACAGCGCGTTGGCGATGGCGAGCAGCAGCCCGTCAGCGGTTGAAAGCGCCGCCGCAAGACCACCAGCGGCCACAAGGCCGGTGATGACGTAGGGCAGGCCCGCGATTTCAGGAGTCGAGATCACCACCACGTCGGTGTTGATGCCCAAATCCTGCCAGCGCAGAATACCCGCATGGCCAGCGATGCCCGCACAGGAAGTCTTGATCACATCCACGGAGGCCGCAGCCTTGCCGCAGATGTTCACCAAGCCCAGCTTGCCCCAGTTGAAGACCCAGGCCGGCATGTCTGCGAGGTTTTTGCCGATCAAGGTGGAATACACCTCAAGCTTCGAAAAGGCCGCGTAGGCAGGCGCTGTGAAGTAGAGAATGAAGATGAAGAGTAGCGACCAGGCCACGGAAATGCGCGCCTCACGCACCGAAGGGGTGGTGAAATAGCGCATTAGAACGTGCGGAAGCGAGGCCGTGCCCACCATCAGGCAGAAGATCAGCCAGAAGTAGTTGGCGGGCGAGTAGCTGGTGAAGGGCTCGGTGTGGATCTTCATCGTGGCGGGCGCAAGGCCGTTCTTGATGAAGCTCTGCTCCAGATCGGAGATCTGCTGCAGGGCCTGGCCGTAGGTCAGCTGCGGGATCGGCAGGCCGAACTTGATCGCCGACATCCAGATCACGGGGATGAGGTAAGCCACGATCAGCACGATGTACTGCGCCACCTGGGTCCAGGTCACGGCCTTCATGCCGCCGAGCATCGAACACACCAGAATTCCGGCAAGGCCGACAAAGCAGGCGAGCTCGAAGTTCATGTCGAGAAAGCGCTGGGCGATGAGGCCCGTGCCGAAGATCTGCGCCACCACGTAGGTGAACGAGCAGGCCATCAGCACCAGCACGCCGCACATGCGGGCCGCATTGCCGCCGTAGCGGGCGGAGAGGAAGTCCGGCACGGTGTAGGCACCGAATTTGCGCAGGAACGGCGCAATCAGCACCGCGACCAGCACATACCCGCCCGTCCAGCCCAGCACGAAGGCGAGGCCGTCGTAACCGAGCAGGAACAGCGAACCAGCCATGCCGATGAAGGAAGCTGCCGACATCCAGTCAGCACCCGTTGCCATCCCATTGTAGAAGGCCGGGACCTTGCGGCCTGCGACGTAATACTCGCCCACATCAGCCGTGCGCGAAACAACGCCGATGAAGGCGTACACGAGGATCGTGAACCCCATGAACATGTAGCCGAGAATCTTGTTGGGCACCCCGGCGCGCTCAAGGATGGCGACGAGAATGATGAAGGCGAGAAATCCGCCGGTGTAGATGGTGTAGATGCGGCCAAGGCCGGAGGTGAAATCACCCTTTGAAGCTTCCGTTGACATCGTGGCTCTCCCTCACTCGTCTTCGGACACGCCGCATTCGCGGTCGATCTTGTCCTGGGCGCTCGCGAACCAGAACAGCATACCCACGAACACCACGAGCGAACCTTGAGCGGCCATGTAGAAGCCGAGCGGGAAGCCGAAGATGCGGATGCCATTGAGCGGTGCAACGAACATGTGGACGATGAAGCCGAAGAACACCCACAGCGACATCATCAAGATCATCAGCTTGCTGGTCTTCTCCCAGTAGCCGTTGTCTTGCGGTTGGGACATTGGTCAATCCTCCCTGACCAGGCGCTCCTGCACGCCAGTTGAAATAGGTCGGGATGGAACGCCAACGTGGACACGTTCTACGTAAACACCCTACCCCACATTCGGGTGTAGATGGCATTAACGGAACATCAATCACGACTTTAGGATATCCCCCACAGAATGTGAAATTATCCAAATGGATTAGGTTTTTAGTCGAATAGACCAATTTTTACCTGTTTAATTCTTTGTGAATGACCCATGCTGGAATGAACCACATAGAATCGTCTGATCCTGTGGTGTTTCAAATCCGACGCAATGCCACGACACGGCACAAGAACTATCAGGGGAGAAACCTATGAGTACGTCCAATCTGGCCTCAGCGGTTGAAGAGCGCAGAAGGCCAATGACCAAAGAAGAAAAGAAGGTGATCCTCGCATCATCACTTGGCACCATTTTCGAATGGTATGACTTTTACCTCTACGGCTCACTCGCCGTGATTATCGGCGCACAGTTCTTCTCGGCATTCGATGAGAATACACGTGCCGTTTTCGCGCTCCTGGCATTTGCTGCTGGCTTTCTCGTCCGCCCGTTCGGCGCATTGGTGTTCGGCCGTCTGGGTGACCTCATAGGCCGCAAACACACATTCCTGATCACCATCGTGATCATGGGCGTATCAACATTCGTCGTGGGCCTGCTGCCAAGCTACGAGCAGATTGGCTGGGTTGCGCCTGTCTTGCTGATTGCACTGCGCATGGCGCAGGGGCTCGCACTTGGCGGTGAGTACGGGGGCGCGGCCGTCTATGTGGCCGAGCATGCTCCGGCCAATCAGCGCGGCTTTTACACAGGCTTTATTCAGACGACGGCGACGCTCGGTCTGCTTCTGTCACTGTTCGTCATCGTAGGCCTGCGCCTGTGGATGGGCGAAGCGAACTTCCAGAAGGACCTTCCGATCCTGTTCGGCCTCAAGGGCGGCTGGCGCATTCCGTTCCTGATGTCGATCATGCTTCTTCTCATCTCGGTCTGGATACGCTTGCAGATGCAAGAAAGCCCAGCCTTCCTGAAGATGAAGGCAGAAGGTACGCAATCGAAAGCACCTTTGTCTGAAGCCTTTGGTCAGTGGAAAAACGGCAAGCTTGTGATCATCGCGCTCCTCGGCCTCGTCGTGGGCCAGGCTGTGGTCTGGTACACGGGTCAGTTCTACGCACTGTTCTTCCTGCAGGCCATTTTGAAAATCGATCTGCTGACAGCCAACGTGCTGATTGCTTGGTCGCTTATTTTCGGCACAGGTGGCTTCCTGATCTTTGGCGCGCTCTCTGACCGGATTGGCCGCAAGCCTATCATTCTGGCCGGCTGCCTTATTGCAGCGGTTACGTACTTCCCGTTGTTTGGGGCTCTGACCAGCTTGGCCAATCCAAACTATGCCAAGGCTCTTGAAACGGTGAAGATTGAAGTCTCGGCTGATCCTGCGAAATGTAACTCACTTTTCGATCCGGTTAGCATTCGCAAGTTCACAGAGGCATGTGATTTGTCACGTCGTGTCCTGTCTCAACAAGCATTCCGCTATACAAAAGTGGATGCCCCTGCAGGCTCACCTCTGAAAATCACAGTCAATGGAACCGCTGTAGAATATGACACGAATTTTGCTGCCAACATTGGCAGAGCGGCCATTGCTGCGGGCTATCCCACTGCAACCGACGCTGCGAAAGTCAAAGTTACCGGCGTGTTTGATCCATTGTTCAATGCTCAACCACTCAAGATTGTCGGTATCCTGACAATCATGGTGATTTTTGTCACCATGGTTTACGGCCCGATTGCGGCGGCACTTGTTGAGTTGTTCCCAACCCGCATCCGGTACACGGCCATGTCCCTGCCCTACCACATCGGTAACGGCTGGTTTGGGGGGCTTATGCCTGCGACAGCCTTCGCCATGGTGGCCTCGTCCGGGGACATCTACTACGGACTTTGGTACCCGATCGGTTTTGCGCTTATGACCTTTGTCATCGGCCTGATTTTCGTGCCAGAAACTTACAAGCGCGATATCTTTGCCGAAGATACGGCTGCCAAGTAAACGGCTGTCGAGTAAACGGCTGCCAAGTAAGACGCAGCACGATATCCAGCAAGCACACACCCCCGCCTTTGCAGGCGGGGGTTTTTGTATGTCACGCCAGAGGGTCCTAAGTGATCACCGCATGGGCCAGACGATCAGCGGCAAAGCCCTTCGCGCCCTGCTGTATGTCTTCGTCCTGCACCACACGGGCCATGGAGCGCGACATCCTCCCGCGACGTTGGCACCACGTTGAGGATACCCTCAGACGGGCATAACGCGCTTCTCCCATGGGGTTGGAATCTTAGCCCTCGCGCATCCAGCCTGCAATGCCGCCCTCTGCCGCTTTGGCGGCGACGACCGTGCGGTGCTGTGCAAGCTGGAGCTTCAGCGTTTCGGCCTGCACCCAAAGCCCGCCAATGACCGTTTGGGCCCTTGGTGCATTGGCCAGAGCAGGTAAAGCCACGGCGGCATCGGCTTCCGCGACGGCCATGAGGCGGGTGACGGCAAGCCCGGTTGACGACATCGTAGTCATAGGATGATCCTTCGTGTGGTGCGCACCGCCGGAATGCCAGTGGACTGGATATCCTTTGGCTGGCTGCCCTTGGCCTGTGCGGATCTTGCGGGTGAAGAACTTGCGGGTGAAGGACTTGCGGGTGAAGGACTTGCGGCGGTTCGCAGGTCATGGGCGTGAGCACAGCCCACAGGCGTTGTTCAGGCTCAATGGCATTCCGGGCTGTTGGGGTGGGTCTGGATTGCCAGTTCTCCCACGCGTGTCACGACACCCCGACCCAGCAGAAAGACATCCCCGCCCGGCTCGGCGAAAACCTGGATGCGCTCGCCGTCCAGTGTCGCGCGGCCACCTTTGGCGACAAACACCGTGGTGGCCGTGCCGCGCACCTCCACCTCGCCGCCCGCATCCACCAGAACGGTCTGCCGCACACCCGTAATGGTCACGACGCCGCCGCGGCGCACACGGTAATCGCCGCCGCGCGCCAACACCGTGTCACGCTCGGTGATCGAGCGGCAATAGCCCGAGAGGCGGACTTCATAGGGCCCCACGATCTGGCTGACCTGCGATGCGGCCGGGCCGTACGCAAGCAGCGAACATAGCACCAGACCAAGGGTTGCCACACGTTGCATGGCGGCGAGAATGCGCGCGAAATGTTAATGCGGCATTAAGAATAATCGCATTGCGTGTATATTGCTTTTACTCAATCAAGAGCTGTATCATTGGGGCTGTAGACCGGCCTTGCGTGTCACCTCATTCCAACGCTTCAGCTCGGCATTGAACTTGGCGCCATGGGCCGCTGGCGAGCGCTCCGACGCGGGGAACAATTCGGTGCCAAGATCCACAAACCGCTTCTGGATATCCGCGTCTGCCAAAGCCTTCTGCAGGGCTGCATTCAGTTTCTCCACCACGGCTGGCGGAGTTGCGCTCGGGGCATAAAGACCATGCCAGTTCGTGAGATCAAAGCCCTTGATACCCGCTGCATCCAGCGTAGGGAGGTCCGGCAATTGCGCGACCGGTGTCAGCGATGTCACGGCAAAGGCCTTCACCTTCTTGCTTTCCAGATGCGGCAAGGCACTGACCGTCTGCTCACAAAGCAGATCCACATTGCCCGCGATGATGTCCTGCGCGGATTGTGCTGCCCCGCGATAGGGAATATGCGTGATCTCCGCACTGAGTGCCTGTGCCAGAAAAGTCGCGCACAGGTGCGAGCCAGCCCCGATTCCCGAATGCGCCATGGTGACCTTGCCGCCCGAGGTGCGGATGCGCTGCAACATTTCCGCCACGTTGTTGGCCTCGAACCCGAGGCACGCCGTAATGACGTAGGGCCCGGCATTGATAAGGCCGACGGGTGCAAAAGCCGTATCGGCCTTGTAAGGCAACTTGGCGAAGAGCGAGGCCGAAGCTGTGATGGCAAGATGGTGCACCAAGAGCGTGTGGCCGTCGGCCTCGGCGCTCGCGAGGCGCGCGGCACCGGTGGTTCCACCCGCCCCCGCCACGTTTTCGATGATGATGCGCTGACCCAGCGTTTCGGACATCGATTGCCCCACAAGACGCGCGATGGTGTCCGACGGGCCGCCCGCAGCAAAGGGCACGATCAG
>JANMMT010000134.1:0-11579 GCA_031373545.1 Hyphomicrobiales bacterium
GATGTACGAAACCATGAAGCCCAAGGAGGCCGCGCGGGTCTTTGATCGTCTTGCCTTGCCGGTGCTTGTGCCCATTGCCACCACGATGAAACCGCAGAAGATGTCTGAAATCCTGGCAGCAATGACTCCCGAGGCCGCCGAGAAGCTGACGGTGGCCTTGGCCAGCAAGAGCGCGGAGGCTGCCGGTGCGCAGGGCGCTGCCGGCCAAGCGCCACCGGGGGAACTGCCGCGCATCGACCGGCCACCGGCCAGCCTGCCGGCACTCGCGCCCGCCCCGCCCGCACAACCCTTGCCACGCCGCTAAGCCCTTAACCGCACATTAGGCATGACATGCGAGGGTGCAGGCTGTTGCATTGTGCCTTTGTGAGTTCTGCCTCGTGCCGCGTTCCGTTCTGCGTCTCACTGCGAGTGTGCTGGCCCTCAGCCTCGGGCTGTGCCTTGCCATGCCGGCCGAGGCCTCGAAAGGGCAGGTGACCGCCAGCGAAATGAGCGGGTACGGGCGCTTTGTCTTCAACTTCGACAAGGCCGTGAAGGCACAGGTGCGCGCCTCCAGCGGCGTGATCGTGCTGTCGTTCGACGAGTCGGTCGAGATCGATGTCAGCCGTCTTGCGCAGCAGATCCCAAGCTACGTTGCCGTAATCCGGCGCGATCCCGATGGAAAGTCGCTGCGTTTTGCTACAACGCGGCCCTTCAAGGTCAATCTGATGGAGGCGGGCGAAAAGCTGTTCCTCGATTTTCTGCCCGAGACCTGGGCCGGCATGCCGCCTGCCTTGCCACAGGATGTCGTGGAGGCGCTGGCCAAGCGGGCCCGCGAGGCGGAGGAAGAGGTCCGCAAGGGCCAGCGCGACCGCGAAAAGCGCGAGCCCCGCGAGATGGTGGCCCGCGTCGGCAATGGACCGACATTCGCGCGCCTCACGCTCGATATCGGTCAGACGGTGCCGATGGAGATCAAGCGCGAGAAAGACCAGTTGCTGCTCAACATCGACGCTGCATTGCGCTTTGATGCCGGCAAGATCCGTTCGCAACTGCCCGACACGGTCAAGGAGGTCACGGCGGAAATCGTGGGCGGAGTCCTCAAGGTCTCCATCAGCGTCGCACCGGGAACCGAAATGCGCGCGTTCCGGGAGGATGATCTGATCGTGGTCGATTTTCCCAAACCGCGGACACGGGCCGCTGAATCGGCTGTTGTCGTGCCCTCTGCCGCTGGCGTGGCCGCTGCTCCGGCCACGCCGTCCGGCGCTGCGCCAGCGCGGGCACTGGCACCCGTCCGTCCAGAGACAGCGGCACCTGCTGCCATTCGCCCCGTCACCGATGTCTCCAATCGCCAACGGCCCGCGTTTCACAAAGCGGGATCGAGCGTCAACGTCACGATTCCGCTGGGGCAGGCCGCGCCTGCGGCAGCTTTCGTGCGCAACGATGTACTGTGGCTCGTTTTCGACACCAAGGATGTGGTGGAAGCCATTCCCGTGCCGCCCGAGATGCGCGACATGGTGCAGCGCATGGATGTCGACCGCGCGGCGGGTGCGACCATCGTGCGCCTGACGCTCAGCGGCGCGCAGCCCGTTGCCATGACACCGGCGGCCGAAGGCATGGGGTGGACCGCCAGCATCGGGAACGCCAGTGTGCAGCCGACGGAGCCCGTGCTGTTCCGGCGCGGTGTCTCCGACAATGGGCGCACCGTGCTGGCCGCCAGGATGCCCAAGCTCGGGCAGATCATCTGGCTTGATGATGCCGAAACGGGCGAGCGCATTGGCGTCGTCACCGCCCATGGTCCTGCCCATGGGCTGGCAAAGACACAGAGCTTCGTGGAATTCACGGCGCACCCCACCGTGCACGGCGTGCTGATTTCTCCGCGCGCCGACGATGTCGTGGTCAATGTCGGGCTGGATCTGGTGACGGTCAGCCGCGACAATGGGCTGACGGTTTCGCTCGGCGTCCGCGATGGCGGAGGGTCGGCAACCGACTCATCCGAGCAGCGTGACCTGCTCCTTGATGTGGAGAGCTGGCGCAACGCCAGGCGCGGCAATATTCGCGAGCGCACGGCGGAATTGTTCCGCGCCGCCGCCGATGCACCCAAGAACGAGCGCACGGAAGCCCGCCGCAAACTCGCGCAGTTTCGACTCGCAAACGGCGAACTGGCCGAGGTGCAAGGCATCCTCAAGGTCATGGAGCAGGATGACGCCGCATCCACATCCACCAAGCCATTCCTGATGCTGCGCGCCGTCGCGGCGGTGCTGTTCAATGATGGC
Source organism: Hyphomicrobiales bacterium (assembly GCA_031373545.1). Classification (GTDB taxonomy): domain Bacteria; phylum Pseudomonadota; class Alphaproteobacteria; order Rhizobiales; family Beijerinckiaceae; genus JADCCX01. The sequence continues at coordinate 2,250 of JANMMT010000134.1, forward strand.
AAGGAGGCCATGCGTCTGCTGACCGAAACGCCGATTTCGCTGGAGCCTGAGTCCCAGTTGTGGCGCGCCGTGCTGGATGCGCGCAACCGGCGCTGGGCTCCTGCATTCGTGGGCTTCAGGCAGGTGGCCGAAGTGATCGATCGCTATCCCGATGATTTGCAGATCATGATCCGCGAATTGGCCGTGCAGGCCGGAATCGATGGCAAGGATCCTTCTTTTGCCACGCAGCAGCTTGATCTTGCCGAGCGCATGGCGGGGCGCGAAGCCGACTCGGCGCGCATGGCGCTGCTCAGAGGCAAGATCGCTGATCTCACCGGCCGATCCGCGGATGCAGCCACTGCCTTTGAGGCCGCGGCACGCTCCGACAACCGCGCCACCGAAGCCGAGGCGCGTCTGGAGCGCGCGCTTCTGGCGCTGCGCGAGCCCAAGCCGGACAAGGACAAGATCATCGCAGAGCTCGAAACCATTGCCGTGCTCTGGCGGCGCGGGGAGATCGAGGTGCGCGCCCAGGCGGCGCTGGGCGAGCTTTACGCCGATCAGGGCCAGTGGCGGCAGGCCTTCAACGCAGGGCGTCGCGCGAATGAAATTCTGCCCGAGCACGAGCTGTCGCGCAAACTCCACGATGCCATGGCGCAGCGCTTCGAGGCGCTGTTTCTCGAAGGCAAGGCCGATGAGCTTCCCAAGGTGGAAGCGGTTGGCTTGTTCTATGATTTCCGCGCTTTGATGCCCATTTCACGGCGCGGAGACGAAATTGTGCAGCGCTTGGCCGACCGCTTGGCAGAGCTTGATCTGCTCGATCAGGCGACAGAACTGCTGCAACACCAGGTGGACAATCGTCTGGGCGGCCTGCAACGGGCAAGGGTCGCTATGCGGCTTGCCGTGATGCACCTGATGAACCGCAAGCCGGTGGAGGCGGTGCGCACGCTGCAGTCCACGCGCAGCAACGAACTGCCCGACGACATCCGCCGGGGTCGTCTGCTGCTGGAAGCGCGCGGGCTGTCGGAACTGTCGCGGACGGATCTGGCACTCGAGGTTCTGGCCGCGCTCAAAGGGGCCGATGTCGACCGGCTGCGTGCGGACATCCTGTGGCGTGGCAAGCGCTGGCGCGAGGCGGGGGAGGGCTATGAGAGTGTCCTTGCCGCGAGTTGGCAGGGGCCCGATGAACTCAAGGACTCCCAGCGCGCCGATGTGATGCGCGCAGGGGTGGCCTACGTGCTGGCAGATGACCGCCTTGCGATCGATCGCCTGCGGCAGAAATTCATGCCCAAGATGGCCGACAGCGTGGATGCGCGCGCCTTCGCGCTGGTGAGTGGTGAAAGCCGCACGCGCCAGCGGGAGTTCCGCGACATCGCGCGCCAGGTGGTGGCCGATGACACGTTGAGCGACTTCCTCAATGTCTACCGCGAGCGCTACCCCGATGCGGCAGGCCCGGCCCGCAATCCGAAGGCGGCCGACGATGCAGTCAGGCAGATGCAGAACAGGGGCGCTCAGGCCCCGCCGGCACAGCAGGCCCCGCCGGCACAGCAGGCACCTGGTTAAGCACGCCTGCGCTTGAGACCCAGCACATAGCCGATGACCTGTGCGACCGCCTTGTAATGCTCCTCGGGGATCGGCTCATCCAGCTTGACGCTGGCGTGCAAGGCGCGCGCAAGCGGCGGATTCTCGATCACGGCCACATCATTTTCCAGCGCCACGCTCTTGATGCGCAGGGCTAACTCATCCATGCCCTTGGCCACGCAGATCGGCGCATCCATGCCTGGCTGATACTCCAGCGCCACGGCGTAGTGGGTGGGGTTCATGATCACGACGGAGGCCTTTGGCACCTTCGACATCATGCGGTTCTGGGCGCGCTGGCGGCGCAGTTGCACGATCTTCTGCTTGACCTCGGGATTGCCTTCGCTCTCCTTGAATTCTTCTTTCATCTCCTGGCGCGTCATCATCTGGCGCTGGATCCAGAAGTGACGCTGCATGAAGACATCGGCGACTGTGATGATGCCGTAGAGCGCCAGCACGGCGAAGAACAACTTCATGACGATGGCCGCCGTGCGCCCCAATGTGCCTGCCAGATCCGAGGCCACCATGCCTTCGAAATAACCGCGCGAGGGCCACAGCACGAAGAACATGACTGTCCCCACGATGGCGACCTTGATCAAACCCTTGCCATAATTGGCGAAAGCCTGTCCGCCGAGCATGCGCTTGAAGCCCTCCATGGGGGACAGGCGCGAAAGCTTGGGCGTGAGCGATTGCGCTGACCAGACCGGCTTGTGCTGCACCACGTTGCCGATGACACCCGCCACCATGATGAGGATCAGCGGCACGAACACCGCCCCGAAGATGCTGTTGAAGGTGAACCAGCCCACGGTCTTGATGCTGGAGGCGTTCATGTCGATCTGGTGCAGATTGCCGAAGAACCCCCTGAGCCGCGCGGTGAGCAGCCGGGCGGCATCGCTCATCCAGAACGAGGCGGCCAAAGTGGCTGCGCCCAGCACCATGAAACTGGCAACCTCCGGACTTTTGGCAACATCGCCCTGTTCATGCGCCTTCTCCAGCTTGCGCTGGGTGGGCATCTCGGTTTTCTGGTCCTTGTCCTCCTCGCTCGACATCGCCTGGCTACCTTGCGATGAACTGGTTGAGCACCCCGGCGAGGTGGGTCATGAACACGTTCATCATCACGCCGATGCAGGCGAGCAGCACGAACGTGCCCAAGAGAATGGTGGCGGGCATGGCCACGAAGAACACCTGCAGTTGCGGCATCAGGCGCGCCAACACGCCCAGTCCGATGTTGAAGATGATGGCAAACACCAGAAACGGCGCGGAGATCTGTATGCCAATGGCAAAGGCCGCCGTGAACGTGCGCAGCACCAACTGCACGCCGTCACCCACGGGGGGAACAGTGCCGGGCCGGATCATCTCGTAGCTGTCATGCATGCCGCGAATGGAGAGGTGGTGCAGATCCAGCGTGAAGATCATCACCGTCGCCAGCATGACCAGAAAGGTGGCGATGGTCGGGTTCTGCGTGCCGGAACTGGGATCCATCGCGGCGCTGAAGGAGAGCCCCATCTGCTGCGCGATAACGGTGCCTGCAAGCTGCATGGCGGACAGCGTCACGCGCACGGCGGTGCCCAGCATGAAGCCGATGAGGATTTCGAGGATCAGCAGGCGCACCAGCAGTTCGAGGCTGCCATTGAGGCCAGGCAGGAGAGGGCGGACGATCGGCACCATCAGCAGCGAGAGCAGCAGCGCGAAGGTCAGGCGCGTGCGGGCGGGAATGGCGCGATCACCCAGGCCCGGCATCAGCATGACCAACGTGCCGATGCGCGCCATCACAAGGGCGAAGGCGGCGGCAAATTCGGGCAGGATGCTCAGATTCATGGGATGGACTGCGTGGCCTGGCTGACCAGACACTGATTCCCCGTCGTGCGAAAAGCCTTATCCACCTGTGGCGATAAGCGTGGTGATGCGTGTCATGTAGCCTGCCATCGCGTCGCTCATGAATGGCATCAACAGCAGCAACCCCAGGAAGGTGGCGACAATCTTGGGCACATAGATCAGCGTCTGTTCCTGAATCTGTGTCAGGGCCTGAAACAGCGAAATGACAAAGCCGATGGCCAGGCCAATCAGCATGACCGGCATCCCCACCTTGAAGAACGTGTAGATGCCGTCACGGGCGACGTCGATGACTTCAGGTCCGGTCATGTTCTATTCCCTCAGATCGGCATCCGCATGATTTCTTCATAGGCGGAAATCACGCGGTCGCGCACGGCAACGAGTGTCTCAAGAGCGGCTTCGCTTTCGGCCACTGCTGTGACCACGTCGACCATGTCGGCCTTGCCCGCGATGGCCTGAGTCATCGCGCCTTCGGATTTGCGCGCGCTGTCCACGGTGCCGGTGACGAACTGCTGCACCATGCCGGCGAAGACACCCGTGCCGCCGCCGTTCTGATCCGTTGAGGGGGGGTTCAGGCCGGCAAGACCCGTGCCACCGCCAGCGGCTTTCTGCATGGCGGCGTAAGCGTTGGCGGCGGAGAGGGGGCTGGCCATGCGGTTTTTCCTTTAATCGCCGAATGTCAGGCGCGCAGAATTTCAAGCGTGCGCTGGATCATGCGGCGCGTGGCGGTGACGACGTTGAGGTTTGCCTCATAGGAGCGCTGCGCCTCGCGCAGATCCATGCTTTCGATGGTGCTGTTGACATTGGGCATGCGCACGTAGCCGTTGCGGTCGGCGGCCGGATGCCCCGGTTCCAGCCGCGTCTTGAATGCGCCCTGATCGCGCGCGATCTTGCCCATCTGCACCATCTCGGCGTTGAGCTCCTTGTCGAACTTGCGCTGGAAGGTGGGCACCTTGCGCCGATAGGGATCCGCGTTGGCATTGGCGGGTGCGCTGTCGGCGTTGGCGATGTTTTCCGAAATCACGCGCATGCGACCGGACTGGGCTTTCAGCCCGGAAACAGCGACTTGAATGGCCTTGGTGAAATCCATCAGTTTGCTTCCTCAGGCCCGTTTGCCAAGCGCGATGCGCAGGTAACTCAGGCTTTTGCTGTAGAGCGTCGAGGCCAGCTGAAAGTCGCTGGCGTTTTGCGACATCCGCAGCATTTCATCTTCCAGGTTCACGGCATTGCCTGAAGGTGTCGATTCAAAGGTATTGGCACGGCGCGAGTCGGGGGCAGCCCGCCCGCCTGATCCGCCTGCGCTGATGTGATTGGCATTGGTCACTGCCGCGCCCGATCCACCGGCCTGTGCCGCCACCAGCATGTCGAAGGGTTTGAGATCGCGCGGCTTGTATCCGGGCGAATCCGCGTTGGCGACGTTTTCGGCCAGCTGCTTCTGGCGGGCCTGATGATATTGCATGCGGTTCTTGATAACCGATAGGAGAGGCAGATCAGTCAGCATCTCCAAACCCTCCCGATGCGCGTTTCGCAGGTCATTCCTGGCGCAATCCGCCCGGCAGAATTTGCCCATGTTATGGTTAAGGCCGGGTTAAGATTCCAAACTGGAGGCGGATTCAGGTGTTCGTGTTAACTCTTTCTTAACGTGAACGCTTCGGGCATGGTGAGTTGTGGTATGTTTAACGGAATCACGATCGAGGGAAGACGCGCGTACATGCTGTGGCTACAACAACTTTTCGGAGACCAAGGGGCCAAGTACGCCACCTGGATAGTCACCGCCTTGATCTTGCTTCTTGTGGTGATCATCGCGGTCTGGCTGGTGCGCAAGGCGCTCGGGGATCGTTTGAATTTCAGCGACAAATCCGATCGGCGCGGCAGGCCCCCGCGGCTGGGGGTGACCGAGAGCTTCACGGTGGATCGCCAGGGGCGCCGCCTCGTCATGGTGCGGCGCGACAACACCGAGCATCTGATCATGATCGGCGGCCCCAACGATGTGGTCATCGAAAGCAACATCGTGCGTGGGGAACGTGCCACCTTCGGGCGCAGCGATATCAAGATCGAGTCGGAACTCGGCGCCGCTGCAGCGGCGGCGGTTGCTGGCCAGCCAACGCCGCAAGACACTGTTGCAGCGCGCGAAGTGCAGAGGGAGCCTACGCGTGAGGCCGTTCGCGAGTTGCCAAAGCCTCCAGAACCGCCTCGGGCGTTTCCTGTCAGTCAGAGCACCATCCTGCCGCCTCCCGCCGCGCAGCAGGTCATGGTTTCCGCACCGGTGCAGGCCGCGCCTGCGGCTGTCGCTGCCCCTGTGACTGCCGCCGCGCCCCCCTCCTATTCTCCTGCGCCTCCGGTCGCGGTGACGACACCGCCGCTTCCCCCCGTGCAGCCTGCTGCGGCCGTACCCCCGCGTTTCGAATTGCCCAAGATCGAGGTGCCCAAGATCGAGGTGCCCAAAGTTGAGGTCTCCGGGCCAGTTCCAGCCGCGAACGTCGAGGCGCCCAAGCCCGTGTTACCCCCACTCATGCAGCCACAGCCTGCGGCAAAACCGGATCTGTCCAGGGTGGCTGCGCCTCGCCCTGAGCCAGCGCGGGTTGAACTGGCAAAACCCGAGCCTGTGAAGATCGACAATGCGGCACCGATGCGGCCCGCTGCGTCCAGCGCTCTCGATGACATGGCTGCGCAGCTCGAAAGCATGGCCGCCAAGGCCGCTGCGCCCATCCGTCCCGCCCCCGTTTCCATTCCCGCTCCACCCTTGCCAGTTGCGGCAGCGCCTGCAGCACTTGCAGCGCCTGTTGCACCTTTGCCGGTTGCGAGTGGTGCGCCGTCTTCCAGCGTAGTGCTTGCACCAGCGGCACCGGCCAAAAATCCCTTCGATTCCCTTGAAGCGGAGATGGCCCGTTTGCTCGGGCGTGCGCCCGAAGGGAAATCGTGATCGGGTTGTTGCGTGCGGGTTTTGCCGCGCGGGCGTGCCGCGTCGGTCTCCCGGTCGGGTTGTTGGGTGTGGCACTGCTGACCTTCGCCGGCGGAGCATCGGCGCAGGATATCGGCATCACCTTCGGCGGATCGGGGTTGACCGAGCGCGCCTTGCAGATTCTGGCGCTGGTCACGGTGCTTTCGCTGGCCCCGTCCATTCTGGTGATGGTGACATCCTTCACGCGCATCGTCGTGGTGTTGTCGCTGCTGCGCACGGCGCTCGGCACCGCCACGGCTCCGCCAAATGCCGTTTTGACGGCGCTGGCCCTGTTCATGACGGCGTTCATCATGGCACCGACATTTGAGGAAGCCTACCGTTCGGGTGTGCAGCCTTTGCTTGCGGGGCAAATCCGCGAGGCGGAAGCCTTCGAGCGCGCGTCGGTGCCATTCAAGCAGTTCATGCTCAAGCACACCCGGGCCAAGGACCTGGAGCTTTTTCTTGATCTCTCGCGCAAACCCCGGCCCGAGTCGGCAGAACAAACACCGCTGCAGGTGCTTGTGCCGGCGTTCATGATTTCAGAGCTTCGGCGGGCCTTTGAAATCGGCTTTCTCCTGTTCATACCTTTCCTGATCATCGATCTGGTCGTCTCATCGATATTGATCAGCATGGGGATGATGATGGTGCCCCCGGTGACTGTCTCCCTGCCGTTCAAGCTGATCTTCTTTGTGCTCGTCGATGGCTGGACGCTTGTGGTCGGGAGCCTCGTGCAAAGCTACGGTGTTTAGCCTGGCTTCATGCGCCCGGCACAAGGCCATGTCGCCAACGTGTGACACGCCCTAGTATGAATCACCCGAATCGTCGTTTTGATGGCCAGCAGACAGCAATTGAAAGCGTGATGGCAGACACAGGCACAACCGAGAGTTTTGACCGCAGCGGCCGGCAGGGCAACGCCCTGATGGTGCTGGCGCTCGCCCTTGTCTTGGTGGGCGCGCTCGCGGCGTCCTTTTATATCTCCGACGAGGGGCGGGCCCAGTTCATCATCTGGTTCATGGCCACGCTGGCAGCCATTGGAGTCATTGGGCTTTTCCTGCTGGCCATTGGCGGTCTTCAGCTCTCTGGTCGGGCAACCCGCAACGATCTGACAAAGTTGATTGCCGATCACGCGAGCGACGGCATTGTCGTTTCCGACAGTGATGGCCGGGTGCTGTACGCCAACCAGCGCTACATGCGCCTCGCCGGCGCGGGGCAGAGTGGTGTTGTGCGCCCCGTGGAGCGTTTGTTCACGGGTGCGTCGGATGTCTCCGAGGCGGTCTACCGCCTGGCGCAGGCCGCCCGCGAACGCCGCCGCGCCAGCGAAGAGGTGCGGATGACGCCGGGACTTGACGGAGAAGCGGGGGCTGCCTGGTACCGTATCCATGTGGAGCCACTCAACCGTGCCGGGCGGCATGAGACGACCTGGACGGTGGCGGATATCTCCGCCGATCGCAAGAATCAGGAAGGCGTGGTGCAGGAGTTGCAGAGCGCGGTGAATTTTCTCGACCATGCGCCGGCGGGATTTTTCTCGGTCGAACAGGGTGGCAAGCTTGGTTACATCAACGCCACACTCGCCGGATGGCTGGAGCAGGACATCGCCCGGCAGCTCGGCCCGGATGCCCTGACGCTGATCGACATCCTGCCCAAGGCGTCGATCCCGCTGCTCACATCCGGCAACGGCGCGGCTGGCGAGGTGAAGACGAGCGTCATCGACGTGGACCTGCGCAAGCGCACCGGGCAGCCCTTGCCCGTGCGGCTGCTTCACCGCGTGTCCTACGGGCATGACGGCAAGCCGGGGCCATCCCGAACAGTTGTTTTCAACCGGTCTTCGGATGAGGATGGGTCGGAAGCGCGCGCCGCCGAGGTGCGCTTCGCACGGTTCTTCCACAACTCGCCGATGGCCATCGCTACCGTCAATGGCGAGGGCAGGATCGTCCAGAGCAATGCGGTTTTCGCGCGTCTCATGGGCGAGACGCTCAAGGATGACCCGGCGACCCGCGGCGTCGATGCGGCCATCACGGAAAAGGACCGTGCGACCTTCCAATCCGCTCTCAAGGCGGCCATGGAGGGCATGGCACCGGCTGCCCCCATCGATGTCGAACTGGAAGGGGGGCAGCGTTCAGCCCGCGCCTTCCTGACGCCCGTGGCAGACCGGCAGGGCAGCGAGGAAGCGGCCATCGTGCATCTTCTCGACACGACCGAACAGCGTGCGTTGCAGGAGCAGTTCACCCAGGCGCAGAAAATGCAAGCCGTCGGTCAGCTCGCCGGCGGCGTGGCGCACGATTTCAACAACGTCCTGACCGCAATCATTGGCTATTCGGACCTGCTTCTGGCGTCGCACCGTCCCACAGACCCTTCGTTTCAGGACATCATGCAGATCCGCCAGAATGCCAACCGTGCGGCGTCTCTGGTGCGCCAGTTGCTGGCCTTCTCGCGCCGCCAGACGCTGCGGCCGCAGGTCATCAATCTCAACGACAATGTGTCGGATGTACAGATGCTGGTGCGCCGTCTGCTGGGGGAGAAGGTTGAACTCGACATGGTCTATGGCCGCGACCTCTGGTCGGCCAAGGCGGATGTGAACCAGTTCGAGCAGGTGGTCGTCAACCTTGCGGTCAACGCGCGCGACGCGATGCCCCGGGGCGGCAAGCTCACCCTGCGCACACGCAATGTTGGCAAGGCTGAGAGTGAGGGCTTCGGTTACAAGGGGCTGGTGCCGGCGGAGTATGTGCTGCTGGAGGTCGAGGATTCGGGCACGGGCATGGCGCCTGATGTCATGGAGAAGATTTTCGAGCCCTTCTTCACCACCAAAGAGCTGGGCAAGGGCACCGGGCTTGGTCTTTCCATGGTGTTTGGCATCGTCAAGCAATCCGGTGGCTACATTTTCTGCGATTCAGTGGTCGGGCGGGGCACGATATTTCGCATTTTCCTCCCCCGCCATGTCCTCACGGCTGAAGAGCTGGCCGCGCCCAAGCTGGAGGAGGCCAAGGTTGCCTCGCAGGATTTGA
>JANMMT010000047.1:0-5584 GCA_031373545.1 Hyphomicrobiales bacterium
CGGCATGGGCCAGGCCTGCTGCGGCAATCGCCAGTGTGGCAACGGCCTTGCTTGCGAGGGCAACGGTGAGCTTTTCGGCGGCTTCCGGCGACATGGCGGCCAGAATTTCAGCCATGCGGGCAGGTTTCATGGTGGTCGCGAGTGGCACGAGCACCTGCAGGTTCAACCGATCAAAGACGCGGGCGGCATCCTTGGGTTTCATGCTTTCATACATCGTCACCAGCATTTTCATCTGGCGGTCGGCCTCCTCCTTGCGGGTGCGCGTGCCAGCATCCATGCGCGACTCGATCTCTTTGAGCTCGCCCAGTCGGTCATCGATCTTGCGCTCGGCGGCTTTCAGGAGCCCTTCGCGCGTGTCGAGTTCCTGCGAGCGGCCGTCCAGCGTGCCGCGACGCTCCTGCAGGCGTTCGAGCACGGCGCGTTCCCCGGCAGAAGGGGCGACAGGCGGCGGTTGGTTCTGCTTGGCGCGCAGTTCCGCGAGTTTCTGCGCCGTTTCAGCCTCCTGCTTGTCTGGTTCGGGCGCAGGCGGCTTCTTGGGGGCGGGCACGCTTCCTGTATGCTCGGGGTCGCTCGGCGGCGTGAAGCGATGCTTGGACAGCGCACGTCCGAACGATGGCAGGTCATCGGTGGTCAAAATCGGCTTGTGCGGGGCGGCTGCGAAGGGATTGGTGCCAGACATCCACAGATCGGCGGCCTTCAGGACGAACAATCCCGAAGCCGCCACGATCACGATGGGGAGGAGCCTGATCCGCTTCATGCCGCCTCGCTGATGCCTCCACCCGTGCCGCCCTGTCCCTCAAGCATGCGCTTGCGGGCGCGCGCCGCGAAAGCCTCGGCTGCTGCCAGGGTGTCTGAAAGCTTACCGGTGAGCACGGGATTTGCGGTTGATGGAAGCGGATCGGCTGCAACAGGCTGGGCGTTTTGCATGCGCGTTTCCGCATCGCTGACGGCCTTCTTGGCCGATGAGACAATGCGCCCGATGCGGTCAAGCACTTCATCGCCATCGCGCACGGCAACCTGCAAACCGGAGCTGGCCGCTTCCGCCGATTTGAGGCGCTCGCTGATGGTCGCCTCACAATCCACCAGCGCGCGGCGCATGCCGTCGATGGCGTTTTCCGCGCGCGAGGTCGCCAGGCCCAGATCCACAACCGTCTGCCGCATCTGCGTCTCGTCGGCCCGCAGCTTCTGCAAGCGGCGGTCAAGAATAATGCAATAAGCCACTGTGAACGCGAGCAGAACCAGCACCGCCAACTCGACCACAAATCCGATGATGCTGCCCATGTGACGCTCTGCTTCCTTCAATCCTTGCGCGAACCGGCGCCCTGCTCGAAAATCGCCAGGGTGGTGCGCGAACGCACGAGGGGCTTGAGCACCTGCACGGCGATGTTTTCGCCCATGCGGCCCATGCGCCCCTGCGTGATGATCTGATCGCCGCAGCGCACGCTGACGACGGGGTCAGACTTGATGTCGAACAGCAATGTGTCGCCAACCTTCATATTGATGACCTGGCGCAGCGGCACCTGCATCTCGTGCAGCACGGCCTCCAGATCGAGATCGGCGTTGAACACCTCCGTCGCCAGGTGACCCTCCCAGACCGGATCACGGCCCAGCTTTTCCCCCATGAAGCTTTGCAGCAGCAGGTCACGGATCGGCTCGATGGTGGCGAAGGGCAGCAGAATCTCGATGATGCCGCCGCGCCCTTCCATGTCGAGGCGCAACTCCACCAGGATGGCGGCATTGGCCGGACGCGTGATGGAGGCGAAGCGCGGGTTTGTCTCGATCCGGTCCATCGTGAAGGTGACGGGCGTGATGGGCGAGAACGCTTCCGCCGCATCCATCAGCACCCGGTCGAGCATGCGGCGCACGAGATTGATCTCGATCGTGGTGTAAGGGCGCCCATCCATGCGGACAGGCGAGACGCTGCGCTTGCCGCCCAAGAGCACGTCGATGATGAGATAGATAAGATTCGAGTCAACGAAGACCAGGCCGTTGTTCTCCCACTCCTCGGCCTTGAAGACCGCCAGGATGGCCGGCAGCGGAATGGACGACACATAATCGCCGAACCGCACAGAGGTGATGCGGTCGAGGGAGACCTCGACGTTGTCCGAGAAAAAATTGCGCAGGCTGGCCGTCAGCAACCGCACAAGCCGGTCGAAGACGATTTCGAGCATCGGCAGGCGCTCGTAGCTGACGATGGAGCTGTCAACGATGGCGCGGATGCCGCCGGCCCCGCCCAGCGCCGCTTCATCCATCGAGAAGCCGAGCAGGCCGTCGACCTCTTCCTGGTTGAGCAGGCGATCCGAGCCAACGTCCAGAGTCTGTGCCACACCCGGCTGCCAGTTGGGGTCTGCCTCCGCCGCAGGGACATCCGCCTGCACCTGGTCAGCCAGAAGCGACTCCTCCCAGGCGCCGGCCAGCTGATCCTGATCCTTGTTGTCGGCCATCGGCTTACTGCACCATCAGCTCTTTAAAGAGAATGGCATCCACCTTGGCGGGATAGACCGCCACATTGACACGCCGCATCATCTCTTCCTTCAGGCGGTAAAGCCCGGCCGATCCTTCCAGATCCTGCGCGCGCAATTCGCGCATGAAGACCTGGAATGTATCCATGACGCGCGGCAGCATGGGCTGGATATCCGTCGCCGTCTTCTGTTCGGCCACCTCAAGCGCCACCTTCATGCGCAGGAACTGCTGGCGATCATTGGATCCGCCGCCTGCCGACAGATTGATGGTCATTTCCGGCAGATCGAGAAAGGCTGCAGGCTTCTTGGGCGCACCGGGCTGCTGCGCTTTGGGATCAGCCGCAGCCACCTGCTCGGTCTTCGGCTTACCTTTGCCCAGGAACCAATAGCCGCCGCCCCCGGCCAGCAACAGGACAACGACGGCGCCCGCGATGAGCTTGAGCTTGCCACCGCCCTTCTTGGCCTGGCCTTCCCCGCCCTCGGCAGAATCATCGTCGGTTCTGGATTTCTTCTTGGCCATCGAGAATCTCTTGCGGCGGGCGCGCGCCGCCCTATGCCGCAACACTCGCACCGCATGGTTAACGAAGCCTTTAGACTTTGTTGCCGGGCGGCAATTTTTGCCGGGTGAAACTTGCCATTTTCATACCGCATTTCAACCGGAAGTCCGAGACGCTCACTAGCCAAATCCCTGTTATTGATGGTTTTATTCTGGATACTCTGGTTTGGCACGCCGCCTGCGATTGGATGAGCGGTCGTGGGCGCTGGGGAGCATCCAGGATCAACCGATCGGATTCGTTGGGGAGCAACGAGGGCCATGGAAAACGTCACGCTCATAGGCTTGTCACGACAGGTGGCACTGGCCCGCGAACTCGATGTCCTCGCCAACAATGTGGCGAACGCGGACACCAACGGCTTCAAGCGCCGCTCCACAATCTTTCAGGAACACCTCATGCCCACCGCGCGGCATGATCATTTCAAGCTGGGCGACAAGCGCCTGTCCTACGTGCAGGATCGCGGCACGGCTCTGTCCTATGCGCAGGGCACCATGGAGCGCACGGGCAACCCGCTCGATGTGGCGATCCAGGGCGATGCGATCTTTGCCGTGCGCGGCAACTCGGGCGTCGAGCGTTACAGCCGCAACGGCGCGCTGGGCATCAACGCGCGTGGTCAGCTCGTCAACAGCGACGGGTTCCAGATGATCACCGATCAGGGCGGCCTCACGGTTGCGCCGGGCGAGACTGACATCAAGATCGCCGCCGATGGTTCCATCAGCACCAGCGCCGGGCCCCGCGGCAAGCTCAAGCTCGTCAACGTGCCCAACCCGCAACTGCTGCGCAACGAAGGCCAGAATCTGTTTTCCACCCTTGTGCCTCTGCAGGCGGCGCAGACCAGGGACTTCAAGCTGGCGGCGGGCGAAATCGAAAAATCGAATGTGAAGCCCGTGCTGGAAATCAGCCGCCTGCTTGAAATCAGCCGTGCCTATCAGAACGTCGCCTCCCTCATGCAAAAGACCGATGAACTGCGCCGCAGCGCCATCAGCCGCCTTGCCGATGTGGGTTCCAACTCATGATCACTCTTCTTAAGTCAACCGTGAAAGGAGCCTGCTGATGCGTGCCCTCCATACCGCCGCCACCGGCATGATGGCCCAGGAACTCAACGTTCAGGTCATCTCCAACAACGTCGCCAACATGCGCACCACCGGCTACAAGCGCCAGCGTGTCAACTTTCAGGACCTGCTCTACGAACAGCAGCGCCGCGCGGGCACGCCCACCTCCGACCAGAACAACCAGGTGCCTGCGGGCGTGTTCATTGGCTCTGGCGTCAAGCCTGTATCCACCCCGCGCGTCATGAATCAGGGCAACGTGACACCGACGGAAAAACCTTATGACATCGCCATTCGCGGCGAGGGTTTCTTCAAGGTGCAACTGGCAGATGGCCGCACAGCCTACAGCCGCGATGGCGCTTTCGACCTTGATGCCACAGGACGCCTCGTGACCCCCGAGGGCATGGTGGTCGACCCAGGCATCACCGTGCCCAACAACGCCACCAGCGTGTCGATCAGCGGCACAGGTGCGGTCAGCGCGCTCGTGCCCGGCAACGCCGTGCCCCAGACCATTGGCCAGATCACGCTGTCGCGTTTCATCAACAAGACCGGCCTCGAATCAGTCGGGGACAACTTGTATCTCGAAACAGCTGCTTCCGGCGCACCCATCGACGGCAACCCGAGTTCGGAGGGCTTCGGCTCGCTGCAGCAGGGCTACCTGGAGGAATCCAACGTCAATGCCGTGACCGAGATTTCCTCGCTGATCGCGGCGCAGCGCGCCTACGAATTGAACGCCAAAGTCATCACGGCCTCGGATCAGATGCTGAGTTCCGCGTCCCAGATCATGCGTGGTTGAGGAGACACCTGATGCGCCGCACCTCTTTGATTGCTGCCCTGCCTCTTCCCGATGTCCGCGCCCGGCACCTGCTGGTTGCGGCCATCACAGCTCTGGTCTTCATCTTCGGCGTCACATTGGTGGGCGTGCGGGCGCAAGGCGGGCTGCCCCCGCGCCTGAAGGCCATCGCCGTGGTGGAAAGCGACAGCGTGCTTCTGTCCGATCTTGTGGAAGGCATGGAAGGCCGGGGCGACATGGCCCTGTTCGGCGCGCCGCAGCCGGGACAAGCCGGCGCGATTTCCACAAGCCGCATCATCGCGGCGGCCCGCGATCATGGCATTGCCGGCATCGAAACGGGCGGATTGTCATCGGTTGTTGTGCGCCGCGCCGGTCGCCGCATTGCACCTGAAGACATCGCCGCCGCCCTCAAGCAGGTGTTGGTCCGCGACCATCAGGTGGTGGCCGACGCCGAGCTGGAACTGACGGCAGGACAGATGGAAGCCATGGTCGAAGCCGCCTCCACTGAGGCTGTGGTGGTGCGCTCGCTTAGCTATAACGGCTCCAGCGGACGCTTTGAGGCAACTTACGTGGTGCCCGGCAACCGCGCGCTCGAACTCCAGCCCGCCCGCATCGTCGGTGCTGTGGCCGATATCGCACGCGTGCCGGTGCTGACCCGCGCCATCCTCAAGGGCGATGTGGTTTCCGCCTCCGATTTTGCCATTGAGCGCCGCCGCCGCTGAAGTC
>JANMMT010000173.1:0-3427 GCA_031373545.1 Hyphomicrobiales bacterium
GGGGTCGAGCGCAGCCGGGCGGTCCAACGGCATGCGGTCGGCTTGCAAACGGTCGATCTGCAAACGGTCCGCTTGCAAACGGTCGATCTGCAGGCGCTGCGGCGAGGCAGCGGGATCGGGCCGGCCCATGCCCGGTTCCAGGGGCATGTCCAGATCGAGCGATGCGCTGCGTTGCGGCGCCGCGTTGGGCTCTGCCAGCAGAATCGGATCGTGATCGCGCGGTGCCGCGGCCTTGTCGGTTTCCGACCGGCCCAGTCGTGAGCCGGCGACAGCGGCGCGTGCCGCTGCGATGGCAGCGGAAATCTGGCTGCGGGGAGCGGCAGGTTCGGCTGCTTTGGACGAGAGGTCGGTTCGCAAATCCAGCTCGGGCGCCTGAACCTGCACGACGGGGGGCACCGGGCTTGGCGCCAAAGGCGTTTCCATGCGGAAATCGGGCGCAGCGTAATGGCCCGGCATGGCGGGCGCGGCATAGCCCATCATGGGCGGCTGGAACGCGGGCTGCGGCGCAGGCGTGCGTGCCTCCCGTTCCATGTCGATGAGCCGGTCGACAACCTTTTGCAGCGTATCATGCACGGCAGCCAGCGTGTCGGAGGTGCGGGTGCCATTGTCCTGCTGCATCGCCATGATCGTGGCAACGGATTGGCGCAGTTCGGTCAGCTCCGGCGTTTCCTTGCGGACGGATAGCTCACGCACCACCTCTGCGGCAGCCTGGCGTGCGGCTTTCTCAGCCGTGGCTTCCACACCAAGGCGAATGTGATCCAGGCCCTGCACGAGGTCGTGGACGGCGCGTTCGATAGGCAGGTTTTCACGCGGTGCCGCATGGGCCTCGGATGCCGCATCGACCTTGCGGCCGATTTCGCGGATGTCTTCCTGCAGGCGGCTTATGGATTGCTCATCGACCGGAAGGGCCTGCACGCTCTCGAGCCGCCCGGCGAGGTCGCGCAAGAGCAATTCGACGTTCGGCGGCAGTCCGCCCGTCGGGCGCTCGTTCATCAAATCGTGGATGCGCTCCAAACGCTCCAGCAGAGCATTGGGGGCCTCGCCAAGGCTCGAAAGCTTGCCGTTGAGGGCCTCGATGGCCTCCAGCACGCGGGTGTCATCACAGGGAGACAGTGAGGTCCGGATGAGGCGCTTGACCTCTTCGAACTCGGCATCGAGCGGTTTTTGAGGGCGCAGATCGCGCGGACCGCCAGCACTGGCGCGAATGGCGAGCAGTTTTTCCGTCAGCGTTTCCACGCGCTCGTTCAGAGCATCCAGCTTGGTCGAAATCTGCGGTGACACGGTCTCGGTGTCGAGCGAGGCGCGCAGTTGCTTCACCTCCCGCAAGACAGACTGAACGGCAGGGCTGGTGTCCACCTGCACCTGCTGACCCAGCTTGATGTCGAGCTTGCGCAGCATTTCAATGATTTCGGGTGCATGGCTCGGGGGCGCTTCACGCTCCGACAGGCGGCCCAAGGCTGCCGTCACGCGCTGAATGGGCTCCGCAGCAGAGCGCGTGATCAGGTCGAGCTTGTTTTCGAGCGCCTTGACGGCGTGGATCATTTCCGCACTGGCCTGGGGCTGGGCTGATGAAGCGTCGCGGCCGATCTTGGCGGAAAGTCCGTCGATTCGGGCCGCAACCGTGGCCAGTTGCCGTTCGATAGCCGTGGCATCGCCGCCGGCGCCCTGCGAGGTGACAGCGCGGCGCAATGCGCCCATTTCGGCGGTGAGTGTGGCGATGGCCCGCTGGTCGGGGCCTGTCGTGCGGTCGAGCTTGCTGATCTTGCCATCCACAAGCCGCAAGGCCTTGAGCAACTCCGCATTCAGGGCCTCGCTGGGGGGCGCGGTCTGCTCGGCGCGCAGAGTCTGGCCTGTTGATTCCAGCACCTCACGGAAACGGCGGGACTCCTCGCGGCCGTCCTTGCGGGCCTTCTCGCGCTGGCGTGCACTGGGCTGGATCACCCGCGCGCCATATTCCATGAGATCGGCGATGCTCTCGTCGTCGCCGCCATCGTCTTCGTCGTCCTGCGGGCCGGGCTCGCCCTGGCCGAGGCGGCGCTCCAATTCGTCATAGATATCGCGAATGCCTTTTTGCGTCGCAGGGCTTTCCCCGCGGCGCAGCGGCAGGCGGCTGGAGGGCGTGCCTGCACGCGGGGCTGACCGGACGTTGTCCTGGCCGTTGCCGGCCATGCGACGGCTGAGCAGATCCAGCGCTGCGGCGGTCCGCTGCTCGTTGGAACGCATGGTGCCGTGAATCTGCTCAAGCGCATCGCCCACGATGCGTGCGACACGGTCTTCGGAGTAATCCGGCTGATCGAAGCTGCGCAGGGGCCTGCGCTCAGCGCGGCGCCGCGCGGTGACCAGCGGACGCTCGTCCTCCGCGAGAGAATCCATGAGTTCCTCGACGCTGAGTCCAGCCTCGAAGGCAGCCTGCTCCACGACTTCCCGTGGATCAGGTGCCCAGCGCTTGGAGCGCCTTGAAGAGCCGTATGACATCCCGTTACCCGCGCTGCATTTCTTGAGCCACACCGCCATCTGTTCAGCGTGTCAGATCGCGAATCGCCGCGCAGCACGCCTTCCATCGGAGGTCGGCAAAAATTGCCCTCCACACGGTAAACACCGGGTTAATTTTTGGCGGATAATTGTTAACGCGGGCACACAACCTGTCCCGAAGCGGGAAAAATCAGTCATTCCACCGGCGCAGCAGGGGTAAGGTGAGAGGAATGAGCAAAGCAATCGAGAAAAAGCGCAGTAGATGGTGAAGGCCGATGTAGAGCGGGTCGAGACCCAGCGAGGCGCCCACGATAATCATGGCTTCCAATCCGCCCGGCGCGAAGGCCACCAGTGCCTGGCCAAACGGAACGGGAGTGAAGGCCGCAATCACCAGAGCTGCTGCCACGGCGACAGCCAAGCCGACGACGAACGCACCGATGGACATCAACAGGGATGACATGAGCGATGCCCGCGTGACTGCCGAAAAGCGCGTGCCGATGAACGCGCCGACAAGAGCAAATCCGAGCTCGCTGACCCAGCCGGGTGCATCTCCCACAACAAAGCCCGACCCATGCAGCGCCGCCGAAACGACCATGCCGCCGAAAATCCAGGGTGCCGCCATTCCGATTTTCGCGAGGCCCGAGGCGAGCACAGCGCCGCCGCCGAACATGGCCAGAAGGGCCAGCGGGCCTGCGACCGGGCGCAGCGGCGCAAGCCCCCCTCCGCCCGTGGCAACCACGATGCTGGGCAGAATCGCCACCAACACAAAGAGCCGAAAGGATTGGATGATGGTCACCTGCAGCAGATTTGCGCGCGTCTCGGCGGCGACAGCCAGCACAGAGGACAATGCCCCCGGCGCAGAAGCAAAAAAAGCCGTGTAGCGGTCAAGCCCTCCCGCGCGGCGCAGGAACAGCTGGGTGAGCCCGATCGTGGCGAGGATGGAGAGGATGAGCAT
>JANMMT010000183.1:0-14960 GCA_031373545.1 Hyphomicrobiales bacterium
CGCGCCGACATGGACGCCGAGGACATCCGCCGCCGCATGAGCGTGTGAGGCTACTTGGTGCCGTACATGCGGTCGCCCGCATCCCCCAGGCCCGGGACGATGTAGCCGTGGTCGTCGAGGTGGCTGTCGATGGCGGCGGTGAAGATATGCACGTCGGGGTGCTCGGCGCGCAGCTTGGCAATGCCCTCGGGCGCGGCCAGTAGGCAGACGAAGCGCAGCTCCTTCGCGCCGCGCTCCTTCAGGCGGTCAATGGCGGCGGTGGCGGAATTGGCCGTTGCCAGCATGGGGTCCAGCACGATGACGAGGCGCTCGGAGAGATCGGGCGGGGCCTTGAAGTAGTACTCCACCGCCTGTAGCGTCTGCGGATCGCGGTAAAGGCCGATGTGCGCGACGCGCGCCGAGGGCACCAGCTCCAGCATGCCGTCGAGAAAGGCTGTCCCGGCGCGCAAAATCGGCGCAAAGACCAGCTTCTTGCCCGCGATGACCGGTGCTTTCATCGGCTCCAGCGGCGTCTCGATGTCTCGCAGTTCCAGCGGCAGGTCGCGGGTCACCTCATAACACAAGAGAATGCCGATCTCGTTCATGAGCTGGCGGAAGGATTTGGTGGAGCGCTCCTTGTCGCGCATCAACGTGAGCTTGTGCTGGATCAGCGGATGATCCATGAGCGTCACGCCCGGTTGTACGATCTTTGCCATGCTGCCCTCTTCCCTTAGAAAACCGTGCCATCGCTGATGATGGTGAGCGGTGGCCCGCCGTCGGCGCGCAACTCCCGTGCCAGCACGCGGCCCGTGGCCCAGGTGCCGCCCTCCAGCACCTTGGCGAGGGGCAGCTCTGCCGCGCTCAAACCAAGCTTTGCGCGCATCTGCGCGGCCACCAGATCCAGCAGCGCCACGGTGAGCGCCCGCCATTCCACCACCAATGGGGAACCCACATCATGGGCGCGCATGGCGTCAGCCGTGTCCTTGAGCGCAATCACGCCCGCATCCAGAAACAGCCCGCCGTTGCGGTATTCCGGCAGGCCCGTCAGGCCATCCACATCCCCCACATCAATGCCGATCCAGTTTAGCGGCTCGATCAGCGAATAAGAAAGCCATTGGGAAAGCTTGTGGAAGGGCACGGCCTGGGGCGCAACGCCGCCCGCCTGCAGCAGCGGATGCGTCCAGACATCGCCGCAGCCCGGCACTGCGCCCGGGCGATCCGGCCAGATCGTGCGGAAGGTGTGCAGAACTTCCTCCAGTATTGTGGGAGCCGTGACGGGCAGCCCCATGGCTGCGCGCTGCAGCAGGCCATCGGCCACGCAGCTGGGGCGGCTGGCATTGGCACCGGGCGTGTTGCCAGAGCGGGCGATCAGCATGGCCCCCAGGCGGTTGAGCAGCGCCGTGCGCCCCTCCAGCCCCACCAGGGGGTTGGTGGGCGAGACCTGAAAGCCCTGCGCCAGTGTTTCCACAGTGAGGGTGGCCAGCTTCGCCCCGTCCACGCGCAGCGGTTCACCCGGCACGGATGAAAACACACCGCGCCGCACCATATCGAGCGAGGCAAGGCCCAACCCCTCGGAGCGCGCCGCAACCGCGCCGGTCAGCGGCTCCTGGAAGCGCCAGCC
Organism: Hyphomicrobiales bacterium; assembly: GCA_031373545.1. Taxonomy (GTDB): domain Bacteria; phylum Pseudomonadota; class Alphaproteobacteria; order Rhizobiales; family Beijerinckiaceae; genus JADCCX01. Next base: position 1,601 of record JANMMT010000183.1, read on the forward strand.
CATGCCCGCGCCGGCATCGAGCAGCACCGAGACGATGACGAGATCATACGCCGCACGCAGCCGTGCCTCGCTGGACTCCCACGCCGTTGCTGCCTCAAGCTCCTGCCAGAGGTCGCGCGTTCCGGCCCGAAAATGTCGCCAGCGCGCGTGAAACGGCATGGCGAGCGTGGGATAGTTCTGGCGCGTCACGGCGATCACGCGGTCCACGCAGGCCCCGAGCCGCTCCTCGTGCAGCGTGAAATGCAGCAGGCGGTTTGCGCGCGCCAGATCCAGCATGAGATTCGCCCGCACCCGCACCGGGGCCGCCGACAGAAGGGCATCGACCAAACGGATATCGATCACGGGATCAGGCGTTGCGGCAGGAGACAAGGGATTGGCTTTCTGCGCGGGCGCGATTTCGGATCGATTCCGCAAGATGGAACAGAACTCAAGATGGAACAAAACGCACGGCATGACAGCCCCTCGTGTGTTTCTTTGTTGTGGTCTGTTTCTTTCTTGCGTCTCTGCACAGGTGCTGTGCGTGGCTCCCCTCTCGCCAAAGCGGCGCGGGGCCCTTATCTGGTGGGGATGCGCATGCGACTGCGCCGACAGGACCCCTCCATGGCCGATGCCAGCCACACCAGTGCTCTCATCCAGCACGCCGTTGTCTTTCTGGGCGCTGCCACCATTGCCGTGCCCATCTTTCGCTTTGCAGGGCTTTCGGCGATTTTGGGCTATCTGGTGGCGGGCATGGCGATTGGCCCCTCGGGGCTGGGGTTCTTCACCGATCCGGCGACGTTGTTCGGCATTGCCGAGTTGGGCGTGGTGTTGTTTCTGTTCGTCATCGGGCTGGAACTGCGCGTGTCGCAGCTGCTGAAAATGAAGCGCGACATCGCCTGGCTGGGTGGCATGCAGCTGTTTCCCACGACAGCGTTGCTCATGGGCACGCTTGTCTGGGGTGGGCTCTCGTGGCAGGCGGCGCTCGTGGTTGGCTTTGCGCTGGCCCTGTCGGCCACCGCCATCGCGCTCCAGATTCTGCAGGAACGCGGGCACATGCAGCATGTCTATGGCCGCAAGAGCTTTTCCATCCTGATCTTTCAGGATCTCTCGGTGGTGCCGGCGCTGGCCCTGATTCCGCTGCTGGCGGTGGGCAACAGCCCGCTGCAGACAGGCGCGCAAACATTGGGCGCCATTGGCGTGGCCGTGGCGGCCGTGGTGGCCGTGGTCCTCGCCGGGCGCTACCTGCTCAACCCGATGTTCAAGTTTCTTGCCCGGCTGAACAGCCACGAGATCATGACCATCGCGGCGCTGCTGGTGGTGCTGGGCACGGCCTGGATCATGAGCGTGGCGGGCATGTCGATGGCGCTGGGCGCCTTTCTCGCAGGCATGCTGCTGGCGGAATCGAACTTCCGTCATGAGCTGGAGGCGGACATCGAACCGTTTCGCGGCCTGCTGCTCGGCCTGTTCTTCATGTCGGTCGGCATGCTGATCGATCTGGCTTATGTCTGGCAGAACCTGCTGCTGGTGCTGGCTGCAACAACGGCGCTCATCGCCATCAAGTTTGCGGTCTGCGTGGCGCTGGGATGGTCAGAGAAAGCGCCCGCCAATGCCTATCTGCGTTCGGCGAGCATCCTCACCCCAGCGGGGGAGTTTTCCTTCGTCATTATTCCGCTGGCGACCGGGCTGGCCTTGCTCACAACCGGGCAAAGCAAGCTGTTCATGGCGGTGGCGGCGTTTTCCATGCTCCTGGGCCCGCTGATCTCGCGCGGCGTGGACACTCTGGTCCAGCGCATCGAGCGGGCCAAGAATCTCGCCGGACCCCGTGTTGACGAGGATTTCTCAGATGCGAAGGGCAAGGTGCTGGTCATCGGCTTCGGCCGCTTCGGACAGGTCGTCAACCAGTTGCTGCTGACCTCTGGTCATGACGTCACCGTCATCGACAATAACATCGAGATGATCGAAGGAGCCGCCGGTTTTGGCTTCAAGGTCTATTACGGGGATGGTCAGCGGCTTGATGTGCTGCGCGCGGCGGGCGCAGAGCAGGCGGAGGTGATTGCCATCTGCGTGGACAAGCCGGAGGCCGCGCTCATGATCGCCGAAATTGCCCACAATCAGTTTCCCCACGCGAAGGTGCATGTGCGGGCCTACGACCGCCGCCATGCCATCGAATTGATGCAGCATGAGCCTGCCGAAATTGTGCGTGAGACCTTCGAGTCAGGGCTCAAAATGGGCGAAGGCGTGCTCAAGGCGCTGGGCATGAATGACATGGAAGCTGCCGAAACGCTTGTAGACGTGCGCAAGCGCGATGAGAAACGTCTTGTGATGCAGCGTGGCACAGGGGATATGAAAGCTGGATCGCACCTCACCCACAAGCAGGCCGTACGCGCCCAGGTGAAACCCACGCCGCTGGTGGAACCCACACAGAAATCCAGGGCTCTCTCGCCTGAAACCCAGACCGCGCTGGACAAGGTGAAGAGCGCCGACCACAGCCCGGCGGAAAGCCCGCAGCCATGACAACGCCCGCCGAGACCTTGATCGATGAGGCGCCCACCAAGCCGTCGGCTGGCATCTTCACCCAGGGCCCCACCATGGGCCACGTCGTGCGCATGACAGTGACGGCGTCCATCGGCCTGATGGCCATCTTCTTCGTGGATTTTCTCAGCCTGCTCTATGTCTCCTGGCTCAAGGACGACGCGCTGACGGCGGCGGTGGGTTACGCCTCCGTGGTGCTGTTCCTGCTGACATCGGCCAACATCGGCTTCATGATTGCGGCCTCGGCGCTGACAGCGCGGGCCATCGGCAGCGGGCGCCGCGAGGATGCGCGGCGGGTTGCGGCGTCGTCCATGGCGCTGATGGTGCTGTGCGCGGCGGTCGTGTGGCTGGCGCTGCTGCCCTTCCTGGGCGGGCTGCTCACCTTGCTTGGCGCGGCGGGCGAGGTGCAGGCTGTCGCGTACACCTATCTCATGATCGCGCTGCCCTCCAACATCCTCATGGCGCTGGGCATGGGCTATTCAGGCATCCTGCGCGCCGTGGGGGACGCCAACCGCGCCATGTACGTGACGCTGTCGGGCGGCATCGTGACGGCCTTCATCGATCCGCTGCTGATCTTCGGCCTCGGTTACGGGGTCTACGGCGCGGCGATCTGCACGGTGATCTCGCGGCTCGTGTTTGCGGGCGTCGGCTGGTACGGCGCCGTGCATGTGCACAAGATGGTGGCCAAACCTTCGCTGGCGGCCATCCGCGCGGATGCACCCGCCATCGGACACATCGCCTTCCCCACCATTCTCACCAACATTGCCACGCCGATCTCGCTGGCCATCGTGGCGCGCATCATCTCGGTCAATGGCCCCTGGGCCATCGCGGCCAATGCCGTCGTGGACCGTCTTTCGCCCATCGCTTTTGGCGCGCTGTTCGCTCTCTCGGGGTCGGTGGGACCCATTCTGGCGCAGAACTGGGGCGCGGGCATGTTCCACCGCATGCGCCAGGTGATGCGCGACAGCTTCCTGTTCTGCACGCTGTATGTGCTGGTGAGCTGGGCCATCCTGGTGCTCTTGCGCCATCAGATCGTGGCGGCCTTCGCGTTGACAGGCCCGGCGGCGGAGGGCGTGCTCTTCTTCTGCTGGATCAGCGGGCCGATGTGGTTCTTCACCGGCCTGCTGTTCTGCGCCAATGCCGCGTTCAACAACCTCGGCTTTCCGGTGTATTCCACCGTCTTCAACTGGGGCCGCGCGCTGCTGGGCACGGTGCCCTTCGCGTATGTCGGCGCGCAATATGCCGGGTACAACGGCGCGCTCGTGGGCATCACGCTGGGCACCGTGCTCTTCGGCCTGGGCGCGATGCTGATGGCCATGCGCACCATCGGCGTGCTGGAAAGGCGCACCGTTGCGGCGCATCAAGCGGAAGTTGCGCCGGCGGCACCTCCGGCCTAGTCTGCCGGGAGCAGACGGGACGTACAGCCATGATGAACCTCTATGAGATGATGAATCAGGCGCAGGGCGGCAACGCCATGGCCAATATGGCAAAGCAGTTCGGGCTTTCGCCCGAGCAGACGCAAAGCGCCATGGCGGCGCTGTTGCCTGCCTTTTCCGTGGGCATGCAGCAGCAGGCGGCGAGCGTCGACGGCCTGCAATCCATGATGCAGATGTTCGGCGGCGGGCAATACGCGGGGTTTCACGACGCCAACGGCGATGGCATCCCCGAGAACGCCACGCATGCGGGCAACGACATTCTGGGCCAGCTCTTCGGCAGCAAGGATGTCTCCCGGGCCGTGGCGCAGCAGGCCTCCGCCGTGAGCGGGATCAGTGACAGCATCCTGAAGCAGATGTTGCCCGTGATCGCCAGCATGCTCATGGGCGGCATGTTCAAGGGGGCCATGAACAATGGTCTGGGCGGGCTGATGGGTCAGGCCATGCAGGGAGGGCTCTCGGGCGGTCTCTCGGGCGGTATTTCGGGCGGAATGGGCAACATGTATCAGCAGCCCGCGCCGGCACAGCCACAAGCGGGTGGAGGCTTGTTCGGCGGCCTGCTCGGCACTGTTCTGGGTGGCTTGATGGGCGGCGGGCAGCCGCAGCCCCAACCGCAGCCTGCTCCCGACCCGATGATGGCGGGCCTTGATCTGCTCAAGGGCATGTTCCAGACCGGGCAGCAGGTCAACACCAGCTACCAGAACAACCTGCAGGCGATGTTCGAGCAGTTCACGAAACAGCGATAATCGGTGTCCAGATTTTATCAGCCGCCGATCTTGTCCGCCTTGTCGGCGCTCAGCTCAGAACCCGTTGTCATCTCGGTCGCTGGTGCGGGCGGGGCGGCTTTCTTTTCGCGGCGGAACACCAGAATCTTCGAAGGCACGAACACGCGCTTGCGCGACAGGAACCCCTCGGGCTCGGAGATGTGGAACTCGTCGATGCCGACAAACTCCCAGCCCTCGCGCGCTTCGGCATTCATGATGTCTTCGAAGGCCTTGACCGCCTGATCGCGCGCCTTGGTGCTCTTCACGGCAACGATGGTTGGTCCCACCACGCATTTGTATTCATGCAATTGCTCGTGAGTCGTCATGGCTGTTCCCTGAGGTGCTAGCGGCCTATACCGCGCGCACAAGCCCTGCACCAGTGGTCAAGCGTTCGGCTTGCGCGGCGTGGGCCGCCAATCGGGCGGGGCCATCTCGAAACCGGCAAACTCGAAACCCGGGGCCACCGTGCAGCCCACCAGCGTCCAGGCTCCCAGCGATGTGCAGGTTTGCCAGGCGTTCGCGGGCACGACGAATTGCGGGCGCTGTCCCGCCTTCAGATCAGGCCCCAGATAATGGGCCGAGGCGTCATGGCCGTTGGGGCTGACCGTGATCACCAGCGGCGCGCCGCCGTACCAGTGCCAGACCTCCGCCGCATCGCAGCGATGCCAGGCTGACACATCCCCCACATCCAGCAGGTAATAGATCAGCGTGGAGGCGGACCGCCCCTCCGTCAGCGCCGCATCGCGGAAGGTTTCGCGGAAGCAACCGCCCTCCGGATGGGGCTTCAACTCCAGCAGGCGGATGACATCCGCGGCGGTCAGGTCAGGGGCGAACATGTAGGGACGATGACCACGTTGCGGCGCTCAGCGCAACACCGTGACGGGCGTGCCGACCCGCACGCGGGTGCGCAGGTCGGTGATATCCTCGTTCAGCATGCGGATGCAGCCATAGGAAGCCGCGGTGCCGATGGAGCCGCGCATGGAAGCACTGGTGCCGTGGATGGCATATTCCCCCGGCAGCGAAAGCACGCCCGCGCCCATGGGGTTGGCGGGATCATCTGCCTCGATCACGTCAGGCAACCACGGGCGATCCCGCTTGACGGAGCGGGGCGGCGACCATGCGACGCGGCCATAACTGGCCATGATGGCGGTGCGCCCGCTCCACTGCTTGCCGGCCTTGCCCACCGCCACGCGGTAGCGCAGCGCCGTGCCGTCGCCGAGCGTGAGATACAGTGCCCGCTCGCGCTGGGACACCACGATCTCGCCCGCGGGATAGGCCGGGGCAAAGCCGACACGTTCACGCGCTTGCACAGAGGGTGCGGCCAACAGGCATGCGGCAGCGATAAGAGAGACGTGACGCGGTTTCATCAAGGACCCCGAAGATTGCTCGGGCACCATGATCGCCTTTTCCCTTGAGAGAGTGATGAACCCCAGCGCAGAGTCTGTTCAAAGGGTGAATCAAGGGTTGAGTGCTGTCGGCCCTGAGCCTGTCTAAGGGCGAGGGCCAATTGTGGATGTAAATCCTTATGCTTCGACTTGGCTCAGCATGAGGAATTACCCCTTCTTGCTCGCCTCGTAACGCGCCTTGGTTTCCGCGTTCATGGGGTAGAGCCCCGGCAATGGCAGGCCGCGCTCCACCTCGCCCATGATCCAGCCCTCTAGGCGCTCCTGTTCGGGCGCGGTGGCCAGCACCTCGTCGAGCAAGGCCTGCGGAATGAGCACCGCGCCGTCGTCATCGGCCACCACGATGTCCCCGGGATAGACCGCCACGCCGCCGCAACCGATGGGCTCCTGCCAGTTGACAAAGGTCAGGCCCGCCACTGAGGGCGGGGCCGCGCCGCCGCTGCACCACACCGGCAGACCCGTGCCCAGCACGCCCGCCACATCGCGCACCACACCATCAGACACCAGCGCCGCCACACCGCGCTTGGCCATGCGCGCGGCGAGGATGTCGCCGAAAATGCCCGCATCGGTGATGCCCATGGCATCCACCACCGCCACGCAGCCGGCGGGCATCGCCTCGATGGCGGCGCGGGTGGAGCGCGGCGAGGACCAGCTCTCGGGCGTCGCCAGATCCTCGCGCGCGGGCACGAAGCGCAGCGTGAACGCCGGACCGACCACGCGCGGCAAACCCGCGCGCAAGGGCCGCGTGCCGCGCATCCAGACATTGCGCAGGCCTTTTTTCAGCAGCACGGTTGTGAGGGTGGCGGTGGAGACCTGCTCAAGGGTCTTGATGGCAGCGGCGTCGAGGGGCATGGTTTTTCCGATCACGGTTGTCGCGGCGACACATCACGGGCGTGCGGGGCCGTCAACCAATGGAGAGCCACACATGACCAAAGTTGCACTCGTCACCGGCGCAGGCACGGGCATCGGCCGCGCGGCGGCGCTGGCATTGGCGCAGGCTGGTTATGCCGTGGCGCTGGTGGGGCGGCGTGTGGCGCTGCTGGAGGAAACCGCCACTCTTGCCGCGCCTGCCCGTACGCTCGTGCATGGGGCGGATGTGGGCGTCGCCAGCGAGGTGCGCGCCGCCTTCGAGGCCACGGCACAAGCCTTCGGGCGCATCGACGTGGTGTTCAACAATGCAGGCATCGGCGCACCGGCCATTGCGCTGGAAGACCTCACCGTGGAGCAGTGGAAAGCCGTGGTGGATGTCAACCTCTCGGGCGTGTTCTACGGCATCCAGGAGGCCTTCCGCACCATGAAGGCGCAGGTGCCCATGGGCGGGCGCATCATCAACAATGGCTCGATCTCGGCCCACGCACCCCGGCCGAATTCCGCGCCCTACACCGCCACCAAACATGCCGTGACCGGCCTGACGAAGGCGGCGGCGCTGGATGGCCGCAAGTATGACATCGCTGTGGGACAGATCGACATCGGCAATGCGGGCACCGAGATGGCCGCCAGGATGGCTGCCGGCATCCAGCAGGCGGATGGCACAATCCGCGCCGAGCCCCTGATGGATGTGGCGCGCGTGGGCGAGGCGGTGGTATACATGGCCAATATGCCGCTGGATGCCAATGTCCTGTTCATGACCGTGATGGCGACGAAAATGCCCTACGTCGGTCGCGGCTGACGGCGGATGCGTAACCGAATGTTCTGATCTGGCGGCTTATCCTGCGGCGACACCGAAAGCTGCCGCATGACCGACACGCCCCTCCCCCGCCAGACCGCACGCCTGGGCAACCTCGATCTGCTGCGCCTGCTCGCAGCACTCATGGTGGTGGCTTATCATTACACCTACAGCGGCGCAGCGGGCGGCGGGTTGAGCCCCTATGCCTTTCCCGAGCTGGCACCGCTCACGCAGGCGCTGTGGGCGGGTGTGTCGCTGTTCTTCATGATTTCGGGCTTCGTCATCGCTTATTCGGCGGAGCGTGCGGGGGCTTATGACTTTAGCATCTCGCGTGCCGCGCGGCTTTACCCCGGTTTTCTGGCCTGCATGAGTTTCACCGCGCTGGTCCTGTGGCTGGGCGCACCTGGCGGCGTGGAGGAATTCCACATGACGCCGCAGCGCTGGCTCGCCAACCTCACCCTGGTGCCCTTCGCCTTCAAGCAGACCTTCGTGGACGGCGTGTACTGGTCGATCGTGGTGGAGGTGACGTTTTACGCCTGGGTGGCGCTGTTCATCGCTGTGGGCGTGTTCAAGCGGCACCAACTGATCATACTGGCGGCGTGGCTGGTGATCACTGTGATCAACGAACTGTGGCTTGGCTCGGCGCTGGCCAACAAGCTCTTCATCACGCGCTATGCCTGTTATTTCGTGCTCGGCATCCTGAGCTACCGCCTGTTCGCCGCCCCCCGTCGCCCGCGCCTCGCAGAACTGGCCTTGGGCGCGGCCGCGCTGCTGCTGTCACTCAAAAGCGACCATCACGTGCACAGCTGGATGCAGGCGAACTACACCGGCATGCTGGCCTGGAGTGCACCATTCTCGCTCGCCAAGACCTGTGCGTTTCTGGCGCTCGTGCATCTCAGCATTCGCTCCGCACCCGTGCTGCCCCAGAGCTGGTGCAGCCTGCTCGGCGGGCTGACCTATCCGCTTTATCTCCTGCACGCGAGCGTGGGTTATGTGCTCTTCCATCACCTCCATGGCACAACAAACCGCTGGCTCGCCCTGGCGCTGGTGACGGCGCTGATGTTGGCGCTTTCCTATCTGGTCTATCGCTTCATCGAGCCTGGCGGGCGCAAGCTGGTGCTTGATCTGGGTGGGGCGCTCAAGCGCGGTTCCCGCGGGGCAGCGGTTGTGCGCACGTGAGTTTTCCCCCACATAAGGCGGCCTGTTGTGGAGCCGCCTATGCCCGATATCACAGACCTGTTTCCCGGCTTCGAGAGCCACTGGATCGCCTCGCCGGAGGGCAAGATCTTCGCGCGCAAAGGCGGCAAAGGGGGCGCGGGCAGCACGCCTCTCCTGCTTCTGCACGGCTTTCCGCAGACACATGTGATGTGGCACCGCATCGCGCAGCGCCTGGCGCAGCAGTTTGAGGTGATCGCGCTGGATCTGCGCGGTTACGGCTGGTCCTCCGCGCCGCACGGCACGCCGGACCATGCGACCTATTCCAAGCGCGCCATGGGCGCGGATGTGTTGGCGGTGATGGCGCATTTCGGGCATGCACAGGCCCATGTCGCCGGACATGACCGCGGCGGGCGCGTCGCCTACCGGCTGGCGCTGGATCATCCCGGGCGGGTGGCGAAGCTCGCCGTGCTCGACATCATTCCCACATCCGCCATGTGGCCGCTCATCGAGGCGGCAGGCTCAACCGTGGCGCAGCATTGGAAAATGCTGGCGCGCCCGGCCCCTTTGCCGGAAGACGAGCTCAAAACCATGCCAGGCGGCACCACAAGTTACCTGGCCCAATGGAGCGCGGGCGGCGATCTGAAAGCCTTTGATCCGCGCGCGCTGCAACATTACCGCGCCTTTGCGCAGGACCCCACCCGCATCGCGGCGATGTGCGAGGATTACCGCGCGGGTGCAACACTTGATCGTGCGGCGGATGAAGCGGACCTTGCTGCGGGCCATGCCATCACGGCGCCCACCCTCGCCCTGTGGGGCACCCACGGAATTCCCGCTGCCGTGCCAGATCCTCTCGCGCTGTGGCGGCCCACCGCGCCCCAGGTGACGGGCCATGCCATTGCCGGCGGGCATTTCCTGCCCGAGGAAAATCCTGATGCCGTGAGCGCGGCCTTGCTGGCGTTTTTCGGGAACGGCCCATGAGCGCAAACCCTCAGGAATCACCCCGCATCGGGCTGGCCCCCCGTATAGGATTGGCTCTTGGCGGCGGCGGGGCCAAGGGCCTTGCGCACATCGTGGCGCTGGAGGCCTTCGACCAGGCCGGCATCCGCCCGGCGGCCATCGCAGGCACCTCCATTGGCGCGATCATCGGCGGGGCTTATGCCGCAGGGTACAGCGCGAAAGCCATCCGCGACCATGCGCTGCGCACCTTTCGGGATCGCACCGATGTAATGACGAAGCTGTTTCGTGCCCGCGCCGGCGCGTTTTCCGACATCTTCTCGGGTGCACTCGGGCAGGCCGTGCAGATGGATGGCTCCACGCTGCTGCATGAATTCTGGCTGCCGTCCATGCCCGACCGTTTCGCTGATCTGCGCCTGCCCTTCGCCACCGTGACGACGGATTTTTATGCCCGCGCCGAGGCCACGCTCAGTGAAGGGCCGCTGCGGGCGGCAGTGGCCGCCTCCATGGCCGTGCCGGGGCTCGTGAAGCCGGTGGAGATCGCCGGGCGTCTGCACATGGATGGCGCGGCCTCCAACCCGCTGCCGTTCGACCGCCTGCCCGCGCCTTGCGATCTCATCATCGCGGTGGATGTGGCAGGTGGCCCTGAATCGGCCGAGTCTGCGCGCCAGCCCTCGACGCTGGAGGCCACACTGGGGGCGGCCCAGATCATGCAGCAGGCCATTCTGGAAGCAAAGCTGCGCACCACAACGCTCAAGGTGCATGTGATCCGCCCGCGCGTCGCAGGCTTTGGAGCGCTGGATTTCTTCGCGGTGAAACAGATTCTGCTGGCCGCCGAACCCATTCGCGCGGACATTGCGGCGCTCATCGCCGCTGCTTGAAGAAATCCCTCAGCAATGCGGCGGATTCCGTCTCGCGGATGCCACCATAAACCTCCGGCGCATGATGGCAGGTGGGCTGTCCGAACAGGCGCACACCGTGCTCCACAGCGCCGCCTTTGGGATCACCCGCGCTGAAATACAGCCGGCGGATGCGCGCAAATGAAATGGCAGCAGCGCACAGCGGACAGGGCTCCAGCGTCACATAGAGATCGGCTCCCGGCAGCCGCTCGCTGCCCACGGCTGTGCAGGCCATACGGATGGCCAGCACCTCGGCATGGGCCGTGGGGTCGAGGTGTTCGCGCGTGCGGTTGCCGGCTGCGCCAAGGATTTTTCCTTCCCGCACCACCACGGCACCCACGGGTGTTTCGCCGCGCAAAGCGGCCGCCCGCGCCTCTTCGAACGCGCGTGCCCAAGCCGTGCCTGTCGTCACATCCGTGACAGAACCTATGGAAACGTCACTCGCCATGCTGGTTTTGACCTGTTACAGGGCCGCATGGACGACGACAAGCGACAGCCGCGCCAAGGGCGCACCAACAACACCACCGGGTCATCTGCAGGCAGGCCTCCGAGACGGGATGGACCTGGCAGAGATGGACCTGGCAGAGATGGACCGCGTTCCGGCGGCGCCGGCACTGGCGTTGGCTACAAGCCCCGCGAGGGATCGAGCTACAAGCCCCGCGAGGGATCGAGCTACAAGCCCCGCGAGGGCGGCTCCTCCTATAAACCACGCGAGGGATCGAGTTATAAGCCACGCGAAGGTTCCAGCTCTGCGCCGCGCGGTGAGGCCAAGTCTTATGGTGAGGCCAAATCTTACGGCGACAAAAAGCCTTACGCTCAACGTTCAGCAGGTGGTGAGAGATCTTCGGGCGAGCGCAGCTACGGCGAACGCAAGCCTTTCGGTGACAAGCCCCGCGAGGGATCGAGCTACAAACCGCGCGAGGGATCGAGCTACAAGCCCCGCGAGGGTGGTTATGCACCGCGCGGCGATGCCAAGTCTTACGGCGACGCCAAGCCCTACGGCGACAAAAAACCCTACACGCCGCGTGCCGCAGGCGGCAGCACCAGCTACGGTGATCGCAAACCCTACCAAGGCCGCTCGGATCGTCCGCGCCCGGAAGGCGAGCGCAGCTACGCGCCCCGCACCGAGCGTCCGGCAGGCGATAGACCCGCCTATGGAGACAGGCCTGCCTACGGCGACAAACCGGCTTACGCCAAAAAGCCTTATGGGGATAAAAAGCCCTATGGCGAGAAAAAGCCTTATGGGGACAAGCCTTATGGGGACAAGCCTTTTCGCGCCCGCGATGACGCCCCCGCCGCACCCCAGGGCGACCGCATTGCCAAGGTGATGGCCCGCGCCGGGCTCTGTTCGCGCCGCGATGCGGAGGAGTGGATTGCGGAGGGGCGCGTCAGCGTCGATGGCCGCCCGATTTCGAGCCCGGCGCTGGATATCTACCCCGGCATGAAGGTGATGGTGGATGGCAAGCCCCTGCCCGAGCGCGAGCGCACGCGCCTGTGGCTCTACCACAAATCCGCCGGCCTCGTGACCACGGACAAAGACCCCGAGGGCCGCCCGACGGTGTTTGACAACCTGCCCGGAGGCTTGCCGCGCGTGGTCTCCATTGGCCGTCTCGACATCAACACCGAAGGCCTGCTGCTGCTCACCAATGACGGCGGCCTCGCCCGCGTGCTGGAGCACCCGACCACCGGCTGGCTGCGGCGCTACCGTGTGCGTGCCTATGGCCGTATCAATCAGGCCGATCTCGACGCTCTGGCCGATGGCATCTCCATCGACGGTATGGATTACGGCCCGGTGGAGGCCGCGCTCGACAAGGAGCAGGGCGACAACTCCTGGCTGACCATCGGCATTCGCGAGGGCAAGAACCGCGAGGTCAAGGTGATCCTCGAACATCTCGGCCTGCAGGTGAACCGGCTTATCCGCATCTCCTTCGGCCCCTTCAAGCTCGAAGGGCTGGAAGAGGGCGAGGCGCAGGAGGTGCGCACCAAGATCCTGCGCGATCAGCTCGGCGAGCGCCTGGCCGATGAGGCGGAGGTGGATTTCGATGGCCCCGCGCGCGTGATCGAGCGGCGGCTGACGCCCGAAGAAATGGCGGCCAAGCGCATCACGGTGTGGCGCGGCGAGCCGGAGGTTGGCGGCACCGACGGGCGCCCCCCCAAATACAAGCGCCGCCTCGACAAGGAGGGATTCGCCACCCGCCGCCGGGCCGCAACTTCGGACGAAGACCAGACCTTCACCATCGAAAGCAGCACGACCACCGCGCGCTCGGGCCGCCCATTGCGGGTCGAACGCATCGTGCGCAATGTGCCCCTGCCGGGCGAAGAGCCAGCGCAGCGCGCACGTCCGCGTGACCGGGCTGAGGGCGGGTTCAAGCCGCGTGAGCCAAGAGGGGAATACAAACCCCGTGGAGAGTTCAAGCCGCGTGGGGAGTTCAAACCAAGAGAGTTTACCCCGCGCACCGAGCAAGGGGATCGCCCGCCCCGCCGGGAGTTTTCCGAGAGGCCGCCGCGCGCGCCCACGGGTGACAGACCGCCGCGGCGGGAGTTTTCCGGGGAAGGCAGCGACCGAGACCGC
>JANMMT010000031.1:0-23936 GCA_031373545.1 Hyphomicrobiales bacterium
CGGCCGGGTGCTGGTGCAGGGTGATCTGACATCGGGCGAAGGCCGCGCGGCCATCGAGGCCTGCCTGGCCGCCTGGTGCGCGGATGACATGCGCGGCCCGGCCAAGGTGCTGCGCGCGCCGCCGGGATATCGCTTCATGGACAGCCGCACGGGGTTTATGTCCATCATCGATCTGGCCAGCGTGGGCGCAATCGCGGCGGCGGCCGGGCGCATTTTGCTCGACCCGCTGCGTTTTCGCGCCAATGTCTATGTTGAGGGCCTGGGTGCCTGGGGCGAATTTGATCTTCTGGGCCGGCGCCTGCGCCTGGGCGGGGCGGAAATCGAGATCACCAAACGGATCGACCGCTGCGCGGCCACGGATGTGGACCCGGCCACGGGCCAGCGCGACATGCGCATGGTCGAACTGCTGGAACGCAGCTTCAGCCACCACGATTGCGGTGTCTATGCCCGCGTGATCAGTGGCGGGTGCATCGCACCAGGCGACACGCTCGAAGCTGTGTGATCACTCGGGGTCGCCGCCACCCGTCTCTGGCGTCTTGGTGCGGAACTGGCGGCGCTTGCGCGGCACGGGTGCGGCGCCAGCCTCGTCGCCGACTTCGACCGGCGGTCCCGCGGGACGGATCGGCGCAGTCAGGAATGAGGGCAGGCCCACCTGGTCTTCGGGCTCGGGCATGCGTTCAGGTGCCCTGTGTTCTGACGCGCGCTGCTCAGGCGCAGGCTGCCCATCGGATGGGGGCACAAACCCCTCCGGACGTGGGCCGCCGAAGCGGTCATTCGGCGCGCGGTCACCAAAGGGGCGCTCGCGGCCAAAGCGCCGCTCACCGCGCTCGGGCCGAGGCCCCCGCTCGGGACGCTCGCCGCGTTCTGGCCGTTCGGCGCGCTCGGGACGCGTGCCCTCGAAACGGCGCGGATTGGGATAGGCGTCGATGCGCGGTTGCGGCTGATACCCCGGTGCCCCTTCGACCGGCTGGCCGGAGTCGTTCAGAACAGGAGGACCACCTTCGGGCTGCTCGCCGAAAGGCTGCGTCTGGCCGGGCGTGAAGGGCTGCGCGTTATAGGCCGGCGGGTGTCCATTGGCCGCTCCGCCACCGGGCTGGAAAGACTGGGGCGTGCGGAAGACAAAACGATCCGAGCCAACAGGCTCGAAATCGTCGTCATCCTCGATTTCATTGTCCGCCGCCGTGGGTGCGATGCCATTGGCCTGGTTGAAAGCCGCCTGCTGCTGCGCGTGCCACGCCGAGATGATGCGGTAGTAGTGCTCGGCATACTGCAGGTAGGCCTCGGCCATGACCGTATCACCTGCCGAATGGGCATCGCGCGCGAGCTGGATGTATTTTTCCGCGATGTGCTGCGGGGTGCCGCGCACCTTCACGTCAGGCCCGTTCGATTCGAACGAACGCGTGAGCGGATTAGGGCCGCGCCGCCCGCCGCCGCCGTTGCTGCCGCCACCGCTGCCACCGGAATTGCGGCCGCGCATACGGTTTTTTTGACCGGGTCGCATGCCCTGTCCCTGCCTGAAAGTCTGATTCATTGTGATCCATAAGCCAGTGCGATCCGGTGAGGGGTCCGGATTTCAATGCGATTGTCTGTCGATCTGAGGTTCAAGAGCGTCCAATCAGCCCGATTTTAGCCTGTTGAGGCTGTGCATTCGTCAAAACCGCAACTTTAATCATGTTGTGGGAGATGCAGGACGGAGCAACCTGGTCGGCCTCAACGTCCTCTCTTCAATGATTTACCCTGATTGACGGCAAAGCACAAGCGCAGCGTGTGACATGCACGATCTGCGCTGTGCAAAAGTTGAAAGGGCGCAGCAGCGCAGGCCCTTCAAATCTTCAAGTCTTCAAGTCTTGGTGTCGTCAGTAGCGACGACGCTCGGGTGAGGAAATCGCTCCGACAGCCCCGCCAACAGCCGCCCCGGCTGCGGCTCCCACACCCACGCCAAGGGTCGAGCCGGTCATCAGGCCCCCGGCGACCCCGCCGACGGCCCCGCCGATCGCCGCGCCTGAAAGCGTGCGGGTTGTCGTCGTGTTGCCACAGGCAGCTGTGCCTCCTGCCAAGGCGACAACGGCACCGATTATTAGGAATTTACGCATCACTGGTACTCCACACATGGGTCTAAAGCCGGACTGAACAGCCCGATGGACCCCCGCCCATGTGCAGAGTTTTGACTGAAAACCTTAAGAGAGCCTCAACCACACCGAAATGAGGCTGAAATATCTGTTCACAAGGTCTTCAACCCCCAAGGCCTTCAGCGGCGCGAGCAGAAGGGCTGTCCGTAGGCGTCATAGCGCAAGTAAGGCGCATAGCCCGGGCAGACGGGTTGCGGAGGCGGTGTCGGAGCCGTTGCTCCGCCCACAATCGCGCCACCGGCAGCACCGATCACGCCGCCCACGACCGCACCGCCCACCCGGCCGGTGGCCAATCCGCCGATGGCTGCGCCTGCCGCACCGCCGATCAATGCGCCGCCTGCCGCGCGCTCACCCGGCGTGTTGCACGCCGCAAGGCTGCCCGCCGACAGCAACACTGCGACCAAGACAAAAGCTTTCTTCATGGAGGCCACTCCTTACGTTCACCGACCCGCAACCACCATAGCCGCAGAGCCGCGCCTCGTTAAAGGAACAATCGCGCGGCATTTGGCAAGATCATCAACGAAACATATCGCAATCAAAGCGTTTTTTCATTGGCTTTGCCATGGATACGCCCGCAAAAGGGCCCATGAACCGCGAGACACTGGGGCTGCTGCTGGGGTTGCTGGGCGTCTGCATCTTCGGTGCGACCCTGCCGGCCACGCGTGTGGCGGTGAGTGAACTGGCGCCGTGGTTCGTCACATCGGGACGCGCTGCGGTTGCAGGCCTTCTCGCGTTGGGCGTGATCCTGCTGCTGCGCAGACCTGTCCCCGCGCAAAGTGAGTGGCTGCGCATCATCACGGCATCGGCCTGTCTGGTCGTCGGATTCCCCGGGTTCATCGGTCTGGCCATGCAGACCGTGCCTGCCAGCCACGGCGGCGTTGTGCTGGGCATCATGCCGCTCGCCACCGCGATTTTCGGGGCTTTCCTGAGCGGCGAGCGGCCATCCGCCGCGTTCTGGGTCTGCGGTGTGCTTGGGGCCACCGTCGTGGTGGGCTTCACACTCCGAGAATCCGCGTTTCAACTTTCCCTGGGTGATGCGTATCTCTTCGGCGGCATTGTCTGTACCGCTCTGGGGTATGTCATCTCGGCCGATCTGACACGAACGCGGCCGGGCTGGGAGGTGATTTCCTGGCAGGTGGTTGCCGCTTTGCCACTCACAGTGCCGCTGGCATTGTGGCTGATGCCTGCCGCGCCTGCCAGCATCAGTCTGCGGCCCTGGCTGGGCTTTGCCTATCTGGCGCTGTTCAGCCAGTACATCGGTTTTTTTGCCTGGAATGCGGGTTTGGCGCTGGGCGGTGTTGCCCGCGTCAGTCAGGTGCAGTTGCTGCAGACGTTCGTGACCTTGGGCGTGGCCGCGCTCGTGCTGGGCGAGCACATCGGGCTCGACACCATACTCTTCGCGGTGCTTGTCATTGCCATCGTGCTGATGGGGCGGGTCGCGCGCATTCGTCGCGCTTGACGCCTATGGGTGCACGCGCCAAATCACAGACCGTGGTGGGCAACGCTTAATCTCACAATCGACGCATTTCAAAAGGATGAAATTTCAACATGGCTGCACAGGAAAAAATTGCCGTTTTCATTGACGGCGCCAATCTTTACGCCACGGCCAAATCGCTGGGATTTGACATCGATTACCGCAAGCTGCTGAAGGAATTCCAGAGCCGCGGGCTGCTGGTGCGTGCGTTCTATTACACCGCGCTGATTGAGGATCAGGAGTATTCCTCGATCCGTCCGCTCGTGGATTGGCTCGACTACAACGGCTACACCGTGGTCACCAAGGCCGCGCGCGAGTTCACCGACTCCATGGGCCGCCGCAAGATCAAGGGCAACATGGACATCGAACTGGCCGTGGATGCGATGGAGTTGTCTCCGCACATCGACCAGATGATCCTGTTCTCGGGCGACGGCGATTTCCGCTCAGTGGTCGAGGCCGTGCAGCGGCGCGGTGTGCGCGTGTCGGTGATCTCCACTGTCACCACGCAGCCACCCATGGTGTCCGATGATCTGCGCCGCCAGGCCGATGAATTCGTTGACCTCGCCTCCATGCAGGGCAAGATCGGCCGCGACCCCTCCGAACGCGTGCAACGTGACCCCGCCGATCGTTCCACCCGCGCCAGCTATCCGCCTGCAGGTGGCCCTGCCGCCATGCCGGGCTTCGTGCAGCGTCCCGTCACCCGGGGCCCAGCGAGCGAGGGCGAGTAAGCCGGATCGAGAAACAAATCTTTCCGAGAAATAAGTCTTCCCGGGAAACAAGTCTTCCCAGGAAATAAGTTTCCCTGAGCTTGGGCATTGGTCGTTCAGCCCAACCCGCCCACCAGCACGTATTTGTGCTCGATGAACTCATCCATGCCTTGCTTGCCGCCCTCGCGGCCAAGGCCTGATTCCTTGACGCCGCCGAAGGGCGCGACTTCGGTTCCCAGGATCGCTGCGTTGATGCCGACCATGCCGTATTCCAGCGCTTCGGACACGCGGAAGGCGCGGGCGAGATCCCGCGTGTAGAAATAACTGGCCAAGCCGAACTGCGAGGCATTGGCGAGATCCACAACCTCCGCTTCATCCTTGAAACGATAGATCGAAGCGACAGGGCCGAAGGTCTCCTCCTGCGTCACCAGCATTTTCGTGGTGACACCTGTGAGGATCGTCGGCTCATAGAAGCTGCGGCCCAAAGCATGGCGCTGGCCGCCCACTACGAGTTTCGCGCCATGCGCCACCGCGTCCGCCACATGGCGCTCCACCTTTTCCACCGCGCGGGCGTTGATAAGCGGCCCCTGCGTCACGCCGACCTCGGCCCCGTTGCCCACCTTGAGCTTGAGCACCTCGGCGGCGAATTTCTCCACAAAGCGGTCGTGAATCCCGTCCTGCACATAGAGCCGGTTGGTGCACACGCAGGTCTGCCCGGCGTTGCGGTATTTGGCGATGATGGCGCCCTGCACGGCGGCTTCCAGATCGGCGTCGTCAAACACGATGAACGGCGCGTTGCCGCCCAGTTCCAGCCCCACCTTCTTCACTGTGGCGGCTGCCTGCTGCATGAGGAGCTTGCCAACCGGTGTGGAGCCCGTGAAGCCGACGAACCGCACAGCCGGATGCGCTGTCATGACCCCACCGATGGCCTCGGCATCGCCTGTGATGATGTTGAGCACGCCGGGCGGGAACCCAGCGCGCTGCGCCAGTTCCGCCAGCGCCAATGCCGTCAGCGGCGTATCGGGCGCAGGCTTCACCACAAAGGTGCAGCCAGCCGCCAGCCCCGGCGCGCATTTGCGCGTGATCATGGCGGCAGGGAAATTCCACGGCGTGATGGCCGCGCAGACGCCAATCGCCTGCTTCTGGATGAGGATGCGCGAGTTGGGAAACGGCGACGGGATCGTTTCGCCGTAGATGCGCTTGGCCTCCTCGGCATAGAACTCCACGAACGAGGCGGCGTAGGCCACCTCGCCGCGCGCCTCCGCCAGCGGCTTGCCCTGCTCTGCGGTCATGATCTGCGCGAGATCTTCCTGGTTCGCCATGATCAGTTCGAACCACTTGCGCAGGATGGCCGAGCGCTCTTTGGCGAGCCGCTTCGCCCAGGGCTTGAACGCCGCCTCGGCCGCCTCGACAGCCGCCGTGGTTTCATCCGCCCCGAAGCGAGGCACGTGCACCAGAGCCGCGCCCGTGGCCGGATTGTCGACGGCGTCAAGCCCCGTGCCGATCCATGCGCCGTTGACATAGCACTGCGATTTCAAAAGCGTGGGATCTTGGAGTGTGAGGGTCATGCAATCTCCTGCCGGCTGCGGTGAGAACCATGGATATAGGCATGCACCGGGGGATTGTCAGAGCCGGAACTGCGCCTGCAAATATCTCTTTTTCCCGGCGCATGGCCAAAAGGCATCTCGCGACCACTGGCTGGTGCTGTTGGAGAGGATTGAACTCTCGACCTCACCATTACCAATGGTGTGCTCTACCACTGAGCTACAACAGCCTGCGCGGGCGGGATAGCTTGGCGCGCGCCAAAGGGCAAGTCTCAAAGAAGATCGTGTCTCAAAGAAGATCGTGTCTCAAAGCAGATCGTGTCTCAAAGCAGACGGCCTCTCAAGGCGCATCCCGAGCAAAGCTGCGCCCTCTTGCTCTCGTGCGCCAACTCCCGCAAGCAAGGGCAAGGGTCACGGGAGATATGCACATGATCGGCGCAGGCGGAACACCGGGCGGGCTGCCGCAATTTCTCATCGGCCTCGGCCTTGCGGCTGTGGGGGCCTACCTGCTCACGCAGCAGGTCAGCGTGCAGACCGGGTTCTGGACAATTGGCGGGCGCAACGCCTTTGGGCTCTCGCTCATCCCGTTCATTCTCGGCATCGGCCTGCTGTTTTTCAATAGTCAGAGCCGTGCAGGATTTGTGCTGCTGGCACTTGGTGTGCTGATCATCGCCGCCGGCATCCTGATGAACCTCACGATCTATTTTGAACGCACAAGCCTGTTCAACACGCTGATGATGATCGGCATGACGGCGGCTGGCGTGGGCTTGGTGCTGCGGGGCCTGAAGGCGGAATAGTTACTCCACCTCTTCGCGTTCTTCCTGCATCTGCGGCTGAATGAGAAAACCGCCGGATTGGCGCGCCCACAGATCCGCATAATGCCCGCCGTGCGCGAGCAACTGGGCATGGGTGCCTTCCTCGATGATGCGGCCCTGATCCAGCACGATCAGGCGGTCCATGCGCGCGATGGTGGAAAGCCGGTGCGCAATGGCGATCACGGTCTTGTCCGCCATCAGCGTCTGGAGCTGGTCCTGAATGGCGGCCTCCACCTCGCTGTCGAGCGCAGAGGTCGCCTCATCCAGCACGAGGATCGGCGCGTTCTTGAGGATGACGCGGGCGAGCGCGACGCGCTGGCGCTGGCCGCCGGAGAGCTTGACGCCCCGCTCGCCCACATGGGCGGCATACCCTCTGTTGCCTTTCCAATCCTCCAGCTTTTCGATGAAAGCATGCGCCTCGGCTTGGCGTGCTGCGGCCTCCACGGCGGCGTCGGATGCGCTGCGATTGCCGTAGCGGATGTTCTCGGCCACGGAGCGGTGCAGCAAGGATGTATCCTGCGTGACCATGGCGATGGCGCCGCGCAGGGATTCCTGCGTTACATGGCGCACGTTCTGGCCGTCGATGGTGATGGTGCCTGCATCGAGGTCGTAGAAGCGCAGCAGCAGGTTGACGAGCGTGGATTTGCCCGCGCCGGAGCGGCCGACCAGCCCCACCTTCTCGCCGGGGCGAATGGCGAGGCTGAGCCCGTCGACCACGGGCACATCGCGGCCATACCCGAAGCGCACGTCGGTGAAGGTGATTGCCGCAGCGCTGACGGCCAACTCGGACGCGCCGGGTGCATCCGTGATGGCGATGGGTTGTGCGATGGTGCTCATGCTCTCCTGCGTGACGCTGACATTCTCGAACACCTCCATCAGCTCCCACGCCAGCCAGCCCGCCATGCCGGCAAGTTGCAGCGCGAAGGGGATGGCCGTCGCCACGGTGCCGATGGGGACCGCCCCACTGGACCAGAGCCAGAGCGACAGCCCCGAGATGGAGGCGATCAACAGGGCGTTGAGGCTGGCGAGCCACATGATGAACACCGTGATGAGCCGGTTCTGCACGCGCACCTTGGCGGCATGTTCCAGAATGGCGGAGCGCACGAAATCATCCTCGTCCCGCGCCTTGGCAAACAGCTTGACCGTGAGGATGTTGGTGTAGCTGTCCACGATGCGCCCGGTCATCAGGGAGCGGCTTTCCGACATCGCCTTGGCAGCCGCGCCGATGCCCGGCATGTAGAACTTGAGGAGCACGGCGTAGGTGCCGATCCAGACCGCCATGGGCAGCGCCAGCCGCCAGTCCTGGCTGAGCATCACCGTGAAGGCCGCGACGCCGTAGACGAGAATGTAGAGCCCCACATTAATGATGGTCATCGCGCTCTGGCGCAGGGAATAGCCGGCTTGAATCACGCGGTTTGCGATGCGCCCGGCGAAATCGCCTTGAAAGAAGGGCCAGCTCTGGCGCACCACATGCCAGTGGCTCTGCCAGCGCACCATGTTCGAGAAACCCGCGCCAATCGATTGCTGCGAGATCAGGAATTGCAGGCTCAGCGCAAGCGGGCGCACCACCAGCACGATCAGTGCCATGCCCATCAGCAGCCAGGCGTGATCGGCGAAGAATGTGGCGGGCGTTGCCGTGCTGAGGCGGTTGATGATCATGCCCACGAAAACGGGCAGTGCCGCATCGAGCGAGCCCAGCACGAGCTGGATCAAGACCAATGCGCCAAAAAGCCCTTTGTGCTGGCGCAGAAAATGCCAGTAAAAGGCAAAGGTCGTCGCGGGGGGCACCGCCGTGCCGGGCGCGCGACCGGCATCGACAAGGCGTTCAAAGAAACCAAGCATGCGCGGGAGGTGGGCCCTGCGGGGCCCGGGGTCAAGGCGGGCGCGGTCAATCGACCACGGTTTCAACCTCGCCCTCGTCGCCGTAACCAACGAGATGCAGCGGCTGGGCGCGGATGCCGCGGGTGGTGGCCCAGTGCACCAGCGCATCCTCCTGTCCATGGGTCACCCACAACTCGGAGCAGCCGGTTTCGGTGATCGTGCGGCACAGATCGGGCCAATCGGCGTGATCCGACACGATGAGGGGAAGTTCCACGCCGCGTTGACGCGCCCGGGCACGGGTCTGCATCCAGCCCGAGGCGAAGGCGGTGACGGGATCGGGAAATTTTTGCGCCCACACATCCGCCAGCTGACCGGGCGGACACAGGATGATCTCGCCCTTGAGGCTGGAACGATCCGTCGCCTTCACCTGGATGATCTCGCCCAGATCGATGCCCTGCGTCTGGTAGTAGGCCGAGAGCTTCTCCATCGCTCCGTGGATGTAGATAGGGCGCTCGTAGCCCGCGATGCGCAGCAGGCGCATGATGCGCTGCGCTTTGCCCAATGCGTAGGCCCCCACCAGATGCGCGCGCGACGGGAACAGCGCGACGGACTGGAGCAGTTTGGCCACCTCGCCGCGCGTGTCGGGATGGCGGAAGATCGGCAGGCCGAACGTCGCCTCCGTGACGAAGATATCGCAGGGCACCGGCACAAACGGTGCGCAGGTCGGGTCCGCCGCGCGCTTGTAATCGCCCGAGACGACAATCCGGCGATTGCCCTTCTCGACCGCGATCTGCGCGGAGCCGAGCACATGCCCGGCAGGGTGGAAATGCACACGCACATCGTCCACCGTGAGCACCTCGCCCGGTTCCGCCACCTGCGTGGTGCCTGCGAAATTGCGCCCGTAGCGGATCGCCATGATGTCCAAAGTCTCGCGCGTCGCCAGCACATGGGCATGGCCCGCGCGGGCATGATCAGCATGGCCATGCGTGACCAGCGCGCGCTCAACCGGGCGCATGGGATCGATATGGAACCCGCCCGGCGGGCACCAGAGGCCTTCGGGCCGGGGGTGGAGAAGATCGGAAGAAGGCAGGGTCAATGTGATGATCGGGCTTGAGCGACGGGCGCGGGCTGCTATACGGAGGAAGCATATAGGCGCTGCGGGCAGCGCGACACAGGGGCACAACGGCATATGACGACACTTGTTTCACACTCCGCACCGCTGATCGACCGAATCTGGGCTGCGGGCCAGGCCCGTCTGCTGCGCAACATCGTGCTGGCTGTCGCGGGCGCAGGCCTTCTGACACTCTCGGCCAAGATCAATGTGCCGTTCACTCCGGTCCCCATGACGCTGCAGAGCCTCGCGGTGCTGCTGATCGGTGCGGCCTATGGTTGGCGACTCGGCGCGGCCACCGTGCTGCTCTATCTTGGCCAAGGCCTGATGGGCATGCCCGTCTTTGCGACCACGCCGCCCGCCATCGCAAATTACCTCTATTTCCTCGGCCCGACCGGCGGCTTCCTGTTCGGCTTTGTCGCCAGTGCCGCCATCGTGGGCTTCGCTGTCGAGAAGGGTGCGGCCCGCTCGCCGGTGCTGCTGGCGGGGGCGATGTTGCTGGCGCAATGCGTGCTCTATGTCATGGGCAGTGCCTGGCTGGCTTATTTCGCGCAGCTTTCGACCGGTGCCACCGGCACGGGAGTCGCCCGTGCCTGGGTCGTTGCACAGAACTACCTGCTGGGCGATGTGCTCAAGACCGCCATCGCCGCTGCGCTGACGCTGGCCTTCGTCAAGACGACGGAGCAGTAACTTTCCCGCGGCAGAAGGGCTTGCGGATCACATCCGGAAGCTTTCTCCCAGGTAGAGCCGCCGCACTTCGGGGTGGTTGATCACGGCGTCGGGCGTGCCTTCCATGAGAACCTGCCCGGTGTGGATGATGTAGGCGCGGTCGGTGAGAGACAGCGTTTCGCGCACGTTGTGGTCCGTGATCAGCACGCCGATGCCGCGCGCTTTCAGGTGATGGACGAGGTTCTGGATATCCCCCACCGCGATGGGGTCGATGCCTGCAAAAGGTTCGTCCAGCAGCATAAACTTGGGCCGCCCCGCCAGTGCACGGGCGATTTCGCAGCGGCGGCGCTCGCCGCCTGACAGGGCGATGGAGGGCGATTTGCGCAGACGCGTGATGGTGAACTCTTCCAGCAGTTCGTCGAGCTGCTCCTCGCGCCGGCGCTTGTTGGGCTCCACCACTTCCAGAACGGCACGGATGTTTTCCTCCACCGTCAGCCCGCGGAAGATCGAGGCCTCCTGCGGCAGGTAGCCGATGCCAAGCCGCGCGCGGCGGTACATGGGAAACGGCGTAATATTGTTGCCTTCCAGCGACACGCGGCCCGCATCCGCCTCCAGCAGGCCTGTGATCATGTAGAAAGCTGTGGTCTTGCCCGCGCCGTTGGGCCCCAGCAACCCGACAGCCTCGCCCTTGCGCACATTGAGCGACACACCGTTGACGACGCGCCGCCCCTTGAAGCTCTTCATCAGGCCATGGGCCGCCAGAATATCGGCGCCATCAGCGACATCGGGATTGCGCGAACCGGCGCCCTCATAGGGCAAGGGGATGGTGTTCGGCATGGGAACATCGCCTTGTCCCGCGCTTTCTGGCTCTTTCCTTTGCGCTTCTGTGGCGCGCAGCATCTCATCCAGACCCAGTGACGGCGCAGACTGCGGCCGCACGTCTGTGGGCGGTGCCTGCGGGGTTTTGCGTTTCCAGAACGGAACGTTCACGGTGGCTGTGTTCTTTCTCGCGTTAGACTGAGCGCCCTTAGCGCGGAAGCGCGCTGACACGCAAATTGATGAACCGCGCCGTGCCACGCGGCAGGGCGGCAGCCACCGGGTCAATTTGTTGGCTGCTGGCCTGTCCGCGGCGCTTTCTTGTCTTTGGTTTTGCCCTGCTCTTCGCTGCCAGGCGTGAACACACCCTGCACACGGCCGCCCGGGTTGGTGATGATCGCCGTCGAAGCTTCCGTATCATAGGTCATCAGCTCGCCGCGCTGCACATTGGGGCCATCGGTGACGACCGCATTGCCCTTGAGGATCACTTTTTTGCCGATGGCATCGTAGATCAGTTCATTGGAGGTCGCCGTCTGCGTGCCGTTGACGACGCTGACGGGCCCCTTGAATTCGATGCGCTTGAGTGCGCCATCCTGCCCCGCTGGATTCGCGCTGGCTTCGGCGGTGCGCACCGCACCTGCGGGCTGGGCCGTATTCTTCTTGTTGTCGTAATAGATCGTCATCTGCGTGGCGCGGGTGATCGTGGTTCCGCGCACGGCCACCACGTCGCCGCTGTAGACGGCGCGCTGCTCCTTTTCGAACACTTCGAGCTTGTTGGCATCGATGCGGATCGGCTCCTTGGAGTTGCCGCCAAAATTGCCGAAGGGGTCCGAGCGCGCCGGTTTCTGCGCCGCCGGACGCTGCGCCTGCGCCCAGGCCTCCACAGAGACAATGCCAGGCTGAAGCGTGAGAGTTGCGGCAAGGACAGCGCCCAGCAGACGATGGCGAGTGAAAATATGGCGGCGGCGCATCATGGTTTGGCTGGCTCCGTAGTGGCGGATTCGGCGACCGGCTCGGCCGCAGATTTGCCGACGGTCGCCTCGTTTGCATAGAGAAGCGAACGGACGTTGCCCTCAAAGATGATGATCTTGGCATTGTCCTTCAACTCGACACGGTCCGCACTGACCGTGCCAGATTTCGAGCGGACATCCACAGGTTCGGTGGAAACCACGCGGCCCGACTTCATCTCGATGCGCGCCGAGGCCAGATCCACCTCGTTGCCATCGTCGGTGCGGATCCTGACATTGCCCTTGAGGTCGAGAAGTTCGGCGCTCTGGTCGAATTTGCCCCAATCGGATGTGATGCGGGCATAGCTGCCGCGCTCCTGTTCGAGGCGGCCCACAAGCTGGTTCAATTCCACCACGGTTGGCGTGCGCACATCCTGCACGGCTTCGCGCGCGGTCACGACGTAAGCCTTCTGGTCCTTGCGAAAGCCCGACAGCTTGGGGGCTTCCATCGTGATCTTACTGCCGGACATGGAGACGGCACCGACCTGCACATTGGCATTGGTGCCCGAGAACGGCGACACGAAAGCCCAGACCAGCGGACCGAAAACGCCCAGCACGCAGGCGATGGGAATGCTCCGGCGAACAAGGCGCACCCGTGCGCTATGCTGCAGCGCATCCGCATAGGTGGCATCCGCGTCCGAAGGGGCACCAGCCGGTGCTGGCACGCGCACCACAGCTTCCGGCAACGCCGTCATGCGGCTCTTGAACCGCATCAAAAGGGCACGAAAATCTGGCATGGCCGCTGCTGGGTTCCTGTCCGTACCTGCCGCTCATACACCACAAGCGATGGCAAAGTTATGTCCTAATTTCACAGCCAGACATAGCCTGACCCGCATTCACGCCGCACATTCAGCTGTGTGCAAAGATATCATCCTCCGGCCAGCCCATGAGATCGAGCTTGGCGCGCATGGGCAGAAACTTGAAGCAGGCCTGCGCGATGGCGCTGCGCCCTTCGCGCGCCAGCATGGCGTCAAGCTTGGTCCTTACCTCGTGCAGATGCAGCACATCGGATGCGGCATAGGCCAGCTGGGCCTCGGTGAGGGTGCCCGCGCCCCAGTCGGAGGATTGCTGCTGCTTGGCGAGTTCCACACCGGTCAGCTCTTTCACCAGATCCTTGAGACCGTGACGATCGGTGAAGGTGCGCACGAGGCGCGAGGCGATCTTGGTGCAATAGACCGGCTGCGTCACCGCACCGAATGTCTGCTCGAGCACCGCCACATCAAAGCGTGCGAAGTGGAACAGCTTGAGGATGTTCCTGTTCTTCAGCAACCGCACGAGGTTGGGTGCCTTGCGCTGTCCCAGCGTAATCTGGATGATGTGCGCATCGCCGTCGCCGGCCGAAAGCTGCACCGCGCACAGACGGTCACGGTGCGGGTTGAGGCCCATGGTTTCCGTATCGATCGCGACAACCGCGCCCAGATCGAGCCCGTCCGGCAGATCGCCCTGATGTAGATGATTCGCCATGGCTGATTCCCGTTGCTCCGTGCCTTTGCCTGTAAACCTCCATGCGCAACACGGGCAACCTTAATCAGGCTCGGTCTGGCTCGGCCATTCCCCCACGCGCGCCAGGTGATCGTAATCACCTGCATCCTTGGTGTTTTGCGGCATGCGGCGCGACAGGAAGGGCTCGGCCTGCGCGCGAAGCCGTTCGAGCATGGAAACAAGCTTGGCAAGATGCGTCTGCGCCAGATCGGTCAGCGTGGCTTCAGGCAGTTCGGCTTTGGGGGACGTGGCTTTGGCCTGCGTGGCTTTGGCCTGCATCGCCTTGTTGAGGTTCACCACCTTGCGCGCATAACTGGCCCCGACGCTGACATAGGCGATCTGGGCAATCAGCTTGGCATCGACGCCGGCGAACGCGCCTTTCAGGGCCATCGCTGCGGCGAGGGTGAGTTGAGGTTCGAGATTGAAATAAACCTGGGGACCGCTCGGTGCCGCACCGGTCTTGTAATCGAGGATGGCCAGGCTGCCATCCGCCAGCACATCGATGCGATCGGGCTTGCCGCGCAGGGTGAAGACCGTGCCGTCGGCCAGGCGCAGCGGCAGGGTCGCCCGCATTTCCACAACACTTTGGCGGATCGAACCGCGTCGCGCCTGCTCATCGGCGATGAAACCCTCGGCCATGCGCGTGAACACCGGCCACCAGAAGGCCGCCGTGCGCTCGCGCGCCATCAGGGGCTCGAACACCGCCGCTCCGATGTCGAGGAGACGTGCCAGCGGATCGGCAGGCCAGGCCTGCGCGGCCTCGGACACGAACAGGGCCAATGCCTCATGGATGAGTGTACCCTTGTCGCGCGCGTCAGGCTCGGCATCGAGCGGTGGCAACGGGGCAAGATCAAGCACATGACGGGCGTAGATCGCATAGGGATCGCGGTAGAGTGTGGCGATTTCCGTGATGGACAGAGTGGTTGGCTGCACCATTGGGTCTGGCTTGGGCGCAGGGCGCGGCGCGGGCAGCACAGGCGGCGCGCAATCAAGCGCCTCGGCCGCCTTGCTGAGCCACTTGGCGCGGGTGCGCAACGCGTCCGCAGCCTCCTTGCCGATGAAGGTGTCGAGCCGGCGCAGGAAACGCGAGGCCACCATGGGCGTGCCTTCGACCGTGGCGGCGCGGCTCAGCAGCACCTGGCCCATGCCCAACCCTTGAACGAAATCATGGGCGCTCTGGCCCATGCGCCGCTCGGGGGGCGAGAGACCCAGCGCCGCGCGCATGGCGCGGTTGAGGAAGGGATCGTTGCGGGCGTCAGCCGGCCAGGTCCGCTCGTTCAAACCGCCGAGCACGACAAAGGCCGACGGAATCAGGCGCGCCTCCAGCAGGCCAAAAATCTTGATGCGCCCGTGACCGGCTGCATCCCGCGCAACGGCTGCGCCCGCGCTCATCTGCTCAAAGACACCGGCATAATCCGATGAAGAGATCAGCGGCTGTGTGTGCGCCAGAACCAGCTGATCCAGCAGGCGCAGCAAGGCCCGCGTGTCAGGCGTTTCCTCACCCATGTCAGGTGTCAGCCTGGCCAAAACCTCGCCATGCGCCCGCGCCCACGACCCGATCGGTCGGCGCGTGGCTGGCGGTGCCACAAGCGTGTCCAGCGCCCGCCGCAGGCCACTGACCAGCGCACGCGCGGCCTGCAACGCCTCCGGGGTCACGCGCTTGATGGGTTTGGGAGCATGGGGCGCATCGCGGCGCTGTTCTGCGCCCTCCATGGCTGCCGCCCATCCGTCCGGGCCATCCGCGATGTCGTGATCACGCAGGCCGGCAAGTTCCAGCGCTTCGAGCGCCGCCTCATCATGCGGCAGCGCATGCGCAAGCGCGAGACAATCCACGGGCCGCGCTTCGCACGCCGCAGCCTTCATCACCAGCCGCGCACGCAGACCCGCAGGAAGAAGAGCCAGCGGCTGGCCGGCGGAATCATCCACCGCCAGGCCCCAGCGTTTCAACTCGGCTGCGACACGTGCGGCGAGCGCGCGGTCCGGCGTCACCAGTGCGGCGGTTTCTTCAGGTGTCTCCAGCGCACCGCGCAGTGCGACAGCGATGGCAAGCGCCTCCTCGCGCTCGTCCCGCGCCTCCAGAACCGCCACACCTTCCAGCGCGGCAGGGCATTGGCCGGCGAGGTCCGCACGCAGGGCGGGCCAGACATCTGTCGCATCGGCCGCGCGCATGGCGGCGCTGACGATCCGCGTGCGGCTGGCCCGGCCCGCGTCCAGCCCCTCAGCCCCCAGCACGCCGACACTTGCGCGCCCGATACCGATGCGCTGGAGCAGGGTCTTCAACGCGGCCTGGGGATGACCGGGCTGCGCGGGCTCGGGCGCGGCTCCCTCCGCCACCAATGCCCAGGCGGCTTCATCCATGTCCGTGTCGAGGCCCGGCAGCACCACGGCCCCTTGGGGCAGGCGCGCAATGGTGGCAAGCAAGGCCGCCGTGGCGGGGACCGAGCCGGTGGAGCCGGCCGCAATAACAGGCCCGGCGGGGGGCGCCGCCCGCAGGCGCTCGGCTGCGGCGCGCAGCTGACGATTCAACCGCTCGGCAGGATCCAGCAGGCCGCGTTCGTCAAGATAGGCGGGCCAAGCCGTCCCTGCGATGGCCAGAAATTCCCGCGTGAAGCTCCAGTAGGCATCATGCTCCAGCGGCACCAGTGCGTGAACCCGACCCCAGTCGATGCCTTCCAGCGCGAATTCGTCGATCAACCGCCCGAGATCGCCCGCTAAAGCGAAACTGTCGGCAAAACCACCGCCAAGGGTGAAACCATCACCCGCTGCACCCAAAGCTGCGAGGTCCGCGCTGCTGCGCCAGCCCTCCACCAGATGCGCCAGCGCCAATTGCCGATCCACGGGCGTGATGGCAGGCGGGATGGTGCTGTCGGCATCCGCCAGATCATCGCCCAGCGCGGCACTTTCTTCCAGATCGGATGGGTCACCCAGCGGCACGACACGGGGCAACAGCAGCGCATCGGGCTTGAGTGCATGCGTGAAGGCGTGGGTCAGCGCGCGTGCTGCACGGCGGGTCGGCACATAGATGGTCGCGGCGGAAAGATCATGGGAGTCGGCAGCCATCGCGAATCCGAGCTTGCCGGCGAAACACGCCTCCACCAGCGTGTCCAGAAACGGCGCACCCGGCGGAATGGTGAAGACGTTGGCCAGACCCCGCAGGGGTTGCCCGCGCGTCATTTGATGGCCTTTGCCATGGCTTCTTCGGCCTCGGCGATGGATTCGGGCGTGCCCACATGCATCCACAACCCATCGAGGCGCAGGCCATACAGCCGCCCGCGCGCGGCCGCCTCGTTGAACAGGAGGTTGAGCGAGAACACCTCGGGCCTGTCCGCAAACAGCTCCGGCTTCCAGATGCCCGCCCCCGCATACACGAAGGGCGTCATTTCTTGTCGGCTGGCGCGCGTCAGGCGGCCGTCCTGCGCCATGGCGAAATCTCCGCGATTGCCCCAGCCCGTGGCATTGGCGCTGGAGGCCAGCAGCAGGAGGATATCCATATCATCGGGCCGCCACGCAGCGCTCAGGCGGGTGAGTGCGGGCGTGGGCCCCTCGTTCCAGATCTGATCCGCGTTGAGCACGAAAAAGGGGCCGCCGCCCAGATGCGGCAAGGCCTTCAAGACCCCGCCGCCCGAATCGAGCAGCGCCGCACGCTCGTCGGAAATGCGAATGCGCGGGGCCAGCACACGGACGAGATGAGCCTCCATCTGCTCGGCGAGATAATGCACGTTGACTACGGCGTCCGTGACCCCTGCCGCACGGGCATAGCCCAGGATATGATCCAGCAGTGGCTGCCCCCCCACCGGCACCAACGGCTTGGGCAGGGTGGCGGTGATGGGGCGCATGCGCGTGCCCAGCCCCGCCGCGAGCACCATGGCATGGGAAATGGGCGTGTCGACGGGGCTGGCTTTCATGCTCATCCGAAGAGGTCGTTCTGGCGCGGCGGCAGTGGTGCCGCGCGCTTGGCCGCAGGTGCCGATCCACTGGCCACCACCACATCAAAGGTTCCGCTCTGCACCTGCACATGGAGGGCCTGCCCGGCGCTCAGAGCCTTGGCATTGCGCACCGGTGCGCCGCTGGCGTCCCGCACCAGCGCATAGCCGCGCTGCAACACGCTTTCATAGCTCAGGCTCTGCATCAGATTGACGGAGGCACCGAGCCGCCCGCGTTTCTCCGCCAATCCGCGCTGGAATGCGGGCGCAAGGCGCGTGTTCAAACCGGTCAGTTTCAGGCGCTCGCGTGTGAAATCCGGGCTGCGATTCTCCATCAACTTCAGTGCGCCCACAAGGCGGCCACGCCGCTCCCCCAGACCACGCTGGAATGCCGGCAGCAGCCGCGAGGACAGCGCGGCGACCTTGTCACGGTCCCGTTGCAGGCTCGTGCGGGCCAGTGCGAGATTGCGCTCGAACGCACTGGCGAGCCGCTCGGCATTGCCGTTAAGGCGCTGGCGCTGGGTGGCGAGCGCCACGCGGGGCGAGCGCTGCTCCAGCCGCGTTGTCAGGGCGGAGAGGTGCAGCCGCCGCTGGCCGATGCTGGTTTTGAGTGCCGCGGGCAATTTTTCCGCCGCACGGTCCAGGCGTTGACGGGGCTGGGCCAGCAATATGTCGGGGGACGGCAAGCCGCGTGTGACCGCGCGAAACTCGGTCTTGCGCCGTTCCACCAGACGCAGCAATCCGCCGCGCAGGCGCGCGCCCAGGCTTTCGCTGGTCGCCCGCAATTCGGCGCGCACGGGCACGATCATCTCCGCCGCGCCCGTCGGTGTCGGCGCGCGCACATCCGCTGCGTGGTCGATCAACGTCCAGTCCGTTTCGTGACCAACGGCGGAGACCAGCGGAATGGCGCTCTCTGCCGCCGCGCGCACCACAGCCTCGTCGTTGAACCCCCATAGATCCTCAAGCGAACCGCCACCGCGCGCCACCACCAGCACATCGGGGCGGGGCACGGACCCGCCCGCTTTAAGCGCATTGAAGCCGCGAATGGCGCTGGCCACTTCCGCACTGCTGGTCTCGCCCTGCACGCGCACGGGCCAGACCAGGACATGCACGGGAAACCGATCCGATATGCGGTGGATGATGTCGCGGATCACCGCGCCCGTGGGCGATGTCACCACGCCGATGACGCGCGGCAGATAGGGCAGCAACTGCTTGCGCGCGGGATCGAACAGGCCTTCGGCGGCAAGACGCCGGCGGCGCTCCTCGAGCTGGGCCAGCAGCGCCCCCACACCCGCAGGCTCGATGCTTTCAATGACCAACTGGTAGCTGGATTTGCCCGGAAAGGTCGACACCTTGCCGGTGGCGATGACCTCCAGCCCCTCCTCGGGCCGGATGCGCATGCGGCCGAACACGCCCTTCCAGATCACGGCCTCGATCTTGGAGGACGCATCCTTCAGCGCGAAATACGCGTGGCCCGAGGTGTGCGGCCCGCGATAACCGGAGATTTCGCCGCGCACGCGGACATAGCCGAAGGCATCCTCCACCGTGCGCTTGATGGCACCGGAGAGTTCCGAAACGGAGACTTCAGGCAGGTTGGTCTGGGCGTCTGGCATGCTGCGCAAGGTGTAGAACGGCGCGAGATTCGGTGCTAGGCCCCCCACCAGCAATCAAGGGGATGACATGAAGGTTCTGTTGATCGGGTCGGGCGGGCGCGAGCATGCGCTGGCGATGAAACTGGCCGAGAGCCCGCTGCTCACCGCATTGTTCATCGCCCCCGGCAACCCCGGCACGGCGTCGTTCGGCACCAACATCGGCCTCGATGCCCGGGACCACGCGGCGGTCATCGCATTCTGCCAAGAGGAGCAGATCGGCCTCGTGGTGGTCGGCCCCGAAGCGCCGCTGGTGGCGGGCCTTGCGGATGATCTCAGGCGCGCGGATATCACCGTGTTCGGTCACGGGCGCGCGGCGGCGCAGCTTGAAGGCTCCAAGGCCTTCACCAAGGACATCTGCGACGCCGCCAGCATTCCCACGGCGGCTTATGCGCGCTTCAAGGACGCGGCCGCAGCCAAGGCCTACGTGCGTGCGCAAGGCGCACCCATCGTGGTGAAATACGACGGGCTCGCCGCCGGCAAGGGCGTGGTGGTCGCCATGGAGACAGCCGAGGCCGAGGCCGCCATCGACAGCCTGCTGATGGGGTCGCCCGGGGAGGCGGAAGTGGTGATCGAGGCTTTCCTGGAGGGCG
The DNA here is from genome assembly GCA_031373545.1 of Hyphomicrobiales bacterium. Taxonomy (GTDB): domain Bacteria; phylum Pseudomonadota; class Alphaproteobacteria; order Rhizobiales; family Beijerinckiaceae; genus JADCCX01. Next base: position 19,741 of record JANMMT010000031.1, read on the forward strand.
AGGAGGTCAGCTTTTTCGCCCTTGTGGCGGGCGAAGAGGTGCTGGCGCTCGCCGCCGCGCAGGATCACAAGCGGGTGGGCGACGGGGACACCGGCCCCAACACGGGCGGCATGGGCGCCTATTCGCCCGCGCCCGTCTTCACGCCCGCGCTGGAAGCCGAGGTGATGGCACGCATCATCCGCCCCACGGCGCGCGAGATGGTGCGGCGCGGCATGGCCTGCAACGGTGTGCTTTTCGCGGGGTTGATGCTGACGGCGGACGGGCCGCAACTCATCGAATACAACTGCCGCTTCGGTGACCCGGAATGCCAGGTGCTGATGCTGCGCCTCAAGGACGATCTCCTGCCGCTGCTGCTGGCCACCGCTGCAGGCACGCTGGCGGACCGAACCGTGCAGTGGAGTGACGCGCCTGCGATCACCGTGGTGCTGGCGGCGGAAGGCTACCCCGGCGAGCCACGCAAAGGCACGGAAATCAAGGGCGTCGAGGCGGCGAACGCCCTGCCCGGCGTCACGGTGTTTCACGCGGGCACACGGCGGCAAGGGGAGCGCCTGCTGGCCAACGGCGGGCGCGTGCTCAACGTGTCGGCCGTGGGGGCTACCTTGGCTGAAGCACGCACACGCGCCTATGCTGGCGTGGATGTCATTGATTGGCCGGAAGGTTTCTGCCGCCGGGATATCGCCTGGCGGGCGATTTGAGGCTTTAGCAACTCAAGGCTTGGTCAGCCCGGTCTTGACTCGGTCGCCCGCCTTGATCCCCAGCTTGGCCGCCGCGCCGCCGTTGATCTCCAGCACGTAGCGCACGGGCGCGCCCGACGCGATGGTGGTTTCATCCAGCGGCTGTGCGCGTTCGTGCACGCGGGCCACCGTGCCGTCCGAACGGATGAACAGCATGTCGAGCGGAATGTAGGTGTTGCGCATCCACATCGACACGGGCTCATCGCGCATGAAATCAAACAGCATGCCCCGGTCCTGCGGCAGGAACTGGCGGAACATCAGGCCCTTGGCGCGCTCGGCATCGGTGCGCATCACCTCGACCTGAAACACATGGGTCGCCGTGCCCGAGACCAGCTCGAACCGCTCGAGACGCTCCTGCACCACCGCTTCCTTGCGGCGCTCGCGCGCCAGATTGGTGGTGAGGGATGTGGCGGTGACGCCCAGCGTGACGAGCACGATGGCGGCCACGATCAGCTTGTTGCGCCGTGCGCCGGGCTTGGGCGCTGGAGACGGATTTTTGCGATCAGGCAAATCTTGGGTGACAGGCAAGTCTTTGGTGTCAGGCATATTTTTGAGATTGGGCATGTCGGACCTGATAGCGGATCATGCCAGCCGCATCAATGCGACGAGGGGCCCGCACCGGAGATGGGGCGAATTTCCGCTGCCATGAGCCCTTTGGACGAATCGCCGTAGCTGACCATGACGATCTGGCCGGGGATCAGCTCGGTCAGGCCGTGCTTGCGGAGCGTTTCCATGTGCACAAAGATATCCGGCTGGCCCTCGCCGGTGGTGACGAAGCCAAAGCCACGCAGGCGGTTGAACCATTTCACCACGGCGCGCTCCATGCCCGTCGTGGGTGTGACGGAAACATGCGTGCGCGCCTGGGGCAACTGCGAGGGGTGAATCGCCGATGTGGGATCGATGCTCAGCACACGGAAGGCCTGCAATCCGCGCGCACGGTTGACCGCCTCCACCACGATGCGCGCCCCCTCGGGCGCAGCCACAAAGCCGCCGCTGCGGAGCACCGTTACATGCAGCAGAATATCCGGCGTGCCGTTGTCTGGCATGATGAAGCCATAGCCTTTGGCGGCATCGAACCATTTGATGTAGCCTGCGATCTGGACGAGATCGAGCCCTGTATCGGGCGACAGCGGTTTGGAACCAAAAGTTGAGACGTCAGCAGGTCCCGTCAGCACTTTTCTGGTCGCATCGTCTGACATGTTACGCACCGCCTCGCCCAGTCGAATCGCACACAATTCGACTCACCCCGACACTACATAACAGGTCGGCTTTGCGCGCCAACAGCAAATATAATCGCCATTACAGATTGAGCCTTGCCCGGGCGGCCTCCAGCACGCTGCCGATGTCGCAGCGCAGCAGCAGGTCGGCGTGCACATCGAGCGGCGTCGCCTCGCCGTTGAGGATGACCAGCTTCGCACCATTGGCTTTGGCGGCTTTGGGCAACCCTGCGGCTGGAAATACCATGAGCGATGAGCCGATGGCCAGAAATATATCCGCGCCGAGCGTGGCCTTCACGGCTTGCGCCATTGCCCGCTCGGGCATCGCCTGGCCGAAGGAGATGGTCGCGGATTTCACGAGGCCGCCGCAGGCCCGGCAGGGAGGTACCATGCCATCTGCGGCGATGGCGCGGCGGATGTCGGCCAACTCATGGCGCGTCGCGCATGTCAGGCACGTGGCATGGGTGCCATTGCCGTGGATTTCGATGACGCTGCCGGGAGGCATGCCCGCCGCCTGATGCAGCCCATCGATGTTCTGCGTGATCAGCAGCGGCATGCGCCCCGCCGCATGGAGGGCGGCCAGCACCCTGTGTCCACGGCTGGGCCCGGCCCCCGCGTAAAGGTCATCCATGGTGAATTTGCGCCGCCAGGCCTCGGCCCGCGCTTCGGGGCTTGCCAGGAAGGCGGCGAAGGGGATGGGCTTGTTCTGCGTCCACGGTGAACCAGGCGAGCGAAAGTCCGGCACGCCGGATTCCGTCGAGATGCCCGCACCGGTGAAAGCCGTGACCACCTTGGCCTGCTCCAGCAGTCCGGCAAGGGCAATGGACGCGTCTGCGATGGATGTGATGGGCGAGATCATGCCCAGAGCTTGGCAGGGGCGCGCGCCTCCGCATAGACTGACATGATGTCCCTGCCCACCTTTTCACAACGTCCAGAGATTGTCGCGCTCACCGCCCGCCAGACGCTGGACGCCTACAGTGCGAGACACCTTTCCCCTGTCGATGTGCTCGAAGACGTGCTGGCGCGCATCGCGCGGTTCGAGCCTGCACTCAATGCCTTCACCCTTGTGGACGCAGAGGCCGCCCGCGCCGCCGCCCGGGAAAGCGAAGCCCGCTGGGCACGCGGCGCACCCATGGGCGCGGCGGATGGCATCATCGCCACGGTGAAATCCAACATCGCCGCAGCCGGTTGGCCGACGCGGCGCGGCTCCACGACCCAGCCCGAGACACCCGCCACACATGATGCGCCCGTGGTGGCGCATCTGCGAAGGGCAGGGTGCATTCTGATCGGGCAGACCACGATGCCGGAATTCGGCTGGATCGGCGTGACGCACTCCCGCCTCAGCGGCATCACGCGCAACCCCTGGCACACGGAGCGCACACCCGGCGGCTCATCCGGCGGGGCGGTGGTGGCGGCCAGCCTCGGCCTCGGGCATTTTCACCTCGGCACGGATGGCGCGGGCTCGATCCGCATACCCGCCTCCTTCACGGGGGCCTTTGGGATCATGCCGGGCGTGGGACGCGTGCCGGCTTACCCCGCCTCCCCCTTCGGCGTGCTGGCGCGGTTGGGGCCGCTGACGCGCTGCGTCGAGGATGGCGCCGCCATGCTGCAGATCATCGCGGGCGCGGATGCGCGTGACATGTCCCATGGGGGCGCGCCCGTGCCCGATTATGCCGCCCTGCTGAACAACGGCATTCGCGGGCTGCGCGTGGGCTACAGCGCCACGCTAGGTTTTGTCGACAGGCTCGACCCCGCCGTGCGCACGGCCTGCACCGCGGCGGCCCAAAGGCTCACGGAGTACGGGGCCATCGTGGAGGAAGACGACCCTGGCTTCACCCGCGCCGAGGCCGAAAAACCCTTGCAAACCTTGTGGCTGGCGGGGTGCGCCTTCGTGGTGGGCACGGTGCCCGAGGTGCTGCGCGGGGCCATCGACAGCGGGCTGCTGCGCGCGGCGGAGGCGGGGCGAGGTCTCTCAGCCACCGATGTGTTGCAGGCCATGGCGGACCGCGCCGCGCTGTATGAAAACATGCGCCGCTATCACGAAATCTTCGACGTGCTGCTGACTCCGAGCATGCCCATCACCTCAATGGAGGCCGGCCGCGAACTGCCCGCGAGCGGTCGCTTCGGGCCCGAATGGTTCGACTGGTCGCCCTACACCTGGCCCTTCAACGTCACGGGCCAGCCTGGCGCCTCGGTGCCCGTGGGGCTCGATGGCGACGGCCTGCCGATCGGGTTGCAGATCGTT
>JANMMT010000052.1:0-40082 GCA_031373545.1 Hyphomicrobiales bacterium
TCCGGATCGGGCAAGACCACCTTGCTGCGTCTGATGCTGGGCACGCTCAAGCCGACGCGCGGGCTGATCCAGCTCTTCGGCGAGGATGTGGGCCGCATGGGCAAGGACCGCGTGACGGAGCTGCGCCGGCGCATCAGCATCGTATTGCAGGATTTCCGCCTGCTCGATCATCTGACGACCTATGAGAACGTCGGCCTGCCCCTGCGCGTGCAGGGGCGCGAGGAATCGAGCTATCGCGGCGAGGTGCTGGAACTCCTGCGCTGGGTGGGCCTGGGCGACCGCCTGCATGTGTCCCCGGCCATTCTCTCGGGCGGTGAAAAACAGCGCGCCGCCATTGCCCGCGCGCTGATCGTGCGGCCCGATCTGTTGCTGGCGGACGAGCCCACCGGCAACGTGGACCCGGCCCTCGCGCAGCGGCTGGTGCGGCTGTTTCTCGAACTCAACAAGCTGGGCACCGGCATCGTGATGGCCACCCATGATTTTGCCCTGATGGAGCAGATTCCCGCCCGCCGCCTCGTCCTCACCGAGGGACGCCTCAAGGTGGAGGAGCCCGCATGAGCGCCCGCCGCGTTCAGCCTGCACCGCGCCGGGAAACCTCGCTTCTGGCCGGTGGCACCATCGCGGGGCGCGCCCTGGTGATGGTGGTGGCGATCATGACCTTTCTGGCCTCCATGACGGCGGGCACGGTGGAACTCGTGGCCTCCGCGTCCAGCGAATGGCAGGGCGACATCTCGCGCGAGGCGACGATCCAGGTGCGTCCGCGCACGGGGCGGGACATCGAGCAGGATGTGGCCCGTGCAGCGAGCCTGGCGCGCGCCACGCCGGGCGTGGCCGAGGCGCGCGTCAACGACAAGCGCCAGTCCGAAGAGTTGCTGAGCCCGTGGCTGGGCGCGGGGCTGGATCTCTCGGAGTTGCCCGTGCCGCGCCTGATCGAGTTGCGCCTCGCGGGCACGCCCGACCTCACCGGGCTGCGCACGCGGCTGGCGAGCGAGGTCGCCACCGCCTCGCTGGATGATCACCGCATCTGGCTCAGACGGTTGTCCGCCATGGCGCAGGCGATGGTGGTGGTGGGCGTGATGATCATGCTGCTGGTGCTGCTGGCGACGGGTCTGGCCATCGCCTTTGCCACGCGCGGGGCCATGGCAGGCAACCGCAACATCATCGAGGTGCTCAATCTGGTGGGCGCATCGGACAGTTTCATCGCGCGCGAATTCCAGCGCCATTTCCTGCGCCAAGGCCTCAAGGGCGGCGCGATCGGCGGCGCGGCAGCGGTTTTCACGTTCTGGATCGCGGGATTTCTGGCGGGCCGCTTGCGCGCGACGCCGGGCGGCGATCAGCTGGAAGCGCTGTTTGGAACCTTTGCTTTAGGTTTTCGCGGCACGCTGGCGGTGATCCTGATTGCGGGGGTCGTGGCTGTAACCACAGCCGTGGTTTCGCGCGTGACGGTGTACCGCAATCTGCGCGGGCTGGATTGACAGGCGACCGCGCGCCATCATCTCGCCCAGTTCAGGCACAAGAAGGCATTGATGGCCATGATGACACTTGAGCCAGATGGAGCAGGCGGACCCCGACGCCCAGCGTCGGCTGCAGGACCGTCGGTTGCAGGACCGTCGGCCGCGGGACCACAGAACACGGGTTCTTCGGGGACCGGACGGTCGGTTCTGCGCTTTGTGATCATCTGCGGTTTGTCCTTGCTGCTGGTGTTCGCCAGCGGTTTCGCCGCCTTCATCACCACGATCGACCGCACGGAACAGGGCAACCTCGGCAAGGCGGACGGTATTGTCGTGCTGACCGGCGGTCCCGAACGCATTCCCGACGGTCTGCACTGGCTGGAGCGTGGACAGGGCGAGCGCCTGCTGATCAGCGGGGTGGCCACACAGGTCAAGGTGGAGAAGCTGGCGGACCACACGCCCGGCCTGCGCCGCTGGCTTTCATGCTGCGTCGATGTGGGGCGCGATGCCCTCAACACCGTGGGCAACGCACAGGAAGCGCAACTGTGGGCGCGCCGACGCGGCTATCGCTCGCTGCTGGTGGTGACGTCGAGTTATCACATGCCGCGCACGCTCGTGGAATTCGGCCGCCACATGCCGGGCGTGGAACTCATACCGGCGCCGGTCGTGACGGAACGCCTGCAGGACATGGCCCTGCTCAATGACCCGCAGCTGGTGAAAACCCTGGCGCTGGAATACACGAAGTTCCTCGTCGCCTATGCCCGCGCCCGCTTGACGCCGCCACCCGCTTCAGCCGACATCGCGCAATCGTCGCCGCGCCAGCGCACCTGAACCTCTCGGGAGCCGGACGCGGCCACGCCTGCGAGTCGCCATGATTGTCATTCGTTCCGTCGTCTTCAACATCGCCTTCGTGCTGAACAACGCGCTGTGGTTCATCTTTGCGCTGCCCACGCTGCTGATGCCGCAAAAGGTCTTCATGACCCGCGTGCTGCACAACTGGTGCCGCTCGAATCTGTGGCTCCATGCGGTCATCTGCAACGTGCGCACCGAGGTGCGCGGGCGCGAGAACATCCCTGCCGGCGGGCTCATGGTCGCGTCCAAGCACCAATCGGCGTGGGAAACATTTGCGCTCACAAAGGAGTTTCCCGACCCGCGCTACATCGTCAAGCGCGAGTTGATGTGGATTCCCTTGTTCGGACTCTACCTCTCCCATTCGCGGCAGGTGGCCATCAACCGGGGTGACCGGATCAAGGCCATCGCATCCATGAATGTGGCCGCGCGCCAGGCCGTATCGGAAGGCGGCCAACTCATCATCTTCCCCGAGGGCACGCGCCGCTCCGTGGATGCCGAGGGACAGTACAAGATGGGCGTGGCGCATCTCTACGAGACGATGCAGGTGCCCGTGGTGCCGGTGGCGCTGAATGCGGGCGTGGTGTGGCCGCGCCGCACGTTCCTGAAGTATCCCGGCACGATCATCATGGAGTTCCTGCCAGTCATCCCGGCGGGCCTCTCCAAGGAGGAATTCTTTCACCGCATGAAGGACGCAGTGGAAACCAACACCCAGCGCCTCATCCAGGAGGCGCGTGGCAAGGCCTGATCGGGCTCAGCGGCGCCCGCCGAGCAAACTGCCCAGCACGCCGCGCACGATGGCCGAACCCACCTGTCGGCCGACGGAGGACGCCACCGAACGCGCGGCCGATTGCACCATCTTCTCGCCCATGGATTGCTGCTGGCGCATGACGCCGCCGCGCGGACCGACCTGCGGGGCCGCGCCGCCGCCGAACAGGCCGCCCAGCATGCCGCCGAGACTGCCCATCATGCCCCCCTGGTTCGGCTGCTCGGCTGGAGCTTGGTGCTTCTTCAGCAGCAGTTCATAGGCGCTCTCGCGGTCCACCGTGGTGTCGTATTTGCCGGACAGGCCGGATTTCTGGATCGCACTGCGGCGCCCCTCCGGGCTGATCGGGCCGACCTGCGCCGATGGCGGCTTGATGAAGGTGCGCTCCACCATGGAAGGGGTGCCCTTGCCTTCCAGCGTGGACACCAGCGCTTCGCCCACGGCCAGTTCCGTGATCGCCTGATCGGTCTTGAACTTGGGATTCTGGCGGAAGGTCTCGGCGGCGGCCTTCACGGCGCGCTGGTCGCGCGGGGTGAAGGCGCGCAGCGCGTGCTGCACGCGGTTGCCGAGTTGCGCCAGAACGGTTTCCGGCACGTCGAGCGGATTCTGCGTCACGAAATACACGCCCACGCCCTTGGAGCGGATGAGGCGCACCACGGTCTCGATGGCATCCAGCAGCGATTTGGGCGCATCGTTGAACAGGAGATGCGCTTCATCAAAGAAGAACACGAGCTTGGGTTTATCAGGATCGCCGATTTCGGGCATGTTCTCGAACAGCTCGGACAGCATCCACAACAGGAATGTCGCATAGAGCTTGGGCGACTTCATCAACTTATCGGCGGCCAGGATGTTGATGACGCCGCGCCCGTCGCGGTCGGTCTTGATGAAATCCTTGATATCCAGTGCTGGCTCCGCGAAGAAATTCGCAGCGCCCTGATTTTCCAGCACCAGCAACTGGCGCTGGATCGCGCCGATGGTCTGGTCCGAGATGTTGCCGTAGGTCGCAGTCAACTGGCTTTGCAGCGCGTTGTCCTGCCCGATTTCCGCCAGCATGGCGCGCAGGTCTTTGAGATCCAGCAGGGCCAGGCCATTGTCGTCGGCGTAGCGGAAGATGATGTTCAGCGCGCCTTCTTGCGTGGCGTTCAGCTCCAGCAGGCGCGAGATCAGCAGCGGGCCCATTTCGGCGACGGTGGCGCGGATGGGGTGGCCCTGCTCGCCGAAGAGATCCCAGAACACCACGGGAAACTCGTCAGCCTGGTACTTGAGCCCCATATCCTCCATGCGCTTGACGAAGTGCGGCTCGCCGCGCCCGACCGCGCCGAGGCCCGACAGATCGCCCTTGATGTCCGCAGCAAACACAGAGACACCCTCGTTGGAGAGGCCCTCTGCCAGCGTCTGCAGCGTCACGGTCTTGCCCGTGCCGGTCGCGCCTGTGACCAAGCCGTGGCGGTTGGCCAGTTTCAAGGTCAGCACCTCGAACTTGGACGGGCTCTTGCCCACCATGATGGTGCCGTCAGGGATGCTCGCCGAAGGGTCGATGGCCATGGGATATTCTCCAGTATTTCTCTGGCCTATACAAATTCACGGGGCACTGCACCAGCCGCCTTTTGCAACAGAATGAAAACGGCCACCTTCACCCTTGCGGCGTGCAAGGGGCCGGGCTAGGCCAAAACGGCGATCCCAACACCTGGCCTAACGGAGAAACCCCCATGGAAGAACTCATTGCGCGCGTCACGACCAATCTTGGCATCGATCCTGCGCTCGCGGAAAAGGCGATCGGCATCATCCTGGGGTTCGTGCAGAAGGAAGGCCCCCCGGCGGAGGTGGGGCAAATGCTGGAAGCCATGCCCGGCGCATCTGACCTCATTGCCCAGCATGCGGAAGCGGGCAGCGGCGGCATGCTCGGCGGCCTCATGGGCATGATGGGCGGCGGCGGCATCATGGGCCTGGGCCAGAAGCTGATGGGCGCGGGCCTTTCCATGGGTCAGATGGGTGATCTGGGCAAAGAGGTGTTTGCGTTCGGCCGTGAGAAGGCCGGCGAAGACGCCATGGGCGCGATCGTGGGGGCCATTCCTGGTCTCGGGCAGTTCGTCTGACTCATACAGGCACTTGAACACAGTCAGGGCCGCCGACGTCTCCGCCAGCGGCCCTGCTCCTGTCCACGCCAGCGCGGATGTTTCCGCTGCCGGGCGACGCAACCTCGGGACAAGCCCGAGGTCGATTCATGTCACATCACGATGACTTTGGTGCCGACGCGGACGCGCTCGTAGAGGTCCGTCACATCCTCGTTGCGCATGCGGATGCAGCCCGAGGACACGGCCTGCCCGATGGTGTGCGGCTCGTTGGTGCCGTGGATGCGGTAGAGCGACGAACCGAGATAGAGCCCGCGCGCACCCATGGGATTTTCCGGCCCGCCCGCCATGTAGGTGGGCAAATCGGGGCGGCGCTTGAGCATTTCGGCCGGCGGACGCCAATCGGGCCATTCCGCCTTACGGGTGATGCTCTTGGTGCCGGCCCATTCAAAACCGGGACGACCCACGCCAATGCCGTAGCGGCGCGCCTTGCCGCCGCCTTCGACGAGGTAGAGATACTTGGTGTTTGTATCGATCACCACGGTGCCGGTGCGGTGTGGGCCATCGTAATCCACGACCTGTGGCAGAAAGCGCGGATCGAGCGTGCGCTCGACCTGGCGCATCTCGGGGCTGAGTGCCGCCTGCTGATAGCCCGGGCGCGCGGACCACGCATCGGGGGGGCGGGAATCGGGGGAGCGGGAATTGGGGGAGCGGGAATTGGGCTCCATGGAGAGGTCCATGCTGCCCCGGTGGGTGACGGGATAACCGGGTGCGAGACCGCGTGGCATGGATACGGATCGAGGCTGCGCATAGGGCGGCAGCGGCGGCACGGGCTCCGGCTGCGCGCGAGGCGAGGGGTTGCGTCCGGTCATCAGCATCTCGATGAAGCCCCCGCCGAGTGGCGAACCCCCGGTGGAGGCGGTCATGTCGCCGTGGCGGGGCATAGTCTGCGCCAGCGCACAGGTGGCGGTGGCAGCCATCGCGGCCGCAACCAAAATCAGACGACGCATCTTGTCACTCCCTCGCTACGCAACTCTTGAGGTGGAAGCCGCGACAGGCGACTTCCGGCATGCGCAGATTATCCCTCGCGCCGCCCGCACAGCGTTAACAGATGGGCAAATCGGTCGCTCAAATGCATGATTTTGCTCGTGCTTGTTGATTCATCATTGCCAAGGTCTGAACATGGCGGCCTCATGGTTTCCGCCCTCTCAACAGGCATGGTTACACAAGGGTGAAGCAGCACCTCCTGAACGGGCTGTTAACCATCCGTGCCGTATGCCGGGTTGCAAGAACAACTGGCAAAAACAACTGACAAGAACAACTGGCTGGCGTACCCATGTCCTCTTTGAATGCTCCCTCGCGCAAAACCTTCACCATCGAGAAAATGGGCAGCCCGGGTGATGACGCCGCCCCGGACGAGGCGGCCTCCGCACCTCCCCTGGGCCTTCGTGCCTTGGGCATCCATGACGTTTTGTCCAAGCTCGACCATCTCACATCGATGCTCGCGCCCACGCAGGTGATCGTCTCCAACATCGCCGAGGCCTATCGCCGGGAGGTCACGGAGGTGCTGAAGCTGCGCCAGGAGATGGAGGACATTCGCGGCGCCATTGAGAGCACCAAACGCGAGGTGGTGTCGCTGCACGCGGGCTCATCGCACAGCGTCAAGGTCAACCATGCCACCGGCGAACTGGGCGCGGTGGTGCTTGATACGGAAGGGGCGACCAACAACATCCTGGCTGCCGCCGAGCGGATCGAGATGCTGGCCGGCGTCATCCAGAGCGAAACCACCATGGGCGGAATGAAGACGCGTGCGGGCGACATCGGCGCGGTGGTGTTGTCCATCTACGAGGCCTGCAACTTCCAGGATCTCACGGGCCAGCGCATCACGCGCGTCTGCGACACGCTCAACTTTGTCGAAAGCCGCGTGGCGCGCATGGCCGACATCTGGGGCGGACTCGACAGCCTCTCGAACATCATGGTCACGGAGATGGAGGCCCTGCGCGTGGAACAGGCCGCGCTGGGCACGCATGCCCTGGCCAACGGCCCCGCGCTCGTGGGTGCAGTGAATGTGGTCAACCAGGATGACATCGACGCGCTCTTCGATTGAGCGGGCGGAAATCGTCTTGACAGGGGCAAAGTCGCGTGTGCGATTGGAGCACACGTTCAACCTGCCGGAATCACCTCATGCTCCGTCGTCGTCTCTTGCTCGCAGGTGCTCTCGCGCTTGGTCTGGCTGCTTGTGCAACCGTGCCTCAACGCACCCTGCCGCTCGCCGAGGTGCAGGGCTGGCGTGTGGCGAGCGTGGTGGTGTCCTTCGCGGCCGACGCCGTGGTGAACCTGCCAAGCGTCTCGGAGAGTTATGTCCAGCGGGAATTGCAGAAGAATTCTCCCGGGCTGGAGACGACACTCCCTGATCCAACCAATTCAGGGCGCAATCCCTATGCGGAAAGGGCCGCCGAGATTGCCGCTTCGCCGGGTGCAAAGGCGCATGTGCAGGCGGCGGCGGCAGATCTGGTGCGCCCACGGTTTCAACATGCGTTCGCGCAGGCCCCTCCTGGTACCACGCCCGTGCAGCTGAACGTCATTGTCAAAACCATTTCCCAGTTTGGAGATTCGGCCACGTTCAACGCGACGGCGGAATTTACCGAGCCCAAGACGGGCCGCGTCCTGCTCGTGCATCCGGGAGCCGGAGCCAACCGTGCCTCCCGCGCCGGAGCCATGGCGGGCGCTGCAGTTGGCGGCGGCATCATAGCCATGGTCGCCGTCGGACTGATGGTCACGGCCATGGAATCGGGCCGCCCGCCACCCCTCACCGATGTGATGGACCAGACAGCCGTCAGCATGCGCTTGTGGCTGCTGAAGCGCGAGGGCGAGTGACGCTCAATAAAACCCGATGGGGAAATACTTGAGCATGAGCTGGTTGTAGACGCCGGTTTCCACAACGCGGTAGAGCGCAAAATCAACGGCGCGGCGCAGGGGCGCGGCGTTGCTGCGCAGCGCAATGCTGGCCCCCTCGCCAAAATAACGGGCATCGAAGAACGGGCCGCCCAGCATCGCACAGCAGGCCCCGGGCCCACCGTTCAGCCAAATCGCGAACTGGATGGAATCGCCAAAGGCCGCATCGACCTCCCCTGCTGCCAGCAGGCGCTGGGCCTCGGCCTGGTCCGCGGCCTGCACCGCCACGACCCCGGGGAAGCTTGCGCCCAGAAACGCCGCGTGGGCAGAGCCGCGCACCACGCTCACGCGCTTGCCGGCGAGCGCTTCGGGGGTGGGCTCCGTCAGCTTCGCCTCGCGGCGCGCCGTGAAGCGGGCGGGCGTGCGATAATAGGGCACGGAGAGTTCGGCCTTGGCGCGCAACGTTTCCGTCCGCATGAGCGAAGCGATCACGGCATCGCCGCGACCATCTTCAAGGGCTGGCAGCAGGGTGTCCCAACGGCGCGGCTGGATGGTGCAGGAGACGCGCAATTCCTGACAAATCGCACGCGCCAGCTCGACGTTGAAACCGGTCAGCTGCCCATCAGGCCCAATGAAGTGAAACGGCGGATAATCATCGTCGGTGAGAAAGCGGATCGGCCGCAGCGCCGCCGTCTCCGGCCGCTCGGGCTTGCGGCCCGGATCGAACAGGGCGGCCGCCAGCAGGTCGGCTGGTGCCTGCGCGCGGACCGGCAGCAGGCCGAACCCTGTGGCCCATGCGGCAGCGCAAACGAGAAGAAGCTGCCGGCTCACGCGGGTTTGTGCTCCGCGTTGACGAAGGCGATGCGGATCATGTTCGTCGCGCCCGGTGTGCCGAACGGCACGCCCGCCACCATGATGATGCGCTGGCCGGGGGTGGCAAATCCCTGCTGGAAGGCCGCATCCGCGCCGCGCTCGGCCATGTCGCTGACATCGGCAGGGTCCGGGCCCACCACCGCATGCACGCCCCAGACCAGCGTCAGGCGGCGCGCAGTCTGCAGCGAGGGTGTCAGCACCAATGTGGGTGTCTGCGGGCGCTCGCGGGCAATGCGCAGGGCGGTGGAACCCGAGGCCGTCCAGACGACAATGGCCTTCAAATCGATCGTCTCGGCAATTTGCCGCGCGGCGGCGGCGATGGCATCCGCGCCCGTATGCTCGGGTTCGGTGCGCTGGCCTGCGATGATCACCGCATAGTTCGGGTCGGCCTCGATCTCCTCGGCGATGCGGCTCATGGTGGCGACTGCGATCTCGGGGTATTTGCCCGCCGCGCTCTCCGCCGACAGCATCACGGCATCCGCGCCTTCGAAGACGGCGGTGCCGACGTCCGACACTTCGGCACGCGTCGGCACGGGGCTCGTGATCATGCTTTCCAGCATCTGTGTGGCAACCACCACCGGCTTGCCGTACTTGCGGGCGAGACGCGTGATGCGCTTCTGGATGCCGGGCACCTTCTCCAGCGGCATTTCCACACCCAGATCGCCGCGCGCCACCATGAGCGCATCCGACACCTCGATGATGCTTTCCAGCTTGGCGACCGCCTGCGGCTTCTCGATCTTGGCCATGACGAGCGCGCGGCCCCGCACGATCTTCTTGACCTCCGCGACATCCTCTGCGCGCTGCACGAAGGAGAGCGCAATCCAGTCCACGCCCACATCAAGCGCGGCGTCGAGATCGGCGCGGTCCTTTTCAGTCATGGCCGAGACGGGTATCAACGTGTCGGGCAGGCTGACGCCCTTGCGGTTGGAAATGCGCCCGCCAACCTCCACGATCGTCACGGCCTCGGTCGCAGTTTCCTCGATCACGCGCAGGCGCAGCTTGCCATCGTCGATGATAACCACGTGCCCCACTTCCAGCGGGGCAAGGATTTCGGGATGCGGCAGGTGCACGCGGTCCGCAGACCCCGGCTCCGGATCGCTGTCGAGCGTGAATCGCTGGCCCTCCACAAGCTCAACGCCGCCATCCTTGAACGTGCCAACTCGCAGCTTGGGGCCTTGCAGATCCACCAGCACGCCGACGGGACGGTCGTGCGCGGCTTCGAGCGCGCGCAGCTGCGCCACGCGGGCCCGCAGCACGTCGTGGCTGGAATGGCTCATGTTGATGCGGAAGACATCGGCCCCCGCCATGAACAGGCGCGCCACCATCTCGTCGCTTTCGGATGCGGGTCCCAGCGTTGCGAGCACCTTGGTCTTGCGCAGACGTCTCATCGCGTGGGTGCCCCTGTCCGGTTGGCGTCCGTGAACTGCACGGTCCAGTTCTTCTGTTCGCCGGTGTCGACCTCCAGAAAGCCGGTGCGGTCGAAACCCCGCGCCAGGCAGTTGTCGAAGCCCCGGATCGAAAACTCCCGCTCGCGGGTGCACATGAAGGAGCGCCCGCTCCATTCGCCGCCCCGGTCGTAGTCCACGCCGTGAATGTAATAGAATTTCTGGTTGAGATCGCCCTTCAACACCGCTTCGCAGGTGTTGGGCCGCAGGTTGAACCAGCCTTCGGTGACCCAGCCCTGCGGGTCACGGTGGCCCACCGCCAACCCCACGCGGCTGGCAGTCATGTTGCAGACACGCAAGTCCGCGAGCGCGGGTGACACCGCCAAAAAACAGGACATGACCGCGACAAGCGCCGCGCAGCACAGACGTCCCCGATGCGATGTCCTGCGCGCTGCCCCTCCTGAATGCTGCATCAACCTGCTTCGACTTTCGCTGCTGTGGCCTGTGTAAATCACGGGAGCTTCGTTCCACAAGAGGGAAGGACAGCGCCACCGGACTTGCAGCGCGCCGGCAGCATTGCATAATGCACCACATGCATGCCGCTTGTCCTTCCCGCATTGCCGCCCGTCTTGTGCCTGAATCTCACGAGGTTGTCAGCGGTCCTGCCGCCGCCGGTGTTCTGGTGCTGTGCGACCATGCCTCCAACGCCATGCCAGCCGCATATGACAGCCTTGGCCTGCCGGTAGCCGAACTTTGCCGGCACATCGCCTATGACATCGGGGCGAAGCCGCTGTCTCTCGCCTTGGCCGCGCGGTTGGGGTGCCCGGCCGTGCTCTCGCGCTTCTCGCGGCTGCTGATCGATCCCAACCGGGGGGATGATGACCCCACCCGCGTGATGCGGCTTTCGGATGGTGCGATCGTGCCCGGCAATGCCCGGATCGACGCGGCGGAGGTGGAGCAGCGCGCGGTGCGTTTCGCGAAGCCTTATCACGCGGCCATCGCGGCCACGCTGGATGCGATGCTCCGGACAGGCGTGGTGCCTGCGGTTGTCTCGATCCACAGCTTCACGCCCCAGATGCGCGGGCATGCCCGGCCCTGGCAGGTGGGTGTGTTGTGGGACAGCGATCCGCGCCTCCCCGTGCCATTGATCCGCGCCTTGCAAGGTTGGCCTGACCTCACGGTGGGCGATAACGAGCCTTACGACGGGGCCCTTGATGGCGACACCATGAGCCGCCATTGCATTGCGCGCGGGCTGGCCCATGTGCTCATCGAGGTGCGGCAGGATCTCATTGCTACAGACGCCGACGCCCGCGATTGGGGCCACCGCCTTGGCGATGCCCTGATTCCGCTGTTGGCTGATCCAGCGGTGCGTGCCATCAGCCATTTCGGTAGCCGTGCCAGCTTGTAAGGGTCGAACATGTCAAAATTCGAGGACGCCATCACCACCGAACTGGAAGCCGCCGCCTTCCGCAAGCTCATGGCGCATCTGGCCACGCGCTCTGATGTGCAGAACATCGACATGATGAATCTGACAGGGTTTTGCCGCAACTGCCTGAGCAACTGGATGATGGAAGCCGCAGCCGAGCGGGGGCTTGCGTTAACGAAGGAGGAAAGCCGCCTCCACGTCTACGGCATGCCCTATGGCGAATGGCAGGCGCTGCACCAGAAGGAAGCAAGTGCCGCGCAGAAAGCCGCCTTCGCAGCGGCGCAAGCCAAAGGGCACTAAAAAACTAAACCACTAGCCCTTTCATGGCTGCGATGTGTCCGCTGCCGGGAAAGATCGTGTCGGTGAGTGCGGTGTTCGCCACGCCCAAATGATCCTGCAGCAGGCCTTTGAGCACACCGCGCAGGTCGATCGTCGGCTTGAGATCGCGGCCTTCGTGCAACTGAGCCTGCGCCAGGCCTGGCCAATCGGCGAAGATGCGCCCGCCCGCCACGGCCCCGCCGAGCAGGAAGGCGACCGTGCCCGTGCCGTGGTCCGACCCCACCGTGCCGTTGATGCGCGCGGTGCGGCCAAACTCCGTCACCACAACCACCGCCGTGTCATTCCAGACCGGTTTGAGCACCTCTTCGAACATGCCGAAGGCCCCGTCCAGCCCGCCCAGCAGATTGGCGAGACGCCCCGTTGCGCCGCCCTGGTTGGCGTGGGTGTCCCAGCCATCGAAGGAGAGCGCTGCGACGCGCGGGCCGTCCGCTGCCATCATCAGCCGCGCTGCGCCCTGCGCCGCATGCACCATGCCGCGCGGATCGGCGGAGCCCCCTTGCGCCTTGGCCGCATCACCGCTCATGCCTTGCGCTTTCGCCATGCGGTCGGTGTCGAGACCGGCGGCGAGCGCATGGCCGAGCGCAGGATCGCGGTGGGTGTAGAGATCGAGCACACGGGCCGCCAGATCCTCTCCCGCGTTGGGCACCTGCTGCGGGGCCCAGCCCATGACGGGGGCCTGCCCGCGCAGAATGAGCGGTGTGGCCGGACCGATCGCCAAGCCGCCCTGCGGATTGACGAGTTCACCCTGCGGATTGACTCTTGCGCCCTTGGGCATGGCGAGCAACGCCCGGTTCAGCCAGCCGCTGTCCACGCGGCCCGCGCCGCTGTAGCCGCTTTCGAGCACATCCTGCCCATCAAAATGCGAGCGCTCGCGGTAGCCGGTCGCAACCGCATGGACCACAGAGGCCTTCTTCTCACGGTAGAGCCGCGCGAAGGTTTTCATGGCGGGGTGCAGCGCAAAGAACCCATCCAGCGGCAGCGCGCCGTAGGTGCCCTCCTTGGGGAGGGCGATTTCACCCCGCAGATCAGCATAGGCAGGATCGGAAATGGGCGGCACAGCGGACAATCCGTCCAGCGCGCCGCGCAGGATCACCACCAGCAGGCGCGGATCACGCGCACCCGCCGCGCTGGCGGTTCGGGTCATGTGGCTCCACGCAAAGAAGCTGATCCCCGCGCCCAGCAACCCGCGCCGGGAGATGAGGGAGGCTTCCAGGCAGGCCATATCCTGGCAACCGGTGTCGTTCGGAACATGTATCATCGCCGTTGAAACTCCGGTGACATCAAGAGGATGGCAAGGCCCTGCGGCTTGCTTTCCGTGCGGCGGATCGCCTGGCGTGTGTCGGCGGAAAGCGCCGCATCGAACAACGCGTCGGCCAGCTCGGACGGATTCACATCGCCCGGAATGCGCCGCGACAGCACTGCGGCCATGTCGAGCCGCGCGCGCAGGCTTTCAGGGCTCGCCCAATGGGCTGCGGTGTCGGCAAAGCCGTTCGGCCCCGGCACGCCCCAGAGCGGCTGACCCAGCGCGTTCAAGGGCTGGATGATCTGACCCGCCTCCCTGGGCAGGCCGGCAAAGCGCGCGGTGGCGGCCAGCCATTCATAGGGCGTGCGCATCTTGGTGAGATCACCCTTCCAGGCCTCGTCCGCACCGATCAGCGCGCGGGCCACAGCTGCCAGATCGCCCTCGGACTTGCGAAAGACGGTGGCAAGCTTGTCCACCAGCGCGGCCGGCGGGGAATCCGCCACAAAGTGCCGGACCAGTTTCAGCGCGATGTGCTCTGCCGTGGCGGGATGGCGCGCAATGTCGCGCAGCGCGGCCTCGCCCTGTGCCATGTCGGCCTGCCCGTAGGTCCTGCCCAGCAGCACCTGCGGCCCCGGCTCGTGGCGGTTGGGCGTGAAAACGAAGGTGCCAACTGGTCCCAATTTTTCTGCCTGTCCCACGAAGGTCCAGCCCGTGATGATCTTGGCCAGAGCCGTGACATCGGCCTGGGTGTACCCGCCACTCACACCCAGCGTGTGCAGCTCCAGAATTTCGCGGCCCAGGTTCTCGTTGAGGCCGACGCGGCGGTTCTGGCCCGCGCGGGAACCTGGCCCGACCGATTGGCGGTTATCGAGATAGGTCAGCATGGCGGGGTGCTTGGTGGCCGCCAGCAGCATGTCGGCAAAGCGCCCCAGCACATGGGGGCGGATGACCTCACGCTCCAGCGCCCCGGCGGTGGCCCGCACGATCTGGCCCTTGCCAACCGAGACGCAGAAATGGTTGGACCAGAACAGCACGAGGCGCTCGGCAAAGCCCAGCACCGGCTCGGCCGCCTTGGCCAGGCGCACCTGTGCCTCGGTGCGAAAGACGCTCTGCTCGATTTGCGGCAGCGGCTGGGAGGCGACTGGCGCGGGTTTGCTGGCCTCTGGCGCCTCCATCAGCATGGAGGGGGCTTGCGGGGGCATATCGCCACCTCGCCCGCGCGCGACGCGCATTTCGCGCTGGTCGTCCCGTGTGGAAAGGCGCAGGGCACGCTCGATCTCGGCCTCTTCGAAATGCTTCGCCAGTGCATCGCTGGTGGTCATGACGCGCGGATCGCTGACCAACACGCGGGCAGGGCTTGCCAGTTCTTCCAGCAGAGCACCGCGCGGATCACGCGCCAGCGCTGGGGTCATGCCGCCAGGTTTGGCGCCCAGGCCAAAGCGGTGGAGGGCGACAAGGGCCAGACGGGCCTCCTGCGGCGACAACGCCATGGGGCTCTCCTCATCAATGCAACGATCCGTTTATGCACCAGACACGATTTCCGAGGCATGAATGCGGCATGACAAATTAGAGAGCTCGTCCGAGTGACATTATGGCTGCTTGCCATTGCTCGCCGGGCTTCTCATAAATCGGACATGATTGCGCGTGTTGATCGCAGCACCACCCGAAGGATGCATCCCTTGACGCTCAGGTCCGTTTCCATGCTCACCGCCATCGGCTTTGCCACCGTGCTGGGTTTGCCTGCGCTGGCCCAACAGGCGGGGCCGGACATGGGCAGCATGCTGCGCGATGCGCACAAATACACTGTGAAGGTGCGCAGCACCGTGGCCTGGCCCTTCGTGCCGGAGCAATTCGGCACCAGCCAGGGCACCGGCTTCCTCATCGACAAGGAGCGGGGCTGGATCATCACCAACGCCCATGTGGCCAAGCGCTCGCCGGCTACCGTGGAGATCACCATCGGCGACTCCGAATCCGACTGGATCCCCGTCACCAAAGTGTATGTGGACAACCACCTCGATATCGCCGTGCTGAAGGTGGCGACCGACCGCCTGCCGGAGGGCACCGTCGCCGCCAAACTCGGTTGCGACCAGGAGGTGAAGCAGGGCTCCGCGGTCGTGGCCTATGGCCACCCGATCAGCCTCAACTTCACCGCGACGCGGGGCATCGTTTCCAGCATCCGCACGCTGGGTTATCAGGAGTTCGTGCAGATGGATGCCAGCATCAACCCAGGCAACTCCGGCGGGCCCTTGCTGGCGCTGGATGCGGGACAGGTCATCGGCGTCAACACCGCCAACTTCCCCGGCGCACCGGGCCTGGGTCTGGCCACCTCCATCCGCCACGTCTGCCCCATCGTCGAACAACTGGTGAAGAATCTCGACCCCACCGTGCCGACCTTGCCCGTCTACTGGATGAAACAGGGACGCGCCGAGACTCTGACTGTCGCGATGCCTTTTCCCAACGTGCCCTTTGCCAATGCGGCGGGCATGACCGACCAAGGGCTCAAGAGCGGGGATGTGGTTATGTCCCTCAAGGGTGGCCCCAAGCTCGCCGCCCTGCCGGATCTCTACACCGCACTGCGTGGCCAGAAGCAGAGTGTGAACCTTGTCGTGCAGCGGGATGGCAAGGAAGTGGACGTGCGTGTGCCGATGGCAGATACGCCTGCCGTGCTTGCCCGTGAGGCCGTGACCCTGGGCGGTCTGCTGATCACGGAGCGGCAGTTCCTCGATACGGAGCCCACCGTCCTGCCGCCGCTCAGGGTGGAGTTCGTCAAGCAAGGCGAAGCATCGGCGCGCGCCGGTTTTGTCCCCGGCGATCAGATCGAGAGCATCGGCGGACAGCGTTTCGCGCGGGTGGGTGAACTTCATGACTGGCTGAAAGGCCGCCCGGCGAATGAGAAGATCCGCGTGGTGGTGCGCCGTTCTGTTTTCTCCAACGAACGCCGCATCACGGCGGAGTATCACCGCTTCGATGTGGATGCCCGGGACGTCACGCTGTTGAAGGCAGGGGACTAGGCTTGACGCGCGCAGCCACACACGAAAGACGCGCTGGTTGAATCGCTTCGCCGCCCTGCTCGACCGGCTGGCCTATGAGCCGGGCCGCAACGCCAAGGTGGCGCTTGTGGCGGACTTCCTGCGCGTGACGCCCGACCCCGAACGCGGCTTTGCGCTGGCGGCCATGACGGGCGGACTCAACTTTCCGCAGGCGAAGTCGGGGCTCATCCGCGCGCTCATTGCCGAGCGGGTCGACCCGGTGTTGTTCGCCCTATGCTACGACTATGTGGGTGACCTTTCCGAAACGGTCGCCCTGCTCTGGCCGCCGCCTGAGGCAACGCGGGAGTTGCACGAGGCGCCCTCTCTGGCGGAGGTCATCGCGACCCTTGCCGAAGCGCCCAAATCCGCCCTGCCCCGGCATCTGACCGAATGGCTCGATGCGCTCGACGAGACAGGGCGCTGGGCGCTGCTCAAACTGATCACCGGCAGCCTGCGCATCGGCGTTTCGGCGCGACTCGCCAAGACCGCCGTTGCGGAGCTGGGCGGCTTCGAGGCCAATGCCATCGAGCAGGTGTGGCACGGCATGAATCCGCCCTATGCCAGCCTTTTCGCCTGGGTGGAGGGGCGCGGTCCGGAGCCCACATCGCAGAACCCCGCGCCGTTCCGCCCACCCATGCTGGCGCACGGGCTGGAAGACACCGATTTTGCCAAGCTCGATCCGGCGGAGTTCACGGCGGAATGGAAGTGGGATGGCATCCGCATCCAGGCCGCAGCCGGCTCGGACAGTGACGGATCGCGCGTGGTGCGATTGTATTCGCGCACAGGGGAGGACATCAGCGCCGCCTTTCCTGATCTGGCCGAAGCATTGGCGTTTGATGGGGCCATCGACGGCGAGTTGCTCATCATGCGCGAGGGCCGCGTGCAGAGCTTCAACGTGTTGCAGCAGCGGCTCAACCGCAAGGTGGTTTCCGCCAAACTGATCGACGAATTTCCGGCCCATATCCGCGTCTACGACCTGCTGGTGGACGGCCCGGAGGATATCCGCGAGTTCCCCTTCACGGTGCGCCGCGCGCGGCTGGAGGCCTTGCTTGAGCGGCAGCCCAGTCCGCGCATGGATCTGTCGCAGCTCATCCCTTTCTCGACCTGGGAGGAATTGGCCGCCGCGCGCGCCCAGCCGGACGGCGACGACGCCGAGGCCGTCGAAGGCTGCATGGTTAAAAGAGCGGACAGCCCTTACGTGCCGGGCCGCCCCAAGGGCCTCTGGTACAAATGGAAGCGCGACCCGATGCTGATCGACGCGGTGTTGATGTATGCGCAGCGCGGCCATGGCAAACGCTCGTCGTTCTACTCGGATTTCACCTTCGGCTGCTGGCGCGCAGGTGCCAGCGGGCCGGAGCTTGTGCCCGTGGGCAAAGCCTATTTCGGCTTCACGGACGAAGAGCTGAAGGAGCTTGACCGCTACGTGCGCAAGCACACCATCGACCGTCATGGCCCGGTGCGCGTGGTAAAGGCCACGGCAGATGAAGGGCTGGTTTTTGAGGTGGCCTTCGAGGGCATCCAGCGTTCGCCGCGCCACAAGTCAGGCGTAGCCATGCGCTTTCCGCGCATCAGCCGCATCCGCTGGGACAAACCCGCGGGTGAGGCCGACGAGGTGGCGGCGCTGGAGCGGCTGATCAACCGTAGCGTTGCTCCAGCAGCGCAAACGTGAGCCGTGCGGCCTGCGGTTCCCCGCCCTCGACACGTGCGCCCCGCGTGGCCGGCACCCAGCCATAGATGTCGAAATGCGCCCAGGAGAGCGCCGGGTCCACAAACCGTTGCAGGAACAGCGCGGCGGTGATCGATCCCGCCATGCCGCCCGCGCCCGTGCTGAAGAGGTCCGCGATCTTGGCGTCCAGCATGCGGTCATAGGGCTTCCACAGCGGCAGTCGCCAGACGGGATCACCGCAGGCCGCGCCCGCCGCCGAGATGTCTGCCGCCAGTGTTTCATCGCCGGTGTAGAACGGAGGCAGATCTGGCCCCAGAGCGACGCGGGCCGCACCGGTGAGCGTGGCATAATCGATGAGCAGATCGGGCTTCTCCTCGCAGGCGAGCGCCAGCGCGTCGGCCAGGATCAGTCGCCCCTCCGCATCGGTGTTGCCGATTTCCACGGTGAGCCCCTTGCGGCTCGTGATGATGTCACTGGTGCGAAAGGCATTGCCCGCAATGGCGTTCTCGACAATGGGCACCAGCACCCGCAGGCGCACCTTGAGCTTGGCCGCCATGATCATCTGCGCGCAAGCCAGCGCGGTGGCTGCGCCCCCCATGTCCTTCTTCATCAACGCCATGCCAGAGGACGGCTTGATGTCGAGCCCGCCCGTGTCGAAACATACACCCTTGCCCACCAACGTCACCTTGGGATGCTTGGCATTGCCCCAGGTGAAATCCACAAGACGCGGCGCATCCGCGCTGGCGCGTCCTACAACATGGATCAGCGGGAAATTATCTTTCAACAGCCTGGCGCCCACGGTGACGCGCACCTTGGCCTTGAAGCGCCGGGCAAGAGCGAGCGCGGCAGCCGCCAGCGCCGTAGGGTTCATGTCATTGGCCGGCGTGTTGATGAGCGTGCGCCCAAAGGCGACCGCCTCGCCCAGCAATGCGGCGCGGGCCCGCGTGTCATCGTCGCGCACGACGAGCTGCGCAGGCTTGCGATCAATCGCCCGGTAGCGCGCGAAACGGTAGCCGCCCATGTGCCAGGCCAGAGCGGCGGCGGCAAGATCAACGCCCGCTGTCACGATTTCATAGGCATCGCCCGGCAGCTCGCGGGCGAGCTTGCCCAGTTCTGATAGGTCGAACCCGTCAGCCGTTTCACCCGGCGCAAACACCACCCCGCCCAGCCGTTCCCCCTTGCCGGGCAAGAGCGCGAGTTGACCGGCCCTGCTTGCGAAAGCCGTGGCGGCCAGAAAGCCCGCTGCGCCCTCGGGCAGTGATTTTTTGAGGGCTGCAAGTGTGGCAGCAAATGTGGCTGGAGAGACGAGGTGCACCGGCGTGGGCGCGGGGTGGGAGGCCAGCAGAAGCGACATGTTTCGGGAATTTCCTTTTAGAATTTTTCGAGATCGCGGCCTTTGACAGCGCTGAGGTCAGCCGCATCCATGCGGCCATCGGGCGCATAATAACCAGCGGCCTTCTTGGCTTCCATCTCCACCGAGGCATCCTGCGGAATGAGACCATCGGGGATGGGTACACGCTCTCCCACCTCGATGCCCGAGCCCACGATGGCGTCGTATTTCATGTTCGACATGGACATGAGCTTGTCGATGCGCTGAATGCCGAACCAGTGCAGGATATCGGGCATCAGTTGCTGGAAGCGCGCGTCCTGCACGCCCGCCACGCACTCCGTGCGCTCAAAATACGTCGCCGCGCTGTCGCCGCCCTCCTGCCGCTTGCGGGCGTTGTAGACGAGAAACTTCGTCACCTCGCCCAGCGCGCGGCCTTCCTTGCGGTTGTAGACGATCAGCCCCGCGCCGCCCGCCTGCGCCTCCTTGGCGCATTCCTCGATGCCATGCACGAGGTAGGGACGGCAGGTGCAGATGTCCGAGCCGAAGACATCCGAGCCGTTGCACTCATCATGCACGCGGCAGGCGATGCGGTGGCGGCCGCTGGATAACTTGTCCACATCGCCAAAGACATAGGCCGTCATGCCGCCGATGGGCGGAAAGAACACGCTCATGTCGGGCCGTGTCACCAGTTCGGGGAACATGCCGCCGGTCTGTTCGAAGAGTTGGCGGCGCAGGTTGGTTTCGCTCGTGCCGAAGCGCGCGGCAATGCCCGGCAGATGCCAGACCGGGTCTACCGCGATCTTGACCACGGCGATCTCGCCACCCGCCTTCACGATGCTGCCGTCCGCCTTGAGGTGCCCCTGGGCCATGCGCTCCTGCAACTCCGGCAAGGTGATGCGCGCCTTGGTGACGGCGATGGTGGGGCGAATGTCCACGCCCTCCGCAATGGCCGCGCCGTAGACATCCCCCACCAGGTGACCCCAAGGATCGAGCGAAACGATCTTTTGCGGATTTGTCCAGCCCGCGTGCGGACCAATGGAAACAACAGGATGCGTGTTGTGCAAGTCGGGCCGGGCGAGCGGGTTCAGCAAGCCCGATGACACCGCCAGCGCGCGGTACAGTGAATACGCCCCGCCGACGGCACCGATCACGTTGCGATCCGCCGGGCGGCTGACCGTGCCGATGAGAGGCCCGCGGGCCGCGGCCGTTTCGGCACCCCAGAGGATGGGGAACCGCTGCTCCCCCGGCTCGGGATGCGAGGTGAGGCGGATGTGGCCGGTGCGGTTGACGCCAGACATGGGTGATGGGCCTTTTGCGAACGATGACGACGCGCCGCCTTGAGGAACAAAAAAGCCCTCTGCGAACGAGAGGGCTGACACTGATCCGGCTGCGGCCCGCGATCGGTTGCAACGTGAAGCGGGAATCTGGAAGCGTCAAGTGCGATGGTTCATTTGCGATCCGGCTCCGCCTTCGGTAAACGAGAGCCATTGTGCAAACGGCGCCACTGCATCCTTCCCGCGATGTGACCATCAGCGAAGTCGGCCCGCGCGACGGGTTGCAGAACCTTGCGCAGATCATGCCGACCCCCGCCAAGATCGCCTGGATCACGGCGCTTGCCGATGCGGGCCTGCCCGAGATCGAGGTGGGTGCCTTCGTCTCGCCGCGCCTCCTGCCGCAGATGGCGGATGCGGCCGAGGTGGTCGCGGGTTGCGCAGCATTTTCCGATGTCGAGATTCTGGCACTCGTGCCCAATCTCAAGGGGGCTGAACGGGCCTTCGCGGCGGGGGTGCGCCGTGTCTCCATGCCGGTGTCGGCCTCCCGCGCGCACTCGCACGCCAATATCAACATGAGCCCTGAGGCGGCGGTGGCGCAGGTGGCCGAGGTGGTGCGGTTGCGCGCGGCGCTGCCCAGCAACCCAGGTGTCGAGGTGGGCATTTCCACCGCCTTCGGCTGCACGCTGGAAGGCCCCGTGTCCGAGGATTGGGTCATTGAACTGGCGCGCATGCTGGCGCGCGCGGGCGCGGACACGATCAACCTCTCCGACACGACGGGCATGGGCAACCCGGCGCAGGTCAAGCGGCTGTTCGGGCGTCTGCAAGCAGAGGTGGGCGACAAGGCGGGCGGCGCGCATCTGCACAACACGCGGGGGCAAGGGCTGGCCAATGTGATGGGCGCACTGGATGCGGGCGTCAGCACCTTCGATTCCTCGCACGGGGGCCTGGGTGGCTGCCCCTATGCGCCGGGTGCGAGCGGCAACATCGTCACGGAAGATCTGGTGTTCCTGCTGGAGGCCATGGGGCTGCGCACGGGCGTCGATCTGGACAAGCTGATCGCAGCGCGGACGCTGATCCGCGCAGGTCTGCCAGGAGTCGAGCTCTACGGCCATGTGCCCGATGCGGGCCTGCCGAAGGGATTTGTGCGGGCCGGTGACTGACGGATCACCGCGCCGCTGGCAGAGCTGGCGCCGCGCGCGCCGCAACAGGCTTGGCACCCGCCTGCAGCTGACGCCAGCTGTTCTGCTGCGCCGTCATGGAGCGCACGAAGGTGGCATTGGCCTGCGCATCTTCGGGCGAGAGATCCTGTCGTGCCATCTGTTCGGACTCACTGAAACGTCCCTGCAAAGCCAGCACCAGCGCGAGGTTGCCCCGCATACGCGGCGTCGCTTGGGGGTGATTGACGGCCTGGCGCAGCGTGCCCTCGGCGTCCTTCAGACGGTTGGACAATGCGTAGGACAGTCCGAGGTTCGACAGGATGGCCGGCTCGCGGGGTGCCAGTTGCAAGGCGGCCTGATAATATTGCTGGGCGTCGGTGGGCTTGCCCATCTGGTCGGCGATGGCCCCTTGCGTGTTGAGGATGCGCCAATCCGGGCGGTCCGGCGAATGCGCCTGAGACAGAACCTCCTGCGCCTGCTGAAAACGCCCGCCATCGGCCAGCGCCTTGCCGTACGCGGCGGTTACTTCCCGGTCACTGGGGGTTTTCACAGCCGCCGTCTGCAACACGGCGATGGCCTGGTTGTGCTGCCCCAGATCACGCAGCAGCCGCGCATAGGTCATGGACGCGCGCTTGTCGCCGGGACGCTGATCGTACTGCCGTCCCGCCTGATCGAGCGCGACACGCTTTTCGGCCTCCGTCATGCTGGTGACCGAGCGGTTGATCGAGCCCGTGATGTCATTGTTGCGGCTGGAACAACCCGCAAGCGCCAGCGCCGCGACGCCAGCCAGGAGGAGGGCTTTGAGGGGAGACGTGTGACGCATCGTCATGGGGCAACCAAAGGCAAGCCGCACCGTGCGGCGATCGGCACCATCAGTAAATTGTTAACCCTAACGCTTGGTTAAGCGCCGCCCCGGCTGGACACGGTTAGCAACAGGTTAATGCAGAATTGCCCGCGCAAGGCTTGCACAGAACCGCCGCTGGCGGCATCAGCATGCGAGCTGGAGAACGCCCGATGATTGCCCCTGCTGACCGCCTCATCCTTGCTCTCGATGTGCCGACCATTCACGCGGCGGAAGCCCTGGTGGAGGAACTCGGCGAAACCGTCACGTTCTACAAGATCGGCATGGAGCTGGCCTATATCGGCGGTATTGAGTTAGGCGCGCGCCTGATGCGGGGCGGCAAGAAGGTATTTTTCGATCTCAAGCTCCACGACATCCCCAACACGGTGGAACGCGCTGCGGCGCAGATCGCCACCACGGGGGCCACCTTCCTGACGGTGCACGCCTATCCGCAGACCATGGAAGCCGCGCACAAGGCTGCGGCGGGCTCAACCCTCGGCATTCTGGGTGTCAGCGTGCTGACCTCCATGAACGAGGATGACGCGGCCCGCGCGGGATACGGGATGGGTGTGGCCGACCTCGTGCGCCGCCGGGCGCGCCAGGCGGCCGACATCGGCATCACAGGGTTGGTCTGTTCCCCGCTGGAGATCGGCGCGGTGCGCGAAACGGCCGGGCACGCGCTGCAATTGGTCACGCCCGGCGTGCGCCCTGCTGGCGCGGCACTGGGGGACCAGAAACGCGTGATGACCCCCGCCGAAGCCCTGCGCGCCGGCGGGGATTATCTGGTGGTGGGCCGCCCCATCACGCAAGCGGCTGATCCGGCTGCAGCGGCGCGCAGCATTCAGGCGGACATCGCGGCGGCTCTCAAATCAATCTCTGCATCAGCATGAGATCAAGGCGGACACCATTCTTGAGGCCCACCTCCTTGAACTGACCCACTTCTGCAAATCCAGCCTGCGCGTGCAGCGCCACTGATGCGGCATTGGGCAAGCCGATGGCTGCCACCATCACATGCAGATCGGCCTCTCTGGCACGCGCAAGCAAGGCCGCCAGCAAGGCCCGCGCCACGCCCCGGCGATGATGCTTCTCATTTACATAAATCGAGTTTTCAACCGTGCGCTCATAGCCTGACCCCGACCTGAAAGGGCCGTAGCTGGCATAACCCGCCACCTCACCTGCCACATCCGCCACCAGAACGGGATAACCCATGGCATGCCGCTGGGCATGCCACGCCTGCCGGTTGGAGAGATCCACTGCTGTGTCCTGCCAGATCGCCAGAGTGTTGAGGATGTGATGGTTGTGGAGCTGCAGGATCGCAGGCAGGTCGGCCTCAAGTGCATCGCGGATCAACATGCTCAAGCTTTCCACTCAAGCGCCGGTGCCAATTCCTTGAAAAACACCGTCGCATCCGTCACGCGGCCATCGGGCGCATAGCCCATGCGCGGCACGACCCCGAGCGGTGTCCAGCCCATGCGGCGGTAAAGCCGGTCGCCGCTGCTGCCTGTTTCGGTGTCGAGCCACAGATGCGACCTGCCCGCGCCTAGCGCTGCCGCCTCGACGGCCTGCATCAGTGCAGCGCCGATGCCCCGCCGGCGCATTGTGGAATGCACGAGCATCTTCGAGACCTCGCCGCGAAAGGGCTGATTGGGCTGGCCGAAGAACACGCACATCACGGTGCCGACCAGCCGCCCCTCTTCTTGCGCCGCCAGCCAGATGCGATCGCCTGTCTCCAACCCGCCGATCTGCCGCAGCCAGTAGGCCTCCGCCTCGGCCAGGCTGAATCCGGCCATGAAATTGACCGATGCGCCCTGGGCCACCGCATCCACCAGCAACGCGCTGAGCGCGCCAAGGTGCAGGCGTGCCTCCTCTGCATCCATGGCACGAATGACAACGCTCATCGCAGGCTCCGCAGGTTCAACTGATAGGTCGCAAGCACCACGGCGTAACGCGCAGAAGTCGCACCGGTGTTTTCAAAAACCGTTGGTGAATCGAGGCGCATCAGCAGGCTGTCACCCGGCTCCAGAATATAAGTCGCGCCGGCCGATGTGAGCGACAGCGTTCCCTCCAGCACCCACACCACCTGCTCCAACGCCAAGGGCACGGCATTGTCATAGGCTACCCGTGCACCCGGTGGCAGCGTCACATCCACGATATCGACCGGTGCCTTGTTGGAGGCCACATCGCGCCTTTGATACCCCGAGCCCGGGTCTCGCCAAGGGCGACGTACCTTCGCCCGCACGATGGGTGCGTCCTCCTCCCCCTCGCTGAACAGGGTTGACAGCGTAAAGCCCAGCGCATTGGCCAGCTTGCCCAACAGGGCTGCCGTGGAACTGACCTCTGCCCGCTCCACCCGCGAGATCATGGCACGCGACACATCCGCGCGCGCTGCCAACTGATCAAGCGTCAGGCCCAGTTCCTGACGGCGCAGCCGCACGCGGGCCGCTATCCGCACGTCCAGAGACGATGTTTCGTTTGATTCCATGATAAGATCATAATATCCCCTATATGAGAGTCAACCTGTGCAATTCCTTATATTCAGTGTTTGTTCTTGACAGATTTCTTTTGTTCCTTATTTGTACTTTTCGATTTGCCATTCCGAGGAGGCAAGCCATGTCAGCCGCCACATTCGCCCGCACCACCCCATTTGCACCACCACTGCCCCGTGAGTTGGTGGGCAGTGCCATTGATCCCGCCCTGCGGCGGGGGCGCGGGGCCGTGCGCAACGCGTCCGGCCGCTATGAATTGCAACTGCGCACGGTTGTGGATGATGGCTGGGGCCTCGACCCGGCGCAGGCGTTCAGGACCAATGTGACCATAGAGCGGGCGAAAACCATCATCACGCGCAACGATTCGCCCGATATCTCCTTCGACCGTTCCATCAACCCCTATCGCGGGTGTGAGCATGGCTGCGCTTATTGCTACGCCCGGCCCAGTCACGCCTTCATGGGTTTGTCGCCGGGTCTGGATTTTGAAACGCAGTTGTTTGCGAAAACGAATGCGGCCGCATTGCTCGAACGTGAACTCAGCGCGCCCGGCTATGTCCCGCGCACCATGGCGATCGGCACGAACACTGACCCTTATCAGCCGATCGAGCGCACGCACCGCATCATGCGCGAGGTGCTCGAAGTGCTCTCCAAATTCAACCACCCGGTCGGAATTGTCACAAAATCGGCGCTTGTGACGCGCGACATCGACATCCTCGCGCCCATGGCTGCTAAGGGTCTTGCGAAAGTCGCGCTCTCCGTCACCACGCTGGACCGCTCGCTTGCGCGCAATCTGGAGCCGCGCGCCGCGACGCCCGACCGGCGGCTGGCGGCCATCCGCCAACTGACCGAGGCGGGCATTCCCGTGACCGTGATGGTGGCGCCGATCATTCCCGGCATCAACGACAGCGAGATTGAGGCCATTCTGGAGGCGGCACGCAGCGCAGGAGCCACCGAAGCGGGCTATGTGCTGCTGCGCCTGCCGCTGGAGGTGCGCGACATCTTCCGCCAATGGCTGATGGAGCATGCGCCGGGCAAGCTCCGCCATGCCATGAGCCTGGTGCAATCCACGCGCGGCGGCAAGGACTACGATTCAGGCTGGCACCAGCGCCAGACCGGCACAGGCCCGTTTGCCTGGATGGTGGGGCGGCGCTTTCAGCTGGCCAGCGAGCGGCTCGGCTTCAATCGTGCCCGGCTGCAGCTCAAGGCCGATCTGTTCAAGCGGCCTGATCAGCCGGGCGATCAACTGCAACTGCTGTGAGCGCAATCACGCCGCGCAGGCGCGGAACCCTTCTTCCAATTCAGCGCGCTTGAGGGCACGACCGATGAACACCATCTTGGAAAACCGCTTTTCATCCGGCTTCCAGGCCCGTTGCAGGTCACCATCGAGCACCATGTGCACGCCCTGAAACACGAAGCGCTGCTCTTCGCCCTTGAAGGCCAGAATGCCCTTGGAACGCAGGATCGTGCCGCCCTCCTTCTGAATGTAGTCATTGATCCAGGGCATGAACTTTTCGGGGTCCACCTCCCCGTCGATGGTCAGCGCCACCGATTGCATGTCTTCATCATGAACATGTGCGAGGCCACCATGACCGCCCGCATGCGGATGGTCATGGTCATGTTTGTGGGAGGGATGGTCGCAGTCGGGGCCGGTGTGGTCATGATCATGGTGGTGATGATCATGATTATTCTCGCCCAGAAACGCTGGCTCCAGCTCCAGAATGCGCTCCAGATCGAAGGCATTGCGGCCCAGCACCTCGCTGATCGGCACGTTTGATTTCACGGTGCGATGCAGCTTTGCGTAGGGGTTGATCGCGCGGATGCGCGCTTCCACTTCACGCAGTTGCTCGGGCGTCACGAGGTCCGTCTTGTTGAGCAGGATGACATCCGCAAAGGCAATCTGGTTCTTGGCCTCGGGCGCATCCTTGAGCCGCTCTTTCAGCCACATCGCGTCGGCGACCGTCACCACGGCATCCAACCGCGCGTTGGCTTGCACCTCCTGATCCATGAAAAAAGTCTGGGCCACAGGTGCGGGATCTGCCAGGCCCGTTGTCTCGACGATGATCGCATCGAAACGGTCCTTGCGGCGCATCAGCTTCTCTATGATGCGAATGAGGTCGCCGCGCACGGTGCAGCAGATGCACCCGTTGTTCATTTCGAACACCTCCTCATCAGCGCCGACGACCAACTCGTTGTCGATGCCCACTTCGCCGAACTCATTGACGATGACGGCGAATTTCTGCCCGTGATCCTCGGTGAGGATACGGTTGAGCAAGGTGGTTTTGCCCGCGCCCAGATAGCCGGTGAGCACGGTGACGGGGGTTTTGTCGGACATCGTTTCAGGCCTTTGAGGTCAGCTGTTGGGCGCAAGCGCAGCGGCGATGGTGGTCGCATTGTGCCGCATCATCAAGATGTAGGTGCTGGCGGGGCCATTTGCAGGGGAGAGGGCATCGGAAAACAGAGTGCCACCGACTTTTGCACCGGTTTCACGCGCAATCTGCTCGATCAGGCGCTGGTCGGAAATGGTTTCCACAAACACCGCAGTCACGTTCTCGCGGCGGATCTGTTGTATCAGCCGTGCGACATCCTTGGCCGAAGCCTCCGTTTCGGTGGAAAGGCCGCGCGGTGCGATGAACTCCACGCCGTAAGCTGCACTGAAATACCCGAACGCATCGTGGGATGTGATCACGCGGCGCTTGTCCGGTGGAATGCGGGCCACCTGCCTGCGGATTTCGGCCTCGAGCGCGTCAAGCTCGGCAAGGTAACGCGCGGCATTGCCCTCGAAAAGCAGCCGGCCGGCGGGGTCGGCAGCCGCAAGCGCGTCACGAATGTTGGCGACATAGATCTTGACATTGGCCACGGATTGCCAGGCGTGAGGATCAAGACCTCTATGACTATGACCTCCGTGACCATGCCCGGGCTTGTCGCCTTGTGCTTCCACGGCTTTCACGCCCCGGCTGGCCTCCACCAATGCCGCCTTGCTGGCCGAAGCTTGCATGAGCCGCGCCATCCAGCCTTCGAACTTGAGCCCGTTCGTGATCACCACACGCGCCGACGCAACCGCTTTGGCATCTGCCGGCGTGGGTTTGTAGACATGGGCATCGCTGCCGGGCTGCACGAGAGTCGTGAGCTCGATGCGCGCGCCGCCAATGGCCTGAACCAGATCCCCGAGAATGGAAAAGCTGGCCACGACAGGCAATTTGGCCTCCTGCGCGACCAAGGCGCCAGGGAGTGCAAGCGCTGCTGCGGCGGCGGCGATGAGGGTGCGGCGATCGAGCATCAGGAAACTCCAAAAATGTAATAATATTACATTAGCGGGAGACATGGGCCTTTGGCAAGAGTCGCCACAACAGCCCGGCGGCCTGCCCTGCCAGAAGCGAGATAATGTAAATGGCGCCTGCCGCCAGCACGATGGAGGGGCCAGCCGCCAGGTTGAGGTGATAGGAGGCCAGCAACCCGCTGTAACATGCCAGCATGCCCAGCGCGGCGGAGAGCGGAATCATCACCGAAATATCGGCGGACCAGAACCGGCTGCTGGCCGCGGGGAGCATCATGAGGCCGACGGCGAGCAAGGTGCCCAAGGCGTTGAACCCCCCCACGAGGTTGAGCACCACGAGCGCCAGGAAGATCATGTGCACGGCGGGGCCAGCCCGCGAGACAGAGCGCAGGAAACCTGGGTCGACCGTATCGAGCACAAGGGGGCGATAAATCAGCGCCAGCGCGGCCAGCGTCAGCGTGGAAATGCCGGCCACAAGGATCATGGCCTCATCGCCAAGGGCCAGCACCGATCCGAACAGCACGTGCAGGAGATCCACATTGGAGCCGCGCAGGGACACGATGGTGACGCCGAGCGCGAGGCTGATGAGATAGAAGGCCGCGAGCGACGCGTCCTCCTTGATCACGCTGACCCGCGCCACGCCGCCCGCCAGCAGCGCCACGGCAAAGCCAGCCACCAACCCTCCGAGCGTCATCGGCCCCAGAGACAGACCTGCGATCAGATACCCCACGGCAACGCCGGGCAGGATCGCATGGGCCATGGCGTCACCCACCAAACTCATGCGCCGAAGCATCAGAAACACCCCGATGGGGCCGCCCGCAATCGCGAGCGCGAAGCTGCCCACCAGCGCGCGGCGCATGAAGGCAAATTCCGCAAAGGGGGAAATCAGATAGTCGGCAATCACGGTGTCAGGCCGCGTGCGCGCAGGGTTCCGCGCGCGGGTCATGCGCTTCGATCATGCGGCGGGCCCTGAGGAGGTTGTCTGCGCTGAGCGCCGCATGCGTCGGCCCCCAGGCGATGGCCTCGCGCGCCAGCAGGAGCGTCTGCGGAAAATGCTTTCGCACAACATCCATGTCGTGCAACACGGCGATGACCGTGCGCTGTTCGCCGTGCCAACGCTTCACGATGGCCAGCAGATCGGCGGCCGTCTTGCCGTCAATGGCGGTGAACGGTTCATCCAGCAGGATCAGCCGGGCATCCTGCACCAGCAAGCGGGCAAAGAGCACGCGCTGCAGCTGCCCCCCCGACAGCGCTCCGATGGTCCGGTTTTCAAATCCCGCCAGACCCAACGCCGTCAACGCCTCATGAATGACCGCAAGCTGCTTGCGCCTAAAACCGCCGAACAGCCCCGCCGTGCCCCAGGCACCTGCAGCCACCAGATCGAACACCGACATGGGAAAGGAACGATCAATCTGCGCCGCCTGCGGCAAGTAGGCGATATCCACGCGCGCCAGATTGCCGGTATGCACCGCACCTTCAAGAGGAGAGAGCGTTCCGACCAGGCTTTTGAGCAGCGTGGATTTTCCAGCCCCGTTGGGCCCGACAACCGCAAGCAGGCTTCCCGGCGCGATGTCCCCGGACAGATGATGCACCGCCGGATGGCGGTCATAGCCCAGCGTGAGATTGTCAAAGCGGATCAAGGGTGCGCCGCTCATGCCAGTGCCCAGTAGACGCAAGCCCACAGCAGGCTGGAAACAGCAGCGGCAGCGACCAGCCGCTGCACCGCCGACAGGCGAAACAGGGAGGCTGCAGGCGTCACGTTTGGCGCAACTGGGTGATGAAAATGAGCCATGATGTCACAAGTGATATAGTATAACATTGTACCAGAGGCAATCAGCGCCCACATGCACGTTGTGAATTGCGTATCTTCCCTCGTCTGTCTGTGCCGGGCTTCACATTTGTGTCGTCTGACGCTTAGATGAGAACGGCATGCGGATTCGCATATCTGCATGATCTAGGCGTGTGGTTCGGCAACCGGGCCTGTGGCAGGGCTTTGGCTGGCGGCCACCTGAAGAAGGAGACTTCTCGCAGGTGACGATCCATGTACCTCCTCTGGCTGTTCCGGATGGCTGTCCGGCGCTCGTTCTTAATGCGGATTACCGCCCGCTGAGCTACTATCCACTCTCGCTGTGGAGTTGGCAGGACGCTCTGAAGGCGGTGTTCCTCGACCGCGTGAACATCGTCTCGGAATACGACACGGTCGTGCGCAGCCCGAGCTGCGAGTTCAAGCTGCCGTCGGTCGTCTCGCTCAAGCAGTATGTGCAGCCCTCGCGCTTTCCGGCATTCACACGCTTCAACGTTTTCCTGCGTGACAAGTTCAGCTGCCAGTATTGCGGGGACAAGGACGACCTGACCTTCGACCACGTGCTGCCTCGCTCGCGCGGCGGGCACACCTGCTGGGAGAATGTGGTGACCGCCTGCTCGCCCTGCAACCTCACCAAGGCCGACAAGATGCCTGCGGTCGCCAAGATGTGGCCGATGCAGAAACCCTATCAGCCCAGCATCAATGACCTGCACCGCAACGGCCGGTTGTTTCCGCCCAACTATCTTCATGAAAGCTGGGTGGACTATCTCTACTGGGACATCGAGCTCGAGCCTTGAGGGGGTCGAACTGCGGGATGCCGCGCGCCCGTTGACGTTTGAAGCCATGGCGGCGATATCTGGCGGCGCTGTCACGGGCTGCATCGCTGCGATGGCAGCATGCCCCCCATTGAAAGGCCATCGTATGGCAAATGCCGTTGACCACTTCCTGCTGGAGCCGCTGCGTCTCAAGCATCTCAGCTTGCTGAAATTTCGTGTGTCGCAGAAGCTGCATGAACTGACCAACGGCAAGTTTGATGCTGTGTACATGAACTGGCGTCGGCGCACCGCACCCCCTGCCACGCTGTCTTCCGGTGCTTTTCTGGATGATGCGGCGGTCGCCAGCGCAGGTGCCGACCTCAATCGTGACGGTTGTTCGATCCTGCCGCGCCGGCTCTCGGATCAGGCGATCAAGCAGATCACGGATTTTGCCTTCAGCACGCCCGCCTATGCCAAGAAGCTGGGCGAGAATCTGATGATCGACCGCACCAATATCCCGACGGAATTCGGGCGATATGTCTGGTCCATGCCGAGCCTTGCGGCGTTGCCGGCTGTGCAGGAGCTGTTGTTCGACGACACCTTCCACAAAATCGCGCAGGACTATCTCCATGCGCGGCCGCTGCTCACCAGCATGTCGCTGTGGCTGGATCCGCCCTACAAGGGCACTTACGGCGCCCATCAATATCACTACGACAACGACGGCCCCGGCTTCCTGAAGTTTTTCTTCTACCTCACCGATGTCGAGCCCGACACGGGCGCGCATTGCTACATCAAGGGCACCCATGGGCATGTGAAGCCCGGGCCATTCAGGCTCTCGAAGATTTACGCGGATGAGGAGTTGCTCAACTATTACGGGGCCGAGAACGAGGTGGTCTTCGCCGCGCCCAAGGGCACGATCATCGCGGAGGATACGGCAGGCTTCCACCGGGGCAGCAGCGTCAAGCGGGGCTATCGCCTGCTGATGCAATTCCAGTTCAGCCTGCTGGATATTCCCCACGATGAGGATCTGGCGCGCACGGTTACGCCGGTGCCAATCCAGGGGCTGGACCCCAAGCTTGCGCCCATCCTCAAGAAATTCTACCGCGCCGTTTGAGCATGTCGCAGAAAAGCATGAAGCGGTTTTCTGATAACGACATGCTCCAGATGATTGGTGCAGAGCACGCTTTCGCCATTTTGATTGTTCAATCAAAATGCGGCGTGGTCTGGTGACACGCGCAGGCAGCAGGTCAGACGCACTGGGCAAGCTGGTCCCGGCCTTTGGCTGGCTGCTCAACCGCTGGCGGCACCCTGCCCTGCACTGCGGCATGATGGTGGAACTGCCTACGCCCGAACGCATTCTGGCGGGGCGCGACGTGCGCATCGGCGCGCTCACGCGCATCTATCTGGGCGCAGCCGCCCATCTCACCCTGGGACACGGCGTCGGGTTGGGGCGCGATGTGCATATCCAGAGCGAAGACGGGCACATTCGCATCGGGGAAGCCAGTGGCATCAACGATCACGCGCGCCTCTACGGCACGGTCAGCATCGGGCGTTATTGTGCGGTGGGGCCAAACCTCATGGTGGCATCGGGCACACATGTCTATGCCTCGCCTGAACCCTGGCGGCTCATCGTCGAGCAGGAGGTGGCGCATCCAAAGGCCAATGCGGCCGTGTGCATCGGCGATGATGTCTGGATCGGCATCAATGTCGTCATCCTGCCGGGGGTGACTGTCGGGCGGGGCGCGGTGATTGGGGCCAACAGCGTGGTGACGCGTGATGTCATGCCCTACACTGTCGTGGCGGGAGCGCCCGCGCGCGCCCTGCGCCAGCGGCTGGCCTTTGTGCCACCCCCGATGATCGAGGCCGCGCAGGCGCCCGACGCCCCCTATTTTTACAGCGGCTTTGCCCATCGGCGGCAGGACGGGGCGAAGGGGCACCCGTTCGACCGGGATTTCGTCGTCGCGCTGGGGGGTGGGGGCACCATCCTCGAACTGGAGGTCAGCACACCTGCCGGCACGCGCTTTGCGCTGGGAGCCAGCGAGGCACAGGCCGAAGAGGGCCGCGTGCGGCTGGCTGTCAACGCCGTGCGCGGGCCATTTCTGGCCATTTCCGCCACGGCAGAGGGCTGGCTCAAATCCGCACGTCTGACGGATTAGAACAGACTGCCCTGCCCGCCTCCTTGCCCGCCTCCTTGCCCGCCACCTTGCCCGCCATCCGTCGCGATCATCCTGGCCTTGCGCGGCGGCGCGGGCGCCCGTTCGTCGTCGCCAGGCGGCCTTTGCACCTCGGGACCATCATGCGCGACGCGGTTGACCGCACGGCCGATGGGCACCAGTTCGAGTTCCGCCTCGCCGGGCGGCTGCAGCAGCCGGCAGGCCTCTTCCACCGGTGTGAGCGGATCGAGCCATGTGTCGTAGGCAGCAGGCGCAAGGATGACGGGTGAGCGCGGATGGATGGCCGAAATCACACCGTTTGCCACTGTGTTGAGCAAGGCCACCGTGTCGATCTCGCTGCCATCGGCAGATATCCATGTTTCCCACAGCGCGGCGAAGGCGAAGGGTGCGCGGTCAGGGCGTCGCAGCAAGAAGGGGCGACTCTCGGCCTCATGCTTTTTTTCGCCGAATTTCTGCCACTCGTAAAAACCATCAGCGGGCATCAACGCCCGGCGGCGCTGGATGGCGGCGCGGAACGAGGCTTTCTCCCGCGCTGTCTCGGAGCGGATGTTGATGACGAGCGGGAAGGCTTTGATGTCCTTCACCCAGCCGGGAATGAAGCCCCAGCGCATCAGATCGAACCGCCGCTCGCCCTGCACCAGATGCACGACGGGCACGGGCTGCGTGGGCGCGATGTTGTAGCGCGGCGGAAAATTCGGCAATTCCGGATAGCCGAAGTGCGCCCTGAGCACCTCGGGCGGCGTGATGATGGCATAGCGTCCGCACATCGCTCCGTGAATAGCCGAACGCGGCTGTCCCGTCACGTTGTCCTGGCGTCACGGACTCTCGAAGTAGAAGATGTGGCTGCCGACTTTTTCGCGCTTGTCCATGTAGCGCGCCCACCATGGCCGTACATAATTGGCGTGGTAGTGGGTCGCGTTGCCGACTCCTGCCAGGTAGGTGCGCCCTTCCGCCACGTCACGCGCGATGCGCGAAGCGGTGCGCCAGGGGCCAGGCTCGGTGATGCGCAGCGACTTGCCTTCGCAGGCAAAAGTGAACTGGCACGCCAGATAGCGATGGCGGTTCTGATAGACCACACCGCAAACGCTTGTGGGATAGGTGCCCGATTGCGTGCGGTTGAGCACCACTTGCGCCACAGCGGCCTGTCCGCGCTCGGGCTCGGAACGTGCCTCGAAATACACGGCCTCGGCCAGGCACTGCATCTCGCGCTCGGTCTTGACGATGCCCAGCAGGGGCGAGCGGATGCCGCCCTGCGCCTTGAAGCCTTCGGGCGTCAGCGATGCAGGTGCGGCCTTGGCCAGCACGATGCGGTCTTCGGCCTTGGGGGCCATGAGGCCGCTGAAGGCACCCATGACGGGACCGCCGTCATCAGCCGAAAAAGGCGCAGCCAGTGGCATCATCTCCAGGCTGAGACGAAACAGCACCGAAACATCCGGAGCGGCTTCCGACAGGGCACCCTTGCCATCGGTGGGTTGCGCGGCGCGCCAGAATCCGGGCTGGAGATGGGCCTCTCCCTCGATTTCAGGCTCGGGCAGTTGCAGCACTTGTGTTCCCGACGGCGCAGTGTTGGCAGCTTCCAACTCGCGCTGGGGCTCTGCGCTGCGGAAATCTTCAGCGGTCATCGCGATGTCGGGCGCGGTCAGGGTCGGCCAGGCCAGGCTCACCGCATTCGGCTCGTTGCCGAAGCGCAAGCCGGGCAAATCCATGTCGACGGTGGTGCGCACGCCGGCGGTGGCCGTGAAGGACACAAGGAGCCCCGTCGCCAGCATCCACGGCTTCAGGGGGCTCACAAGGAACGAGCGGCGCTTGGCGCGCTGGCGGCTGTGTGTACGCATGGGGCACTCTGACGCAACGAACCTGCAGGAAACGGCAGGGTCAAGAACCCTTCCGCCGCTCACCTGCCCATGTCACCATCATGGCCCGTTAAGGTTGCCCATAGGTTAAGGGCAACCCGAATTTCAATGCAGGCTGACGGTTTTCAGCTCGTTTTCCCAGGCGTTGGCCATCGCCGTCGCGCGGCTGTCCGCCAGGAGAATCGGCGCGCCGTCGGCGCCGAAGAGGGCAAAGACCTGCTGTCCGGGCGAGAGGGGCGGCACTTGCGGAAACAGCCGGCGGACCTCATCCGAACCCATTGAGCGCAGATAGGCGAATTCGCCTTCACCGAGTTGGGCCAGTTGTTGCTGGGTGATGTCTGACAATGGAACCGGCGGTTGGGCGACAGGCCCCGCGGTGTTGGTCTCATTCTTGGATCGTACGCTCATGTCAAAGCCCCTTTCTGGCAGCTCTGTTCGCCTGAAAATCCAGGCAATACGCGGACCAAACTCGAAGCATCTTCGGCACGGCATGCAAGGTGACGCACCCGCTGTGAGGGATGCTGCGCCCAATGTGTTGCCAAAGGCTGAACGAATGCGGTGGCTCCGCTTGTGGTCAGTCCCGGTCGACAATCTCGATGCGGCGGATGACCCGTTCAGGATCAGGCCGCACAAGATCGACCGACAGCAGACCGTTGGAGAGATCGGCGCCGAGCACCTCCATCCCGTCCGCCAGCAGGAACACACGCTGGAACTGCCGGGCGGCGATGCCGCGATGCAGATAGTGCCGCGTCTTGTCATCCAATTGGCGGCCCCGGATGACGAGTTGGCCATCCTCAAGCAGAATTTCAAGCTGGTCCCGGGCAAATCCTGCGACCGCAAGCGTGATGCGCAGGCGCTCGGGAGCGCAATCGGTGCGGATGAGCCGCTCGATGTTGTAGGGTGGATAGCCATCGCCCGAGGCCTTCGACACGCGGTCGAGCGCCCTTTCGATTTCATCAAAACCGAGCAGAAAAGGGGAATTGAACGTCGGCACACGGGTCATGGCACTCTCCGAAGCCCATCCAGCCTGTCGGCCATCAGCGGCGCCTCGAACACATGAAGCCCAATTGCGCGTGGACGCATTCCACACGCCTGCGGCGCTTCA
Organism: Hyphomicrobiales bacterium; assembly: GCA_031373545.1. Lineage (GTDB taxonomy): Bacteria > Pseudomonadota > Alphaproteobacteria > Rhizobiales > Beijerinckiaceae > JADCCX01. The sequence continues at coordinate 36,048 of JANMMT010000052.1, forward strand.
CTGCCAAATATGGAGGGCGCGGTTGCGCCGTGCAAGCCCGTCTGCATCTCCATCGGCACCTCCCGGTGAAGCAAGCTGGGCCAGGCCCCGCCAACCTGTCGCAGCCCGGGTGCTCGACATGGCGCATCAGCAGCCCTATCTGGTATTTCAGACGTGATTTAGAAAAGCTCCAACATGAACCTCATGGTCAAGACAGGCGAGCGCGATCCGCGCGAGGCCAGCTACCGGGCGCTCAGGCTGCCGGGGGATCACCCGCGTGTCATGGGCGGCAAGATCGGCGTGCTGGTGCTGAATCTGGGCACGCCCGACGGCACGGATTACTGGTCGATGCGGCGTTATCTCTCGGAATTCCTGTCCGACAAGCGCGTGATCGACTGGCCCGCCGTGCTGTGGCAGCCAATCCTGCAAGGCATCATTCTGTCCATACGCCCTTCGCGCAAGGGCCGCGACTACGCTTCGATCTGGAACACGGAGCGTGACGAAAGCCCGCTGCTAACCATCACGCGCAGCCAGGCGGAGAAGCTGCAGGCGGCACTTTCGGTTGTGACGGACAACGTCATCGTCGATTTCGCGATGCGATACGGCAACCCACCCACGGGGCCTGCGATCGAAAATCTGCTCAAGCAGGGCTGTGACCGGATTCTCCTGCTGCCGCTCTATCCGCAGTATTCCGCCGCGACCACAGGCACTGCCGCCGATCAGGCCTTCCGTCAGCTGATGGCGATGGAATGGCAACCTGCCGTGCGCGTGGCTCCGCCCTGGCACGATGATCCGGTCTACATCGATGCGCTTGCCGAGAGCATTCGCCAGAAAATCACCACGCTCGATTTCGAGCCCGAGGTCATCGTCTGCTCCTTTCACGGCGTGCCCAAGCGCTACCTGCTCAAGGGTGACCCGTATCATTGCCAATGCGCCAAGACGGGCCGCCTGTTGCGCGAGGCGTTGGGCCTGCCGGTGGAGAAATTCCGCCAGACCTTCCAATCCCGTTTCGGGCCGGAGCAGTGGTTGCAGCCCTACACCGATGTGACCGTCGAAGAGCTTGCGAAATCGGGCGTCAAGCGCATGGTCATGCTCGCACCCGGCTTTTCGGCTGACTGCCTGGAAACGCTGGAAGAACTGGATGTTGAGAACCGCGAGATTTTCCTGCACAACGGCGGCGAGCATTTTGCTTATATTCCCTGCCTGAACGACAGCGAGCTTGGCCTGAAAGTGATCAAGCATGTGGCCATGAAAGAGCTGTCCGGCTGGGTCTAGGCCGCCATTTCACGCAAATGCGATTGGCGGTTGACACGAAACATCGCCAAGCGTGGTTTTCATGACAACTGCCAATCCCAAGCTCCGCGATCTGCGCCTCGATTTTTTTCGCGGACTTGCGATGCTCATCATCTTCATTGCGCATGTGCCGGGCAACAGCTGGAACGGGTTCATCCCGGCGCGGTTCGGATTTTCCAATGCGACGGAGATGTTTGTCTTCGGATCGGGCTTTGCCAGCGCGCTGGCCTTCGGCAGCGTTTTCGTGCGGCGCGGCTGGTGGCTTGGACTGGCCCGCATTCTTCACCGCTGCTGGCAGGTTTACTGGGCGCATATCGGCCTGTTTCTCGTGATCACGGCGCTTTACATGCTGGCGGAGAGCACCTGGCCAGAGGTGGGCTACCTGCGCAATCAGGGGCTCAATCCGCTGGTGGACGATCCCGCCCGCGCCTTCGTGGCCATGGTCACCCTGCGCTGGCAGGCGGATTATCTTGATATCCTGCCGATGTATCTCGTCATCCTGGCGCTCGTGCCGTTGATGATGCTGGCCCGCCGCCTCCATGCGGGCGCTCCCTTCGCGCTCAGCATTGCCCTTTATGTCGCTGCATGGGAGGCGGGACTGACCTTCACAGCCAACCCGTGGAGTGGGCGCGTCTGGTATTTCGATCCTTTTGCCTGGCAGCTGATCTTCTTTGCGGGCTTTGCCTTCGGCGCAAGATGGTTGCCGGGGGTGCGCCTGCGCCAGCCTGTTCTGGTGTGGCTTGCCGGTGGCTATCTGGCGGTGTCGGCGGTCATCAGCTTCTGGGGGTTCCACCGTCTGTATCCCGCTCTGGAAGCCCTGCAGGTCTGGCTTCTGCCACCCGACACACAGCAGGCGAACCTGCATCCCCTGCGGATCCTGCACTTTCTGGCCCTGGCTTATGTGACGCTCTCGATCGTGGAGCCTTTTCGTGCGCGCATCGGAACGGGCTGGAGCCAGCCGATCGTGCGTGTGGGGCAGCAATCGCTGGCAACGTTCCTCACCAGCCTGTTCCTGGCACGTGCCGCAGGGATTGCGCTGGATTATGCGGGGCGCGATGAAGCCATCGTAGCCCTTGTCAATGCGGCTGGCCTCGCAAGCGTCGTCGTGGTTGCCTACATCGTGGCATGGTTCAAGAGCTCACCCTGGTCGGGCCCGGGCGCACCCCGTGCGGTGCCCACAGCGGTGCCTGCAGCAGAGCCACCCGGCCTTCCCTTGACCACGCCGCAGGCGGCTTGAAACAGGTGCAGACGCGCCTGCCCCTGTCCGCAAACATCTCGCTGCTGTTTCACGAAATTCCGTTCCTCGACCGCTTCAAGGCGGCAGCGCAGGCCGGCTTCGCGGTGGTGGAGTGTCAATTTCCCTACGCGCATACGCCGGCAATCCTTCGCGCCGCGCTCGATGAAGCGGGCGTACGCCTGCTCAGCCTCAACACCCCACCCGGCGACGCCGAGGGGGATTTCGGCCTCGCCTGCGATCCGGCCCGCCGTGCAGCGTTTCAAGCGGGCGTTCACCGCGCCCTCGCCTATGCCGCCGCGCTCGATGTGCCGATGGTGCATGTGCTTGCCGGACACGGGGGCGCAGGCTCGCAGGCGGAGGCTGAAGCCAGTTATCTCGCCAATATGGCATGGGCCGCGGACAACGCCGCACGCACAGGGCGGATCATTCTGACCGAGCCGCTGAACACCCGCGACCGCCCGGGGTATTTCCTGCAGGCCAGCGATCAGGCCGCGATGCTGCTGCGCGTGCTGGCAAGGCCGAACCTCAAGTTGCTGTTTGATGTCTACCACATCCAGATCATGGAAGGGGATGTTGCGCGGCGGCTTGAGCAACACTTCGGGCTGATCGGCCATGTGCAGATTGCCGCCGTGCCCAGCCGGGCCGAGCCGGACGAGGGCGAGGTGGCTGTGGTGGATGTTTGCGCTTTGCTGCAGCAGCTTGGCTACGCCGGACATCTGGGGTGCGAATACAAGCCGCGCGCAGGCACCTTGCAAGGCCTTGCCTGGCGCAACCTGATCCGCCTCGACGCGGCATGAAAAAGACCCGCCAGGCGGGGGCCGTGCCTGGCGGGTCAAAGCCGGGTGACTTGGGCGACCCAGGGTGCAATGGGTGACCGGTTCCGGCGTATCGGCTTTCGAAAGTTAATGTCGCTGCGGGTGCGTCGCTCGCAGAACTTAACGGGATCATCGAAAGCTGGGTGTATGTAAACACCAATTCCCTTCACCTTGGCCAAGATCGGTGGGCGGATTTGAGACGAGTTTGTGCTTCATTCGCGGGATTTGTCGGCTGAATTCAGCAAGACCGCATTAACCCACACCACTGTGATAAAATCTGATAATCATGATTTATGTATATGAAACAATGCAATAGCACGGGCTGGCCAGATATGTCAGTTCGTCCACCATGGCTGGGCCCTGCGCCCTTGTCCAAGGATCATGCAAAATGCACCTTGATGCGCGCCCGCGTTAAGGTTTGAAGGCTTTCATGTTTTACCATGTTGCAAAAATCGGTTGGTTTTTTGTCGAGCCGTCCAACCTGCTTGCCACCCTTATGGTGGTTGGTGTGGGGCTTCTCTTCACGCGCCACCTGAAGCTTGGACGCCTCCTCGCCGCGATTGGTTTGAGCACTCTTCTCATCCTGGGCCTGACTCCTGCCGCGAACTGGCTGATCCTGCCGCTGGAGATGCGCTTTCCGGTGCCTGATCTCGCGGGGCGCAAAGTCGATGGAATCATCGTGCTGGGCGGCGCGGTGCAGGAACGGCAGAC
>JANMMT010000084.1:0-1659 GCA_031373545.1 Hyphomicrobiales bacterium
CGTCGATCAGCGAGTGGCGACTGAACTGTTCGACCATATGGTCGAGAAAGCCGATCCCGGTGGAGACGTCATAAGCGCCCGTTCCGTCGAGATTGACGTGAATCGCGATTCCGGTCTCGGTCGTGTTGCGCTCTACCGAGCCGATGCGCTGGGGCGTTTGGGCGGGGATGCTGGCCATGCCACGCGCTATAGTCCGCTTGTCCCGCATGACAAGCGTGAGGCGCACAGAGCGCTCGTGACTTTTACTCCCACAGTCAATCGCATGAGACACGCCAAAGGGCTTGACCAAGGCCGCTTGTGCCGCCACGAATCCGCCCCGATGAACAGCGACGCGCCCGACAGCCTGATCCCTTACGACGAGATCGTACAGGAAGCCTTGCGCGCGGTGGTCGGCCGGGTGCTCGGCTCGCTCGTCGGCGGCGGCGGTACGCTACCCGGGGCGCACCACTTCTACATCACATTCAAGACCGGCGCGCCCGGCGTTACGATCCCGCCGCACCTGCGTGAGCGTTTCCCCGACGAGATGACGATCGTGCTCCAGAACAAGTTCTGGGATCTCGAGGTGCTACAGCACAGTTTCTCGGTCAGCCTCACCTTCAATCAGGTGCCGGCCAAGCTGACGATCCCCTTTGCCGCGATCACCGCCTTCGTCGATCCGGCGGTCGATTTCGGGTTGCAGTTCCAGGCTGCGGTCGAGGAGCTCGAGCCCGAAGCGCATGACAACGCCGAGAACGACGGGCCGGACAGCGATCCCGACGGCTCGAACGTCGTCAGCATCGATTTCGGCCGCAAGAAATAAGCGCGATGGCTCGGCTCAACCACAAGAGCAGGAGCAAGCGGACGAAGGAAGCATCCGCACCGGCCACACCCGGCACAGAGCCTGCCAACTCCGGCAAGGCTGGCCTGCAGCTCCCCAGCCCTAACGCCTCGACCAATCTCGCCATCGCCGATGTGGTTCTGCGCGCCGCCGGAGGCATGTTGCGCGACCGGATGGAGAAAGGCCTGCTCACCCCGCATTACGGCGATCGCAAAGCCCGCCGCCTGGTCGACAAGCGCGGGTTCGCCGCAAGCGCGGTGCTGTGGGGCGCCAGCCGCCTCGCGCGCCGCTCGCCCATCGGCTTTGCGTTTGTGGTAGGCGGGCTCGCCGCCAAAATCTTTTACGATCGCGGCAAAGGGCTCGAATCGGGCCGCGCGGCAGATAAGCCCGGCGCGGACGAATCCTGATCCAAGCTTGATTAGTGCCGCCCTCATGGTGCAACGGGCGCTATGGGCGACTCCTCACAGCATACAGCAGATCAGCTTCATCGCCGGGGCCTGATGTTCATCCTCTCATCGCCCTCGGGCGCGGGGAAGACCACGCTCTCGCGAATGCTGCTCGCCAAGGACCCCGAGATCAGGCTGTCGGTATCGGCCACCACCCGCCCGCCGCGTCCGGGCGAGATCGACGGGGTCCACTACCACTTCGTGTCCGCGGACGAGTTCGACCAGATGGTCGAAGCGGACGACTTCTATGAGTGGGCGCATGTCTTCGGCCATCGCTACGGAACGCCCAAGGCGCAGGTCTGGAACGTGCTCGAACAGGGCCGCGACATCTTGTTCGATATCGACTGGCAGGGCGCGCAGCAGCTCCACCAGCTCGCCGGCGGCGATATCGTCCGC